>JBGSJB010000428.1:0-9142 GCA_041742175.1 Pirellulaceae bacterium
CGACCGAGGCCCGTAGCGGAGCTAGGTTGTTCCGCTCGCAAGGGCTGCTGAGTTCCTCCGACTCGACCGCAGCAACAGAATCGCTGGACCACATCCTTGAAAATGCAAATCGCTGTCGTGAGGAGCCACGCGCGGCAGAAAGAAATGCAAACAGAAAACGCGATCGCGACAGGGACGCACCGTGACCTTAGAGGCGCGTCACCGCTGTAGGTGACAAACACATAGGCAGAATCAGCCCCAGGCCCGCATTTCACGGTTGAAGAGGGCCCGCTTGGAAGAGCCACCAAGCGGGCCCTTTTTCGTATCAGTCTCCCGTGCTAGCACTTCTGCCAGTTACTTTGGTAGTACTTCGGAGAGAAGCGAAGGTTAAGTTATAATCGCGTAGGGGAACTTGCGGCTTGTTGCCAGGTTCTCACTCACCGGCGGTGTAACCTCTAAACGCCCCTGCATTCAAATTCGATTGCGAAGGTAAATACATATGTCCAATCCGCGTTTCATTATGATTGGTGGTTTCCTTGGAGCTGGCAAGACGACCACGATCGGCTTGCTCGCGCGGCACTATCAGTCACTTGGCAAACGCGTTGCCATTGTCACCAACGATCAAGCAACCGATCTGGTTGATACCAATTTGCTGCGTGCTCAGGGCTTTGATGTTGGCGAAGTAGCGGGGTCGTGTTTCTGCTGCAACTTCAATGAATTGACCGCAACCATGGAGCGGCTGAGCGCGGACCAGCGGCCCGAAGTCCTATTGGCCGAACCCGTGGGCAGTTGCACCGACTTGGTTGCGACCGTGATCCGTCCATTGCAACAGATCTACTCGCAACCGTTCGAGATCGCGCCTTATGGAGTGATCATCAAACCGAGCCACGGAATGAAGATTCTTCGTCGATCGGGCAAGGGTGGTTTTTCACCTCAGGCTGAATACATTTTCCGCAAGCAGATCGAGGAAGCCGACTTTGTGATCCTGAACCGTATCGACGAACTGAGCGAGGGCGAGATCAGCGAGCTGACGGCGCTCTTGCAAAACGATTTCCCGGGACTTTCCATCGTCTACATGTCAGCAACCAGTGGCCAAGGTTTCGATTCGTTGTGCGCGTATCTCGACCAGCAGGGAGTTTTCGGGCAAAAGGTTATGGACGTTGATTACGACGTGTATGCGGAAGGCGAAGCCGAGCTCGGATGGTTGAACGCTCAGTTGTCGGTAACTTCGGTGCAAGCATTTGATATGGACAAGTTCTTATTGAGTGTCATCGAAGAATTGAGTTCGACGCTGAGTGCCAAGTCCGCTGAGGTTGCGCATCTCAAGGCGATCGGAATGTCAGATGGAAAATTCGCCGTTGTGAACTTGATCAGTAGCAGCACGCCGCCGAAGCTGTCGATCGGCAGCGCTGCTGAAACAAATACTGCGGATGTAGTCGTGAACGCTCGAGTTGCTGTCGATCCGCAAACGCTTACAGATGCGGTGAGAGATTGCATCGAATCCGTTGCCCAACACTTCAATGCCACTGCAAAATTCAACACGTTGCAGAGCTTTCGGCCTGGTCGTCCCGTGCCAACGCATCGGCTCGCCAATGTCTAGCGGCCAACGGTGAGGATTAAGGTGTGGCTAAGTTGTGTGATGTGTGCAGGGTGTGATGTGTGCAGGGGACAGACGATGTCGTTTTCAAGCAGAGGCTATTTGACATGCTGTCTAACACTAGTTTGCATGAGTGCGTGCAACTCAGACGATGAAGTGGCCAGTCGCAATGAACGCTCTGCCGTTGAAAGACAATTCCCACTACGTCTTGCGGCCAAGAACTTGCCGAATGCGATTCAGTTGCACGAGCGTGTGATCTCGGGCGGTCAGCCTGAAGGTGAAGAGGCGTTTCGTGAGCTGCGGGAACTGGGGATCAAGACGGTGATCAGTGTCGATGGTGCGAAGCCCGACACGGAACTCGCCGCAAAATACGACTTGCGCTATATTCACTTGCCTCACGGCTACAACGGGATTCCCGAGCAGCGAATGGCGGAGTTGGCGAAAGCAGTCCGCGATCTGGAAGGTCCGATCTATGTGCATTGCCATCACGGCAAACATCGCAGCCCCGCCGCGGCAACCGTCGCTTGCGTCGCTAACGGTATGCTCGACTCACGCTTTGCTTCGGACGTTTTAGCTTTCGCTGGAACAAGTCCGAACTATCAAGGCCTTTACAAATCAGCCGCAATCGCGCGGCCTATTGATGATGCTGTTCTCGATGCAATGCAAGTGGATTTTCCGAGTGTGGCTGAACTTCCGCCGCTGGCCGAGTCGATGGTGCTGCTCGAACATACATTCGACCATCTCAAGCAGTTTGCCGCCGCCGAGTGGCAGCCGCTGACAAAGCACCCGGATCTTGAGGCTGCGCACGAAGCACTGCTACTGAAAGAACACTTTGTAGAAATGCTGCGGCTCGATTCAGTCGCGGCCGAGCCTGCCGAGTTTCGTGCGATGCTGGCGGAGTCCGAATCCGATGCGGATAAGATGGAGTTAGCTTTGAGGGATCGAAACCAATCCGATGCGAATGTCAATCAGTTAAATTCCGCGTTCAAACGCATCAATGAAAATTGCACGCAGTGTCATCGCCAATTTCGCGACGTGCCGCTGTAATAACAGTGGTGGCGACTTTTAGTTGCCGATCTTTGAACCCTCGAAACGTCGGCTGAAAGTCGACACCACGCTTAATGCCAGCGACGCAACCACGACTCGAGCACCAGCAAGTTCCAAATGCGGTAGCTGTGATTCACTTTGCCGGTCATGTGTTGGTCCAATAAAACTTGAATCGCATCCGGCCGCAAGAATTCGTGACAACGACTGTCGTGGCTTAGCAACCTAGCGCTTGTGAGCTCGCGCAGTTCGTTTTGAAACCACGTTCCCAGTGGTACGCCGAATCCCATTTTCTTGCGTGTCCAAATCTGTCTGGGCAAGAGCCGTTCGAACGTTCGACGCAACAGTCGCTTGCCGCCACCGAACCGGAATTTGAGCGAAGCCGGCAACGCGGCCGCGAATTCGACCAACCGATAATCCAAGAACGGCTGACGACATTCCAGACTATGCGCCATCGATGCAATGTCTACCTTTGTCATTAAATCGCAAGGCAAGTAGGTCACGAGATCAGCGAGCGAAGCGCGACTGACGATGTCTCGATCGCCAACACCGCGCCACGCTGACTCAAAGAACTCGTAAGGATCTTCGTTCGGTAGACGTTCGACAAAATCATCTCGATACAATTCCGCGCGCATGCGTTCTGGAAAAATCTGCAACCAATTCATGTAACGCCGCGCGAGTGGCTGGTTGAGAGCTTCGCCGAAACGTTGCAGGCGTCGAACAAAAGAACGCTGTCGATTCGAATGCGGTAAAGCTTGAACGAAGCGACTGCCGAGCAACGGTGCAACCGGCAGCAAGCGGTTGAACCACTGACTCAACCACAACGCGCGGTATCGATCATAGCCCGCAAACAACTCGTCGCCGCCATCTCCACTGAGCGCGACCGTAACCTGCTGCCGCGTCCACTGGCAGAGATACCAAGTCGGTATTGCGGAGCTGTCGCCAAACGGTTCATCGTAGTGGTAAACCAACTGGTCGAGCACGCTGACTGCATCGGGCGTCACTTTGAACTCGTTGTGCTCCGTTCGCACCCAGGCCGCCACTTGCCGCGCGTACTTTGTCTCATCGAAGTCAGCTTCCTGGAACCCGATGCTAAAGGTATGCAGCGGTTGATCCATTTGTTGCTGAGCCAGGGCGACGATCAGCGAAGAATCGATTCCGCCAGACAGGAAAGCGCCCAGCGGCACATCGCTCCGCAATCGCAACTTAATCGAATCGCGCAGCAGCTCATCCAACTTCGATGCAGCGGTTTGTTCGGAAACTTCATTCTCAGCTCGCCAATCAATATTCCAGTAGCTTTCAACCTTTACGCCCGACTCATCAACGGTAGCCACTTTTCCCGGCGGAAGTTTGCGAGCTCGTTCGTAGATGCAGTTTGGATGAGGCACGTATTGATAAGTAAGGAATTGATCGATCGCGCCGGCGGAAATCTGCTTATCGAAATCCGGCGACTGGGCGAGCGCTTTCAATTCGCTTCCAAACAGCAGTTGACCGTTCTGCCACTGGTAAAATAGCGGCTTTTTGCCGAGTCGATCGCGTGCGAGAACGATCTTTCGCTTCGCTCGATCCCAAATCGCGACCGCAAACATTCCGTTCAAGTGAGCGAAACACTCCACGCCCAGATCTTCGTAGAGATGCACGATCGTTTCGGTGTCGCTCTCCGTTCGAAACGTGTGACCAGAACCTTCAAGTCTCCGGCGCAGTTCACGGTAATTGTAGATTTCGCCATTGAAGACCATCCACACCGAGCCATTTCCGTTTGACATCGGTTGGTGACCGCAGGCGAGATCGATGATCGACAAACGCCGAAAACCAAGTGCCACACCTGGCACTATTCCCGTTACATCAGGCTGTAGCGATTCGAGGTGAGTCCCGCGGTCGTCTGGCCCCCGATGCTGCAGCGCGTCGACCATCGCGTCGAGCACGGGTGTGCGGACCGCTTTCTGTTCGTCAAACCACATAGCACCGGCAATACCGCACATCAATTTCTAACCCTGAACGAATTATTGAGCCCGTAGCAAGAACGTAGAGTATAGCATCGAAATTGGGCGGTTTTCCGCCGCGAAAACGGGTAGCGCTTCAAAGAACACTTGGCTTCAGGTTTCGGGCGATTGTTCGCCGCGTTTACGTTTGTAGCGATTGAATCGCTTAAATAGAAAAATACATACATCGGCAAAGTCAAAACCCATGCGAATCTTTGGATGTGACTTATAATTGTCTCAAATCGTTACTCGCTTTGCCCTCTCAGAATTTACGATAATAACATGTTGCACTCGAGCGATTCCAGCTTCGTTGGCGATGGTAGTTACCCAAACACAAGCCCTGAAAACCGTTCCGACATTCTTCAAATATTGTGGAGATGGAAATGGTTTCCAATCATTGGTAGCTTATTCGGCACCGTGTTCGGTGTTCTCAACTTTGTGCGCCAAAAACCGGTTTTCGAATCCGTAGCCTTAATCCAAGTGGTTTATCCTCATGCCGATGCCTCGGGGATCGACACAATAAATGGAACCGGTCCGGACACCGTGCGCGGGCAGTCACGATTGGATGAGTCGCGGATCATTATGAGTGAACGCGTCATCGATATGGCGATTCAGCTGAGCGAACTGCAGAAGCACCCGAAGTTGTCGCATATGTCCGGGGAGGTGCTTCGCGCCTGGATTAAGTCTCCGGCCCATTTAGTCGTTCAGCCCGCGGGACGCGACGCGAGTACGGCTCTGATTGAGATTCGCTTTAAGAGTTCGGACGCGGATGTTTGCCAGCTCGTCGTCGATGCGGTCATCGCTGGTTATGACCGCTACCTTACAGAAGCCTACCGCAAGCTTGGTAATGAAGTTGTCGAAGTCGTCACAAAAGCACAAGACCAACTGCGGAAGTCGTACGATGATATTGCAAAGAAGAATGCAGAGTTTCGGCAGAGTGCACCACTTGTCTGGTTGGGCGACGAAGGGACTAATCATTTCGCAGAGCATTGCATTGAGATAAAGAAATCGATTAATGCGATTGAGATTGAGGGCCGAAAGCTTCAATCGTTAGTAAGGCATGTTCAGGCGGTCGAGTCCCAGGGGCGAGCACCTGAAGCGATTCTACAAATGCTCAATACCGACCCCGAGCTGCGAACCATTCTAGTTCGCGATGAGGAAAGTGATGCTTCGACGCAGCTCGAAGCAAGACAGTCATTGCCGTACTCGACGGCCGACCGGCGCGCGGCGCTCGTCGACCTTCAGATTAAGGAACAGGAACTGCTAAACTCTGTCGGTGAGGGGCACCCAGCCGTGGCTTCGACTCGATTGCGTATCGAGTTGCTCAATAAGCAGGTTGAAGCGATGTATGACGACGATCGGAAGAGTGCCTCCGAAAGCGATTCGCAGTCGGTTGATCCGCAGCGGAAACTGAAGTGGTGGAAGGCAGCGATGCAAGATCGATTGTCGACATTGCATGTTCAGCTCACATCGTTGCAGACTTTGGCGGACGAAAACGAGCGCAAGTCCAAGGAACTGGGGCAATACATCAGCCAGAATAACTTGCTGAACAAAGAGCTCGCATCCGCACAAGCGCTGCTTGATAACTACACCAACACACTCAACCGCATTCAGATTCTGCCGCAAGGTAGTCAACTGACGTTGCAGACACTAACTCCACCAGCTCTGGGCCACTTTGTCAGTCCAACGATCATGCCCTATGTGCTCGGCGGCGCTGCTACGGGTTTCATCGTGCTCGCGGGCCTCGCAGTTCTGCTGGACTTTGCGGACAAGGGTTTCCGCAGCCCAAGCGAGATCACGCAATCGCTCGGGTTGCCAGTATTGGGCCATGTACCGCAGATGAAAATTCGGTCCAGGAACGAAAATCAGTCCATTCTCGACCCGGCAATTTGTATGCTCGATAGTCAAGATTCATTCGGTATCGAAGCCTTTCGATCCATTCGCACTGCTCTATACTTTCATGACTCGGGTACCGACAATCGGGTCATTCAAATTACTAGTCCTGTGCCGGGTGATGGTAAGTCAACTGTTGCAGCCAATCTGGCGATTAGTATCGCCCAATCGGGAAAAAGCGTCGCCATCATCGACGGCGACATGCGGCGACCGCGGATCTGCAGAATCCTCGGCTTGGGCGACGGCGCTGGGTTAGCAGAAGTGCTGCGCGGCGAGAAGAGGGTGCGGGAAGTTCTGCGTGATGGGCCTGTGGCGAATATGAGTGTGATCGCCAGCTGCTCTCCAGCGCGGAATCCTGCTGAGCTGCTTGCGGGAGAAGAGATGGAGCTTGTGATCGCCTCTTTGCGAGAAAGATTTGAGTTCGTCATCATCGATACGCCGCCGCTGTTGGCGGTGTCTGATGCCACGTCGATCGCTCCTCGCGTGGACGGAGTGTTGCTGACCGTGCGTTTGCGACGCAACGCCAAGCCGCTTGCGTTTCAAGCTGCGCAGATGCTCGCGCAAGTCGGTGTGCGGCCGATGGGAATCGTTGTGAATGGGATTACCAACTCGCGCGGCTACGAGTATCGTTATGGGCGGTACGGATATCAAGATGCTGTGGTTACCTAGTTCCGCCGACTTTACCTTCAAAAGACCTCGCAGTTGCTCGACCAGCTTGATCTATATCGGTGTCTGCTGCTGGTCATAGCGGCACTGGGAATCGGATTTTCGAAAAGCGGGTTTCAAGGCGTAGGGATGATCCACGTTTTGATCTTCGCCTTTCTTTTCGGTGCACGCGATGCAACTGGTGTGCTGCTGCCGTTGTTGATCGTAGGTGACCTGTGCGCGGTTTGCTACTTTGGAAAACAAGCGCAGTGGAACTACATACGCCGACTGTTACCACCGACTATTCTCGGCGTTGTCATCGGCTGGGTGTTGATGACGCAATTGAACGAATCGATGTTCAAGCCACTTGTCGGAATGATTATCCTTTCGCTAACCTGCATTCAAATTACGCGCATGTGGCGACCGACTTGGTTCGAGAAATTTCCGCACGAAAGATGGTTTGCGTGGACGCTGGGAATGTTAGTTGGCATTACAACGATGCTGGCGAACGCGGCGGGTCCCGTCATGGCACTCTATCTCATCGCCGTCAGTTTGCCGAAGTTTGAGTTGGTGGGCACCGTGGCGTGGTTTTTTCTAGTCATCAATGTATTCAAGGTTCCGTTCAGCTTTAATATGGGGCTGATCACAACGCAGTCACTCGCGCTCAACGCTGTCTTTGCGCCAGCGGTGCTACCCGGCATGTGGCTTGGGCGGTGGCTTATCCATCGCGTTTCGCAGCGGGTTTTCGATAGCCTGCTACTCGCCTTCACTGCTGTTTTTTCACTGCGATTGATCGGACTTTTTTAAACTTGTAACCTGCGATTCACCTCTGGAATAGGCCTGAATTATGTTTGCATCCGCGATCATAGCCAACAAACGCGATGGATTGAGTTTGTCCCGCGAAGAAATCGAGTTCATGATCGATGGTTTCGTCGCGAACACGGTTCCGAACTATCAAATGTCGGCGTGGGCGATGGCGGTGCTATGTCGCGGGATGGACAGTCGCGAGATCGCTGACTTGACGGAGTGTATGTTGAACAGCGGCATTCGTTTGGAGCGCGCGACGGATAGACCGCGCGTAGACAAGCACTCGACGGGCGGCTTGGGAGATAAGACGTCGTTAATTCTAGCTCCGCTCGTCGCCTGTTTTGAGCTGGACGTACCGATGCTCAGCGGACGAGGACTCGGGATTACCGGTGGCACGCTCGATAAACTGGAGTCGCTCGAGGGCTATCGTTGCGATCTAAGTGCCAGCGAAATCAACGAACAACTGCGGTCCATCGGCTGCGTCATCACTGGCACAACTCCGGAAATCACGCCGGCCGATAAGAAACTGTATGGGCTGCGGGATGTTACTGGCACGGTCCCATCGATCGCGCTGATCACGGCCAGCATCATGAGCAAAAAGTTGGCCGAGTCGCTGGACGCACTCGTGTTGGATGTCAAATTCGGTTCCGGCGCTTTCATGCGCACGCGCGAGGAGGCCGATCAGTTGGCGGCGTCGCTTGTGCAAACTGGGAATCGCATGCAAGTTAAAACGCAAGCGATCATGAGCGACATGAATCAACCGTTGGGGAGCATGGTTGGTAACGCTTGCGAAGTGAACGAATCGATCGACCTGCTGCGCGGAGGCGGACCAGAAGATGCACGCGAGCTGACCCTGCAGTTGTGCGCTGCGTTGTTAGTTGCAACGGGCAAATCGAAATCAGTCGAGGACGCGATTCTTCAGTTAGTCGACAAGCTGGAAAGCGGCGAAGCGCTACGACGATTTCAAGAGATGGTTGAATACCAAGGTGGAAAGTTCTGCGATGAGCTGCCGCTGTGCAAAGCGACAGAGTTCGTCAGTGACCGCAGTGGTGCGATTTCGGCGATCGATGGCCAGTTGCTTGGTCAAGCGGTGATCGAGTTGGGTGGCGGACGGCGGGAGTTGTCAGACGCGGTCGATCATCAAGTTGGCTTCGAGATGCTTGTGCGATTGGGCGATAAGATCGACAGCAAACAA
>JBGSJB010000429.1:0-5972 GCA_041742175.1 Pirellulaceae bacterium
GCTTCCTGCCATTTTTTGAATGAAGTGCGAGGACTTAGTCGCGTCTCGTCGCTGTTCGGTATCGAAACAACTTCAAGGCTCTTGGAAGGATCGCCGGCCCAATCGGTTATTTGACGCTGTGGCAAGCGAAACCAAAACAGATAGCTTCCCGAAATTTCCGAAACGCAAGCGGCTAGCATACCTCCCAACGGTTGCGCCAGTTTCGCCGCGCACGGAACATCTTGTGTTAGATTGTCCGTTACGAAAACCTCGTTGGATTCCAACGCCGACAACCAGTCTCGGATCGCAAGCAGTTCTTTTACGGTAGGAGTGGAGCCGCACATGCTGCTGACGGAATCCGTAGTAACCACGGCAGCACCATCGGCGTTAATAATACCTTGAAGACTCTCGCTGCTTTCCGCAAGTTCAATCTTGTAATGGTCATCAACGCGAATCCGGTCAAGAAACTTTTGTTCAGAATCTTGAGAAACCAGTCGCTTCTGGTCGGCTTGCTCGCGCACAAGCTCAGACAGACGCAGAGAGAAACAGTCACCAATCGTTTCTCCCATCTTGCGCAGATCGTAGGGCAAGCTCCGCGGCGCGTAGTGATGGCAGGCGAACAAGCCCCAGAGTTTGCCGTGCACGATAACGGCTAAGGAGAGCGTTGCGCGAACGCCCATGTTTACTAAGTATTCGATGTGCATCGGCGAAGTGGCGCGCAGTTGACACATCGACAGGTCGAGCATTGGCGGCTTTGGACCTAGGGCAGGGTTGAATAACGAATCATCGTTTGGCAAGCAGATATCGATGATTGAACGACTGCGATTCCGCAGAAACAAGTCGCGCGCGAGCGGAGGAATATCCGTCGCTGGGTAATGCAATCCCAAGAAAGGTTCTAGATGCTCTTCCTTGGCTTCCGCAATCACGCTGCCGTGAAAATCGGGATCGAATTGGTAGATCATGACGCGGTCGAAACCGAGCAGACCCTTGACTAGATGAACTGTTGCCGCCAACAAACTTTGGACATCACTGCACGCTCGCATACGATCGATTGCGTACCGCAGACCTTCAAACGGAACGCTTGTATCGCCCGCTGGTTCAAGTTCGAGAAAATTGTAGCCCTGAAAATCATGCGCAATCACGGTGTGTGTCTGCCCATTACGACTGTGCGAGATGGGAGCCATCGGTACACCAGCATCCTTCTGCTGCAGGTGTGAACAAAGTTCGCGCAGATCGGCAGGCAACCAGCAGGCGATGGGCTCATTCCACAGCCTGTGCTGAGGAGTTCCCAGCCAATCAGCGCTGGCTCGGTTTGCTGCATACAACTTTGAGGGTTGACTGCGATCGAAAACGAATAGGTGACCGTGACCTTGAATTGCAAGCGGGCGATGAATCGGTTCCTGATGGCAATTTTCGATCGTCAAATGGAAATCAGCATACAGATTCGAAGTCATCAGTAGTGGTCTTTCGCGCAGCGACTTAGGAAAGCAAATTTTGCAGTACCTTAGCAGCGCGTGGCGACTGAGTGATACCTGACTATTTCCCTGCAAGCTCCTTCGTTACTCTCGAAACACATCTGGCGATCAACGTGTATGATGCGGCGAGTTGATTAATGAGGACGCCGTGAAGCAAGCTGGAGGTGACGCTTGGAAGCTGAAACTGTCATGGTTAGAAATGTGGATGAATGGTTGCGTGGCTTTATCGATGCATCGCCTATTCCAACGTGGTTGCTGGACGAGCATCACACGCTGGTGCATATCAATGAGGTAGCACTCAATCGATTTGGTTGCACACGCGGCGAACTTCTTGGAACATCGTTGAATCAAATTATTGCGGCGTTCTTGCGTCAATTGCATGAACTCGATGCCTCCGCTGCGATAGCGAGCGGTTTCGCTCAAGAACGACGGCCGCCTTGTCGTGTGGAAGGGCTGTTGAAGAATGGAGAACTCGCAACATTTGCACTTCAAGCGAGAACTTTAGAAAGCCAAGGCCGTGCTTTCGAGCTTCATACACTCGTTGAAATCAACGAGCACTTCGAGACGGAGGCGACCACGCGACTGCTTCTATCGCTAAGTTCGCAGTCGCAACAACTGGCGATTGAAAATGAAAGACTGAGGGACGAGATAACCAACTTCAGCTATGTCGTTTCGCACGATTTGCAGGAACCACTTCGAAAAATTGTTATGTCCTGCGAAGCGCTCATGCAGGACCACTCTGCGGAAGTCTCGCCTGCGATAAAACGCTGGGTCGACTTTGCTGTTTCAGGCGCGGTCCGCATGCAACAGATGGTTAAAGACCTGCTTGCCTACTCGCGAGTGGGAATCCCGCCACGCAGCTCGCAGGCAGTCAGTGCGATGGATGCAGTCCAAGTCGCATTGAGCAGGTTGCAGACTGAGATCGATCAGTCGCAAGCTCGAGTCGCAGTAGAGAAGCTCCCAACCGTATTTGTTGACAAGAGTCTGCTAGTTCAGTTGTTCTATAACCTGATTAGCAACGCGTTGAAGTTTCGAGGAAAGTTGCCGCTAACGCTCGAAATTGGTAGCGTTGCAAACCCTAGCGGCGAGGATTCAGAACCGATTTTTTTCGTCCGAGACTCGGGCATTGGCATTTTGCCCGAATATTTGGACCGAATTTTCTTAGTCTTCCAACGCTTGCACCGTAGAGAAGATTATGCGGGCACAGGTATGGGATTAGCAATCTGCAAAAAAATTGTCGAGCGGCATGGCGGCAAGATCTGGGTGGAATCGGCGATTGGTCGTGGCAGTACCTTCTATTTCCGATTTGGGCATTAGTAGCTTGATCAGGCATTCAGCCGTTTTGCAACCGCATAACCCGCATGATGTGCGGATCCATCCAGAGCTGAACGCTCCTGCCGACCATTGACAACGTGCAAGCGCATCCTAATGTGTGCAACTTTGTGCCTGAGTGGATCCAGGTCGTCAATAACGAACTTCTTCGACATAGACTCATTTCTAACAGGACGTTTCACGAGCACGTGATGTCACACAATGTCGAGGAACAAAATGAATACTAAGCTTTATGGCTTACCGCTCGATACGTTTGCTGACGGCAAACTTCAAACATCAATCTTGCTTGTCGAAGACGATGCGTTAGACGCGGAGTTTGTGCATCGAGTATTGAGAACCGTAGGCTCAAATTATTGCGTTACGTGGGCGCAGACTTTGCGAGAAGCGATTGAGTGTACACAAACGCAAGAATTCGATTTGTTGCTAGCTGACCTTTACCTGCCAGACAGTATCGGTACTGAAACTCTTACGCGATTGCGGGCTGCTGTACCTCAAGTTGCGATCGTGGTGCTGACGTCCAACAACGACCACGAGTTAGCTGAAAAATTGCTGCGATCTGGGGCTCAGGACTTTATCGCTAAGGAAGCGATGTCGGGCGATGTCTTAGACCGAGCAATACGACACGCGGTTCAACGACACTCCAAACTACTGGAGACGAAGGCTTTGCTCCGCGAAATCAGCGCGGCGCGTGAATTACTTTCAGCCAAGAATAAAAAACTTGAAACGCTCTATCGGCAGGCGCACGACTTTGTCGACAACGTATCGCACGAATTTCGCACGCCGCTAACGGTCATCAAAGAATATTCATCCTTGAGTCGCGAGGGGTTTGTCGGCAGTGTTAGCGACGAGCAAGTTCGCATGCTTGCCATTGTTGAAAATCGAGTTGATGACCTCAATACAATGGTCGACGACATGTTGGATTCTAGTCGTCTCGAAGCAGGGCTGATGGAAGTTTGTCGCAAGCCCTGCACAGTTGCGGAGGTGCTAGAGCATGTCACCGCCACGATGGAATTGAAGGCGAGCATCAAGGAGGTTTGTTTGAATTGGGTTGTGGATGAGAACCTGCCTGTGCTGTATTGCGATGCGGAGAAGATTGGACGAGTCCTCATCAATCTGGGTGTGAACGCGCTTAAGTTTTGTGGAACACCAGGTGAAGTGACGGTAGTCGTAAGCCGCGCGAATGATTGCAATTCCGCAATTGAATTCTCTGTCCAAGATAACGGTCATGGAATTGATCCGGTGAACCTGCAGCAGATTTTCTTGCGATTCCAACAACTTGGCGAAACAGCTCATTCCAGTTGTAAAGGGTTCGGCTTGGGGCTCGCGATTGCCAAGGAGTTGGTTGAGCTGAACTTCGGCAAGCTGTCAGTTAGCAGCGAGCAAGAATGTGGCAGTAAGTTTCAGTTTACGGTGCCCACGAATGATCCTCTTCATATCATGAACCGCTACCTAGAAACGATTAAGAGATCACAAGCATGTCCGCAGTTGGTGACTCTGGTGCTAGCTAGTGCGAACCCTCGCAGCAATGAAAGCACACTTGTCGCAGTTGAAGAGTTTCTTGGGGGAGTGTGTCGGTGTAATGACTTGTTATTTAAAGCAAGCGAGGAAGCATTTCTATTGGTTCTTCCGACCGATGAGATGGAGCTCCAACCATTTTTGGAGCGCGCGCAAGAAGCTTGGGAAAACACCAATCGTAATTGTCTTCGCGGGCCTCTTCCCACCATCGAGTACCGCTGCCTCGGTACTTGGCGACTAGGAGAGTCTAGTGCACCGCTTCTGAAAACGGTCAGAGCCAACATCTTGAAGGGGTCGGAGATCTGTGCTTGAAAACATAACCATTATGATCGTCGACGATGATCGCGAGATTTGCGACAGTGTCAGATTTCGATTGCATCGCTCCGGCTACTGCGTCACATCGGCGTGCGATGGCCAAGATGCGCTGGAAAAAATTTCTGTGCAGCGGCCTGATGCGGTGATCATGGATTCTCGGATGCCGCGGCGAGATGGTATGAGTGCTTTGATTGAACTGAAAAGTCGCCGGGACACGCAGCATATCCCAGTCGTGATGGTGTCGGCGAGCGTCATCGACAAAAGCAAAGCGCTTGACGCAGGCGCGAGATTTTTCATCGCCAAACCCTACAATGCCGCCGATTTACTGCATGCCATCCGAGTTTCGCTTAGCGAACGTTTGCCTGAAGAACGCCTGCTCGAATCTGCCAACACTCACACGAAAGCGACTAATTGAAATGAACCGCAATCTATGGGTAACTTTGGAGCAATCGGGTGCGCAAGCGGAATCGCTGTTAGATCCGATCGAGAAAACGAAGTTGGCCGCGAGCGGTTCACGCTACGGCGACTCCGTGCTCACATCGATCTTCGCTGCGCTCGGAATCGATGAGCACTTTTTAGCACGCAGTGATTTTGCGGTCACAGCGGATGTTGAGTCCGAGAAACATATTGCAACTGAGTGCGATCGGCCTTGGATCCTGCATGTGGATGACGACCTGGAGCTTTCGAATGCGATCAAAATTAGGCTAGAGGCTTATGGCGTTTCTGTCATCCAGGCGTTAACGGGAGCAGCCGGGATAAGGAACGCTGTTGAAACTCCTGCCGCTGCAATACTTCTGGACTATGAGATGCCACTTGGCGACGGGCGGTATGTGTTGACTCAGCTAAAAATGAATCCGCTTACCAGTCGCATTCCGGTCATTATCCTAACCGGTCATCGCAATCCGAAGCTGAAACAAGAGTTATTGGCGATGGGTGCCGCGGGGTTCCTCTCGAAGCCGGTTCCACTCGAATCGCTGTTGAGGGCCTTGAGCGAATTCGTGGAGCTCAAGCCGCCGCGTGGAGCGGCTTGTCTATTGACCTAAGCCAAGTGGCCTAAGGCAACTGAAAGTCGCTTTTCGTTAGATGTCCTTCCAGCTTTGCACTTACTACGGGAGTCGCTGTGCTAACTCATCACCAGATTGAAGACGAATGTAATTTTGGGTCAAAGACAGCTCATGTGCCGCCGCTGGTTCTGCATGTGGAAGATGACCAGGAATTCTCCGCTGCGCTCCGCTGTCGGTTGGAGGCTTACGGAGTAGCGGTGGTTCGAGCGTTCGATGGCGAGGAAGGGATAAGGCAGTCACGCGAAAGAAAAGTGGACGCTGTTTTGGTCGACTTCGAATTGCCCCGGGCCAA
>JBGSJB010000430.1:0-5795 GCA_041742175.1 Pirellulaceae bacterium
GCTCCGTGAGAACTCCCAACTGCGGCATGTTATCGAGCGGCAGCGTACATCGGCGACGATTGTTGGTGATTCTCCGGCTGTGAAAAAAGTTTTGCATTTGATTGAAAGAATAGCTCCAAGCGACAAACCAGTTTTGATTGAAGGCGAAAGTGGTACGGGCAAGGAGCTGGTTGCACGCGGTATTCATGCATCTAGTAAGTTGTCCGATAAACCACTGGTAGTGATCAACTGCGCGGCGCTTCCGGAGAGTTTGCTTGAAAGCGAGTTGTTCGGTCATGAGAAGGGTGCTTTTACAGGAGCGATCGCTTCGAAGCTGGGCTTATTCGAGTTAGCAGATGGTGGGACGCTGTTTATTGACGAGTTCGGCGAGTTGGCGGGTGCGCTGCAAGCGAAATTGTTGCGAGTGTTGGAGGATGGTGTGATTCGTCGGGTTGGTTCGATTAAAGAGCGACGCGTTTGTGTGCGTTTAATTGCAGCGACAAACAAAGACTTAGGCGAAGAGGTTTCAGCGGGCCGTTTTCGCGAAGACCTTTATTACCGAGTCAATGTTTTGAGTATCAAGTTGCCTGCGCTGCGCGACCGCGATGGTGACATTTCGATACTCTGTAACCACTTTCTCGGTAGCTCTTGGAAACTGGGTGAAGGTGTGCTGGAGCTGTTTGAGGATTACGATTGGCCGGGCAATGTTCGACAGCTGTTGAATGCACTTGAGCGTGCGAAGGTATTGGCGGATGCGTCGGGAACGATCACTATCGACGACTTGCCACCAGAGTTGCTCAAAGAGGGATGTCGTCCAACGCCCGTTGTCGGAGGCACTACGGATCTTGATTCGCTGAATCGCGCCCATGTGTTGGCGATTCTGAAGCAGCAGAACGGCAACAAAGCTCGAGCGGCTCGGGTTCTCGGCATTAATCGGCGCTCTTTGTATCGGTTGTTAGAAAAGTATTGCGAACCGGCACGTGAAGACGCGCACGTCGCACATTCGTAGCTTGAGTACGTAGCTCAAGCACGGAGCTGGCTGGAACACGGAGCTGGTTGAGTGGATAATCGCTGTTCGAATACGTTGCCAAATTCGAAGCGCATGGTGCATAATGGAGGCTCCTACCGACATCCCACCCATCGAGCTGAAAAACGAAACACATGGCAAAGCAATTCAACGTTATTCCAACAGAAGACGAACTCACGAAGCTCGGGCGGGACTTACGTTTTTATGAAGTCGAGAATGACGCGCCGCAGGTGCTGACGGTTGAGCAAATAGCTCGGTACAATCGCGATGGATACTTGGCACCGGTTAGGATTTTCACGGATTCAGAGATCGCGTCCATCCGCAGCTACTTTGATGCGTTGCTGAATCGTGTCATGCAGGCAGGCGGAGATAGTTATTCGATCAGCTCCGCGCATTTGAAGTACGGTCCTGTGTACGACATTTTGACAGAACCGCGAATTGTGGACGTGGTGGCCGATTTGCTGGGCGAGAATGTAATCGCTTGGGGATCGCACTTCTTTTGCAAAATGCCACGGGACGGCAAGGCGGTCGCGTGGCATCAAGATGCAAGTTACTGGCCACTTTCTCCTTCCAAAGCAGTGACGGTTTGGTTGGCGATTGACGACGCCGACATCGAAAATGCGTGTGTTAAGTTTGTCGCTGGCTCGCAGCGCTCGGGTCACTTGACTTACCGTCCTAGTGATCCATCCGAGCATAACGTACTAAATCAGTCGATCGACAATCCTGAGGAATATGGTTCGATTGTATTCGATGTTCTGAAAGCGGGCGAAGTGTCGTTGCATAGTGACTTACTCTTGCACGGTTCGGACGCCAATGATTCTGACCGGCGTCGCTGCGGGTTGACGTTACGTTATTGCAGTGCGGATGTGCGCGCGGATTTAGGTTGGAACGAAAAAGGAGTTATCGTTCGTGGAGTTGACATGTCGGGACATTGGTCTAACAACGCTAGGCCTGATCAGGCTTAGCTCAAACAGCAGCACGCTGTCCCAAGGGGCGGCGCGACCGTCACGACCGCTACTTTCTTGCTGTTAATCGCCTGAACACACGCAACTCGGGGCTTAGTTCTGGCCTACGCTGCTAGCTGGTGCTAGCCTTCTTTGCCTAAAGGTATCGAGAAGTTGGCGGATTTCTTGAGTCGGGCAACCAATGTAAGTGCTGCAAGTCTGGGCACCATTTGTTTCGTGCCGCCATGGGTGGCGCAATTGACCAGTTGGGCAAAGTCAATTCTGCAACGCGCAATACAGTTCCATGATCATTTTGAAGCATACAGAACGCTCGACCGTGCGGTGCGCCTTTGATGGCTTGGTGCACAAGTTGTATCGCGGTCACCATGCGCGTCAGCGATTAGAGAATGAGGTGCATGTATTGGAGCATCTGCGCTCACGCAATTGCCCATTCGTACCGCGCCTGATCGAAGTTGATCGAGCGAATCTCGCGATCGTCCAATCGAATTGTGGCGTTGCTGTTCAGCGGTTATCCGATTTTCGACTGCGACAGCTGTTCGATTCACTCTATGACTTTGGAGTTGAGCATGGCGATTGTGAACTGCGCAATGTGACTTACCGCGCGATGGATGGGATTTTTTGCATTGTTGATTTTGAGTTCGCTTCGATTCTTGAAGCCGAGTGGAGCGTGCAACTCGATCAACTGGAAACACAGATCGAAAATGATCTTTCCGAGTACTGCTAGACTCAATAATTCATGTCTATTTAAGTGGTTGTTCAATGTTAACTGAAACGTCAAAGCCAGCTACCAATAGTTCAGCAATCACGTTGTCCAGCATAACGTCGAGCGGCCGCAGTGCGAATGTGCGCACGGTAAGCATCGAATCGTTAGTCGATGAACTGGCAACCGCGGTGGAGTGCGCTGTTACAGAGATTCGCCTTGTGAACACCAGCGCACACACACTGGCACTTAATGCACGCATCGAAGCGGCGCGAGCTGGCAAGCATGGAGCTGCTTTCGGAGTTGTTGCAAGCGAGATGCAAGACCTATCGAGTCGCACCACGGAAGTCGCAAATCTGCTTGCCACGACCACTAACGCTAAGATCAGTGAGTTGCTGGCGCTGATTGGCAACAATATTCGAGGCACGCGATTGAGTGACTTGGCGCTCACCAATATAGATCTCATTGATCGCTGTCTCTATGAGCGCACCTGCGATGTTCGTTGGTGGGCGACGGATAGCAGTTTGACGGACGCGATGCAATCCGGCTCGCAAGACTCGTTGCAGCATGCTTCGAATCGCATGAGCGTGATCCTAAATGCTTACACAGTGTACTATGACTTAGTACTGTGCGATTTGCATGGTCGTGTGGTTGCAAATGGGCGACCCGATCGATTTCGGTCGGTAGGCAAGAATGTTAGCACTTCGAATTGGTTTACTTCTGCGATGGCCACGCATAGCGGTGATCAATTCGGATTTCAGTCGGCGCACATGTCCGATCTTGTCGATGGACAGCCTTCGCTCGTTTATTCCTGCACAGTGCGTGAAGACGGTCATGCGCATGGCAAAGTTCTCGGTGTTCTCGGCGTGATCTTCAACTGGGCGGGACTTGCCGAGCCGATACTTAGCAATTTGCCGATTCCGGCTGAAGAGCGTGAGCAAACCGAGTGTATGGTCGTCGATGCGAATGGCCATATCCTCGCATCTCAAGTGGGTTGCGAGCCAAACGCCGCGTTGCATTTGCTAGAGTTCCCGCGAGTACTAAGCGAGAAGAAGGGGTTCTTCACAGCCAGGTACAAGGGGCGCAGTTGTTGCATAGCCCATGCTAAGGCTCCTGGATTCGAAACGTACTCGACCGACTGGTATTCGCTGATTATTCAGCCTTGTTAATCTGAGTGGAACGCATCCGAGTCAGTATGTTGCGAGTGATTTGTTGCTGCTGCGGGTTGGGGCCTTGCGGCGATATGTAGACGCTTGGGCGAACGTAACCTGGGGGAGCTGATAGTCCGTCTGCCCACCAACAGGTGGCTGCATTGAACACAATATTGGCTTTGGGTCCTGGATAAACCGTAGCTGTGTAAACGCCGTCGTTGGGCACACCGGGCGAAGATTGCGTTGGCCCGGAGGCGACAATTTCCAGGCCAGCTTTGACCGCTGGATCGCCATGCCACTCCCAGCCGATGACGCCTGGAATCGTATCGCCTGCCTTCATGCCAGTGCCTTCATAAATCCAGTGATCCGGTGCGGTGCAAATCCAGTCGGCGCCGCCAGTCACGGGCCCTGTGCTATGGGCACCGACCAATTCGTTAGCGTACGGCCGTTCGTGCTTGAGCGAAGACATAGCGCTGAATTCGCGAGTTCCTCCTGGTGGACCAAACACGCCGACGCGCCGTAGCGAACGAGTGGCTGCGTCCCATTCGATTCGCCCGCAAACTGCGTTACCTGAAAAGAAGCCAACGTTGACGCCGGCGGCTATAGCAGCTTGCATATGCTCGAACATTTCAATTGTCCAATACTCATCATGCCCGGCGCTGATGAAGCCGCGGCCGCGTTGAGCCTGCGCGGGGTCGCGATGGAGATCGGTATTGGAGATATAAGTGACATCGAAGCCATGTTCTTCGAGCCAAAAGACGAACGGAAACTCCCAGAGAAAGAATTCGCCGGAACCTGTCGATAGTGGAGCATCTACTATTTGACAGTACTTTCCATACGGACGATTAAAGCTGACTTGCGATTTGTCGCCCCAATGCCATTGATTTTGGCCGTCATCGTAGAGCGAGAATTGCGATGGCCAGCGATTGTAAGCTTGCCAAGTGTGGTCGCTAACTTGGAACACCAAGTCCGAAGCGCGCTCGTCGCGCACTACAAAGATCACGTAGCTCTGCACACCTTCGCTCAACTCCGTCAGCTTGCCGACATACACACCGCTTTGCCAGTCCCCTGGAATACGGAGTTCGTAACTGGGTTTCCACTGACAGTTCTGAAGCCGACGAAACCCGGCTTCCGGCATATCTTGCGTGCTTCCTGTCAATTTCTCCGACGCATGCATTTGTCTTCCGCCAGTGCCGCCATAGTATCCCAGACGAAAGAACTCGATTGTAAAGTCGCTGGCCGGGTTCGTACTGACCATAACCTTCAGCACTTCGCCAGGAAGGATGCTGGCGTGCGAGACATAACCTTCGATCCATGGACAGCGATACTTGGTAGCGGGATCGATCCGTGTTTTGTCGAGCAACCAAGCTTGCGTTCCAAGTTGCTTATTCTCATTTAAAATACGGTTGCTCGTTGGATTGTCCTGTCCTAAAAGACTAGGTTGCATGGCGGGACACAGCATCGCTGCGCCGCCCGCAGCGGAGAGAGTCAGCAGCCTGCGCCGGTTGATACGAAGTGGGTTCTTGGGAGGCATTGGATTTCAGATTACTGCGAGGGGCTGAACCAGCGACATCGATGGTCAAGGTTTTGTCTGCACTGCGACAATGTCGCTCAACTACATAGTAACAAAATCAAAATCGAAGTTGACGAGGATGGCGCGACCAGCCCGAATAGGGACTCAAACGCTAAAATGAAACATCGTTTGTGTACCCAGCATTTGCACCGTTTGTTGCGGACGCGTTATTTTCTTGGAATCTCGGAAGAAGATCTGTTCATGATTGCGGCGGAACCTAAATTCAAGAGAGAAGGTCTCGCAGCTTACGAGCGATTGAGGGCGCGTATTGAGCTAAAAGTGAAGTTGGTTACTGAGCCGATCGAGCTGGGCGGTAGGCATTT
Source organism: Pirellulaceae bacterium (assembly GCA_041742175.1). Taxonomy (GTDB): domain Bacteria; phylum Planctomycetota; class Planctomycetia; order Pirellulales; family Pirellulaceae; genus Aureliella. The sequence goes on from JBGSJB010000430.1 coordinate 5,719, forward strand.
CGATTGGTACCGTGTTGCGAATCCGGATGTGTTGTTGCAGAGTGCAGCGGCGAACAGCGAACGACCTGCTGAAGAAC
>JBGSJB010000431.1:0-15898 GCA_041742175.1 Pirellulaceae bacterium
TCGAAACCAAGCAAGTTGCGTCGTCTCGACGAAGTTTTTCGGCAACCAGTCTTCGACCTTATTGACGTTGCTCTGTACTGTTCGACCCGCGCTGTAAAATGCGAACGGGGTCAAGCAGACCGTTACGGCAATAATCGCCCATCCCCAGCGATGGTAGAATGAGCGTTTTTGTGGGGGCGTGAATGTCACTGGCATTCCGTTATGCTAGAAAAGCGATAAGGCATCCGTGATCGCGCGATGCATTCGACTGACATTAGAACGCAATCGGCAGTTTGTCCGTCCGATGAGTATCGTTGACATCGTAGCCGATAAACTACAATGCACGCGTAAAAGTTTCCCGATTTTACTCGATCAGTAAAGACGCTCGAAACACTTCGATCCGTCACTTCGCAATAAATCCAAGCTCTTTGCAACAGTTCAAGTTAAGTTTCCAAAACGCCATTTCGGGGTCCAAATTGTCGCACATTGCCAGTGATTCGATTAAGTGGGTCGCAGCAGTCGACGGCGGAGGCAGTAAAGTCGCAGCCGCACTTTGTAAATCGAACGATCTTAGACGCGGCACCGCCACGACGCCACTTCGCCACTCTAGCCCAGGTGTCGGTTCAGCCGCTCCAGCGACGTGGGCCCAAGCTTGCAAAAATATATCCGCGGCTTTTACCGAGTTACTCGAGCAAGCAGGGATCAGACCGCACGAAGTACAACATGTTGTCTTGATGCTCGCTGGCGCCGGACGCCCAGACGATGTCGCTCGCGTCCAAGCATCACTCGCAAAAGAAACAGCTTTCCGCAACTGCGCAAACATTACAATCACTTCCGATATCCAGCCGCTACTGTCATATGCCCGCGAACTGGAACCGCATCGACCTACGATAGTTGCAATCGCTGGAACAGGCTCACTTGTCGCGGCATATGACGCAACTGGTCAGATAACCCGGGCTGGAGGTTGGGGACCGCTGCTCGGTGACGAAGGCAGCGGATGGCACATCGCGCTATGTGCTTTGCAGTCAATCTCCAAAGCGATTGATAGCGGCTATCAACATGGACCATCGAACGAAGGAGCAAACCCCAACTTGGCGAAGCTCGTCGAACAATTCGCAATCGAACGGCAACTCATCAGCAATCCAGCCCAGTTACCCTCTGCTCTCATCGCGCTGGCAAACGACCGACATCTCGCAGCACAACTTGCTCCGACGATTCTCACGCGCGCGGCAACCTCTGCAGATTCGAACGAAAATAAAATCGTCCAACTTGAACTAAGTGCGCTCGCTGACCAAATCGAACAAGTTCATCGTCGTATCAAAGTTGGGAACAATGTAAATGTAAGTGACAACGAATGGTGTCTCGCCTTGTCCGGTGGGCTCGCCGCCAATCACCAGTACTTCCGGGACGAACTATACAACCAACTGCACCGAAGAAAGCTCGCGCCAAGCGAGGTCGTCGTGCTCGACCCGCTCCTAGCTGCGTTGCATTTCGCCGCACGCGATTAATGCAGCGTTACAACTAATTTGAGGGCGGCATATTTGTAGGACGGACTCCCTAGTCCGTCGGCGCAACCCGCACCGGTCCTTGCCGCGTGAACCGGTGCTAACGCACCCCGGCTAATCCTAATCCGTTTCACGAATTTTCGCTGGCAACCGGACATACATCGACTGACACTTCCATCCGATGTTCACCACCACCCAAGAACACTCCACGTATCGGCGTGACATCGGTATAGTCGCGTCCCCAAGCGACGGGAATGTGATTGTTGTTCGCAATGCAATCGTTAGTCGGATCGAAATCAACCCACCCCAAGTCGTGTCCGCAGTAGAGCGAAACCCAAGCGTGCGATTGATCGTAACCCACCAATCGCGGCTTGCCAGGCGCCGGAGTCGTGCGCAAATAACCACTGACATACCGCGCGCATAATCCCAACGACCTCAAGCAGGCGATTTGCACGTGCGAAAAATCTTGGCAAACGCCTTTTCGCAAGCCGAATGCGACCGATGTTGGAGTATCGACGGTGGTCACTTTTGTGTCGTACTTAAAGTCCCGATGAATGCGTGAGGTCAAATCCGAAGCCGCTTCCAAGATATCGCGATCCTGCGTAAACGAAGGCGCAGCATACTTTGCGTAATCGGGCGCGACATGAATGCGCGGCGAGTTGAATGCAAAGCGACAAGCGTCTAACCAACGCGGATCCGCTTGACTTGCAATCTGCTGACGCACTTCGTTCCACGACGGCGAAGATCCATCGACCACACGAGTCGTCACACGCACGCGACCAGTCGAAGTTACCGTCAACTGCCGATGGCTGTCTTCGATAGAAAAGGCGTGGACGAGATTTCCAAAATAATCTTCATGCCGATTGAGAATCGGCGGAGTCGGCCGGATTTGGATGCGATGGCTCAAGACTTCGGTAAATGCATCGCTGCGCGGCGTCAACATGACCAGGTTGTGACAGATGCGAACCGGCGCTGCATAGTGGTAGTTGGTCGAATGCTGGATGCGATAAGTTAGCCTTTCCATGACTTCTCCGAATTCGATGAACCGAAGTGCCGCTGCTGTCCTGCATGAATCAAAAAGCGACTTGAGACAGCGTCGGACAACTTTGGCAATTGTTCACAGACGCGCGCCAGCAACTTATGCAATCCGCCTCGCTCGCCCTTTCCATCCAGCTGCGCTAATTCAAACACATCTGCTAGTCGAACGGCATTGTGAGCCGCCAGCGCCACACGCTGCTCTGCCGCCAATCCCGCTTGCACTTCATCTCGAGGCAAACGATCGACATGCGTCGCAATGGTACTCAATTGATGTACCAACGAGCGCGGATTGGTGTCATCGGTAATCAGCAAGTCAAGCACGATGGGCACTTGGAGAGTTGCCAAATAACGTGAGCGATAGGTCATGATACTGTCATGAATCAGCAGCAGCGATTCAAGCGCGCTGGTTTCGTCGCGCGCGCTCGGTTTCGTTGGCAAAAGAATGCGAACACTAAGTGCTATTTGCAACGAGCGTTCAATACGCCGCCCAAAATCGAGAAATCTCCAGCCCTGTGCACGCGTCATACTCTCGCTCGCCAAACCAGCAAATGCAACTAGCAAGATCAACGCATTGTCTAGCACGCGAACCACATCGTACGCAGCCACCTCATTGACTGTAACATCGATTCGCGAAATCTCTTCGAGCTTTGTGATCACTCGCAAGCTATCGAGCGCGATTCGATCACGCACCATCGCGCCTACGCGAGCCGCTTCACAAATTGTCGAACGGAACGACCCGATAAGCGTTGCATCGAACAACGACTTCGACAACCTTACGTCAACACCGGTAAGATCGCCGGTCGTAGGAACATCCGTTGCCCGCAGAAAACCAGACTCAACACAGGCCGCCAGCAGAGCTTCGGAACTGGGAGAAATCTCTTCATTTGTTAACGCTTGTAACGTGGTCCGCGCCAATCGAGCTTGCTGTTCTGCGCGTTCGACATAGCGACCTAGCCAGAACAGATTGTCAGCCGCACGGCTCGGCAATTCCGCACCGCTGCGTTTGAGCTGTACATCGGATGACATTAAACTCAACAGCGAGACCTTCTCAACAGGTTCGTCCGATAATACCCAAACGTCCTGGCTTTGCTCGCCACTGGTCATGTTGTGTTCAAGTAACGATTCGTTCTCTGTGACTCGCGCTAGCCCACCGGGAAGCGCTTCGTAGCCATCATGCTTCGCAACCAAAAACGCCCGCATCGCCAGGGACCAAGGTTGCAAACGTCCCTGTTGCCAAACGGGCGCAGTTGACCGCGTCACGCGTTCCTGAGCAACAAAGGACGCCGGTTCCGCATTGATTTGATCAATAAGTCGTTGACGTTCAAGTTTCGATAGATTTTCAGGCTGAATAGGCGATTCGTCAGCTACGCGATAAGCGGGACGAATGAGCAAGTTGTCCAAATTGGAAATCACGAACCGACGCGATTCATGCGCTCCGCACCACCAAGTTGCAATCGATGGCATCAACAATTCTTGCCCGAGCAGACTGCGGCAAATCGCAGGCAAGTACGCCAGCATAAGTGGCGACTCGACGATGGCACTTCCGAGCGAATTCGCAATCGCAACACGTCCGGAACGAATTACTTCGAGCAAACCGGACACGCCACCACTACTATCGGAAGCCAATTCCACCGGGTCCGCAGTGTGATCTTCGACACGTCGATAGAGAACTTCAACTGGTAACAATCCACCCAACGTCTTGAGCGTAACACGGTTATCGCGCACCGCTAAATCGCCGCCCTCGACAAGCGTGTAACCGAGGTATCGCGCTAGAAAGGCATCTTCAAAGTAAGCGCGACTCTGCGGGCCTTTCGTCCAAATAACGATGCGAGGATTCTCGCGATAGCGCTGCGCAAGCTCACGCAACGTTTCGCGAAACGTCATAAAAAACGGCGCCAGCCGCCGAACTTGACATTGCCGAAACGCTACCGGCAACATCCGCGAAGTAATCAATCGGTTTTCAAGTGTATAACCAAGTCCAAACGGACTGCGCGATCGCTCGCTGGTCACCACCCATTGCCCATTTTGTGATCGAGCTAAGTCGACTGCATACATATGCAGGTGGCGCCTAGGATTCGGCACAAGCGATTGATAAGCGGGATAGTAGCGAGGATTTCCAAACAGCACGTCCGGCGGAAGCACCCGTTCGCGCAGCAGTGTTTGCGGCCCAAACAGATCCAACAAGATCAGATCGGCTAACTGCGCTCGCTGCTCAAGCCCCCGAGACATTCCTTGCCACTCGTTATTCGAAATCACCAGCGGAACGGGATCGAGCACCCATGGCCGTGATGCATTTCCGCTTACATCATGCGGATTAAACGTAATGCCATCTTCCGCAATCTGTCGCTGAGCCTGCGTTAACCGCCGCTGCAATTCCTCAGGCCCAATGGCTCCCAAAGAATGCGCAAAAGGACGCCAATGTTCACGAAGCTCCCCCGAGTCGTCGAATGCTTCGTCGAATCGCCCTTTGACCGGTCGGTATCCGTCCAGCAGCCAGTGTTTTTTTTGTTCCGTCAAATTTACTTCTGTCATTCAGGGCATCAGCCGAACTTTCCATCGGTGGATCGTCGGCCTCCTCTTTAGCAGCTCTCGACGTCATGCCGCCACAGCGCCACGACTTTTCTCGAGCACCGCGAGTAAGTTGCTCAAGTGATTCCGCCGACGAATTTACGCACCCACCCCAAAAGAGTGCATTTTGCGATTCGCCAGCTCTTTATACAGGATATCTTAATCGCGACTACAATGCATCGCCTGCGGGCAATTTGCTGATTGGCACATGCGAACTTGAATCGTACCGGCTGCGGGTCGTATCAACGTGGAGAACTGAATTTGAATCACTTCTGCAGGTTTAACAGCATTCTTTGCGTCAGTTTGCTGTTATTGAACGGTTGCGGCGTTTCCTCCCCTCCCTCAACTCATACGGATACTACCGCGCCCGCTCCGTCGACTGCTTCCCAATCCGATCAACAATCGATTGCAGATGAGAAATCCGCAGAGGTCGCCGATTCATTTACTGATTTTGACGCCGCGGTTGCGGATCCGACTCCCGCGAACAGTCCCGCAAGTAACACAGTTGTAACCGCTTCCAAAGATGAGCGATCCGAACTACCGCCACCAACCGTGCTCCCTCCCACTACAGAGCAACTTGCGAATTGGAATTTAGTTCAGTTCGATCGGCTCAGATTGCTCAACTGCAGAGACTCTAGCGCGGCCGGTTTTATAACCGCAACAGCGATGTTTCAGGCAGGCGAATCGTACGCACTAGCAGGCAGTCGCTTGACCGCGTGGTCATTGAACAATGAAGCGCCAATGGCGGATTTTTCTGATCCAAAAAATGAACAGTTGGTGAAGACGATCGGCGCCTCAGCCGACGGCAAGTGGCTCGCTTCCGGTGACTCCAAAGGAAATCTTCAGATTTGGGAGTTGCCAAGTTATAAACCTCTGGCCGCCAAAAAGATCTATCCAAGTGCAGTCGCTCGCTTAACGGTCTCACCTGATTCGAAGACGATCGCAACGGCTAGCTTCACAGGTGAAATCACTATCTGGAATCCCGCCGATCTGACTCCATTGACCAAGTTCGTCGCAGGCGAACACGCACTGCAAGCGATTCTCTTTGTTGCCCCCAATCGTATCGCGGTTGCCGGCGAAAGCGCAGCGATTTGGAACACGGAATCAGGCAAGCTCGAACAACCCCTTTCGACTGGCGGATACAATTCGACGCTCGCTCTTTCGACCGACGGAGAACGATTCGCCTACAGCAATGAAGGCAAGATTGAACTCTGGAACATCGCAGACAATAAAGTCGATACAGCTATTCACGGCAACTTCAGTAACTCCGATCTCGCGACGTTTTCTCCCGACGGAAAGTACTTAGCTACAGCCGGTAAGTTCTTGATTCAGGTTTGGGATATCGCCAGCGGTCAGGCTGTTCAAGTCATCGACACGTTCGGCTGGCGAACGGTTTCGCTCAACTGGTTGCCGAAAACGAATCTACTAATGATCGCTTCGGAAAACGGACGTGTTCGGTTTTGGGGTAACGCATCCACCACTGCAATACCGAACTTGAAACCGCTGCATGATCCAATCGAACAAGCCAGCCCCCAACTTCTTGAAGTCGTAGATCTCCGCACGTTACCACGACTTCCTGATTCGAAAGCGATTGCAACCAATGAAACAATGGTGATGTACAGCACAACCACTTCCGTCGAGGAAGCCAAAGTGTTCTACCTTTACATCCTCGCGCGCGATGGTTGGACGCAAGTTAACATCGCGCCGAACGCACCCGATGCGATGAACTTCATTAAGCAAGGCTTCACGCTCTCTGTCTATCTTTCGCGGGCTGTTGACCTGACTCAAGTTAACCTCAACACCGCTGGCAACGTTGACTTACGTGAACTGCCAAAGTTCGACGCTCTGCCGCTCGAAGTCATTTACGACGCTGAGAATGTTGTCCACTATCGCGTGACAGCTTCACTCATCGATATCGAAACATCGCTCATTCGAAAATTCCACCAAGCGGGCTGGACGGCATTTGCAAGACTAAACTCATCAAAGACTGAAGACGCTAGTAGCCGCGACATGGATTTCATTCGTGGGGCAACCACTCTGAAAGTTATGATTCAACCGCAACCTGCACCCGCTGAGCCAAATACGTTTTCGGTCAGCTACTCTAAGTTTGCTACGACAAAGTCGCTACCCATCCCCGTCGACTCAGGCTTCGTAGAATTCGATGGCTCAACTCAGCCGCTGTTGGTTGCCAACACTGCGATGAGCATTGAGGAAACTCGCGATTTCTATTCCAAACAAATGGCTGCTGAAGGTTGGCTGCGGCGCGATTCGGGCACGCTTTTTAAAGAGAAATCGGGCTGGATGGATTTTATTCGAGGACAATGCGATGTCTCGCTTGTCTTGGTGACACTTAAATCCGGCCGCACACAAATCCGCGTTGGCGAAGACTTGGAAAACGCCTCATGGCAACTTCGAAAACCTGATCAATTCAATGCGAATGTCGCAACGAACGGTATTGAAGCGGCCGATGTGCCTGCGTTGAACGGATGGAGTATCGTCAAGTATGATCCCGAACAACAGCAGATTGACTTGATCGCTAAAGGTGCAACGACGCTTTCCGTATTAGAGGCTTATGGCAATGAACTCGCCTCACGCGGATGGAAAACCGATGGCCGCGGTGTGAAATCGGAAGACTACGCACTCGCCGATTTCAATAAAGACAAGGCTGAGATTACGCTCCGCGCGACGGTGCGTAGTGGAGAAGTGCAAGCCACGATCTCGGGTGCAGGTTTACTATGGATCAAGCCCTTGCCTGTGGCAAAACAGATAGTCGCCTTCGAAACTTGGCTGCGAACCAACCGCCATCCCGCATCGATCGAGCTGCTTGACCAGTATGCGAGCGAAATGAAGCAATTGCAGCCCAAGAACTAGTCGAGCCGGAAACCTTAGCGACCTTGCATCAACCAAGCCGCCAATGACAGCAACCAGATCGATGACAAAATAATCACAGACGCGAGCGTCAGACGCACCCACAACTTGGTTGAGGGATGCGCCCAAACTTCCTGAGTCACTGGCTTGACGATCGCCTGCAAGAAACGTTGCCGATGTTGAGGATCTTCCATTAACGCCGCGCGAGCGGGTTCAAGCAACCCATACTGAACAACGAATTCGAGTGCACCGTAAATTCGATGCTTGCGTCCGATGGGATCAACACCAGAGGCTTCGAAAAACCAGACTTGTCGACCAAAGTGATATTCGGTCTCTTCATCTAAATAAACGCAGCGCACTGATTCAATCCGTGACTGTTCCGGGCAGAACTCTTTGCGACTAAGCGTATGCCGCGCTTGGTAATTCACGGCTTGCCAAACTTCTTTAGAGAATTGGAAATAACTGGCATCTGGCGACATCATGCTATCCTGCACAAGCTAGCCCATAATATGCTTCGCGATCGAACTACGTATTACATCGACCGCTAAATCAAAATTGCCTAGGAAACTCCGCCTAATTCGTACATCTAACATGGTGAACATCCAGAGGACTGCAGATTCACCCAATAGCAGATTTTTTCACAGCCGTCAGGTGGTGGTCTGTCAGTTCGCAAGCATTATAGGCTGACGGCAAGCTCCAAAAAAGCCCACTTAGTGAAATTAGGCGTCTTTAAGCCACTTTTAGCGAGGAACTGTTGCGCACTAATCAGCTACAACTTGCGCAAAGCGCACATTTTCACTGGCGATCGAACAAGCTTGTCCGAATTTCCGCCTCAAATGAAGCTTGTTGCGCGATAGCTTTCCTAAATTGTTCTTGGCTCAGTACATAAAGAAGTGAATCCGTAACCGCTTCGACGCTCGCATTGCGCGGCTGCCCAGTCAATAAAGCCATTTCTCCAAAGAAATCCCCTTCTCGAAGGACCGCGATCTCCCTCTCATCCGCTCCACGCACCACTCGTACCGCGCCTTCACGAATCAAGTAGAATTTATCCCCCTCATCGCCTTCCCTGATAATGAATTGGCCTGCGACCACAGATTCTGTACGCAGGTGATCCGACATTTCAGCAAGGCTGCGTGGCGTTAAGTGCTTAAACACATCGCATTTAACAAGCATCTGACTAACAATCGCTGCCTCCTGAACCAAAACGTCGCTGCGTATCTTTCCATCTACCAGATTCACGATGCGGTCCGCCACGTCCAGAATGCGATTGTCGTGCGTTACAATGATAATCGTTACCTGACTTTCCTTCGCCATTCGCCGAAAAAGCTCGACCACCGTTCGGCCACTTTGTTCGTCGAGCGCTGCGGTAGGTTCATCTGCCAAGACCAGCCTGGGGTTATGAACCAGCCCACGTGCAATCGCAACGCGTTGCTTCTGACCACCAGACAGTTGTTTCGGTTTGTGACCGGTCCGTTGACCAAGTCCCACTGCGTCAAGCATCGCTTTTGCCCGCGCCGTTTGGTCTGCTTTAGAGGCTCTCGGCTCTGCTAGCTCGAGCGCCATTTTGACGTTCTGCGTCGCGCTCAGCGAATCGAACAGATTGTGAGCTTGAAATATAAAGCCGATCTGTTTTCGCAGATTAAGCAGATCAGAACTAGTTGCCTTATGAAGCGATTGACCGAGTACTGTTAAGCTGCCTTCTTGCACTCGCCGCAGTGTTCCAATCAAAGTCAGCAGCGTCGTTTTTCCCGAGCCGCTCGGGCCGGTCATAATGATAATTTCGCCTGGATAGATCTCCAGAGAGTTATCGTGCAAGACTTGCTTTCGAAGTTCACCTTGACCATAAAAATGCTGCAGTGATTCGGCGGTGACCGACGGCGATGAACCTGCAAGCAGTTTGCGTTTCCAATTTGGATCAAATCGCGTTGCGGGAGAAGCGGTTACTAGGTTGGCCATTAGATTCTTCCTCGCGTCGCGACTCTTCGGGATGCTGTTCCGATGGAATATATGTCACTAGACTTCTCTTGTGAGCCTGAGGCGCTAGCCGATCCTTTTGCTCTTTCCTGCAATTAAACAAAAAATCGGTTAGCTAGCGCATTAGGCTTAGGAATGATCTTTCACGAGCCTGAGGCGCTAGCCGATCCTTTTGCTCTTTCCTGCAACTAAACAAAAAATCGGTTAGCGCATGAGGCTCGAAAATAGTCTTTTGCGAATCGCAAAGTTCAGATTCGAATCGAACTAACCAATCCTGCAAGTCCGCATGATCGCGAATGCTGTCTTTATCATCGCATGTTAAGGTGGGGTTGTATCAAAAGTACGGTTGGTTAACTATCGTTCCGGTTGTGACGCTTGCAATTCGCAACATGCTTGCATAAACCTTTTTGGCCGATGAATTCAGGGGCGGCTTTCGAGCAATTAAACTTGAGGGTGGACTGCATAGAATCGAATCGACCGTTTGGGAAATCAACATGAATTGGCCTGACACGCAAGCAAGTGATCAAATCGCGTGCGCTCGCTTACATCGCATTTGGTCGCTGGCCGCAAGCAGTGTAATCAAACCGATCACTCTAACCCTGTTGGTTTCCAGCTGCTTCTGCATTTTGGGTTGCGACAACGCATCTAAGTCACCAGGCACAGCTTCGAATGTACCAACGGTGCCGTTGCGACAAACCAAGGTCATCGCACAAGGCCAGATTCTTCCAGCCGGAGGTTTAATTCGCCTCACTGCCACGCCGGGCGATATCGTTGACGACGTCTTAGTCAAAGTTGGTGATCCCGTTACTTCCGGAAAACCTTTAATCAAAATGCGATCGCTGAGGATTCAGAATGCTCGCGTTGAAGCTCTGGAAAGTCGACTTCGCGATGCGGTGCAACAGCATACAAGTGCGCTGCAACAAGCGAAGCTTCAAGTGTCGTCTGCAGAAGCGATTGTGCAGCAAGCCTCGGCCCAACAAAAAGCACTGGATCGCCAAGCCGCCTTGGTCGCTTTGGCAAAGGAACAAGTCGCTGCATCTGAGATGGCTGTTGAGCGAGTCAAGTCGGTTGCCAGAGACCCACTTACCAGCAGCTTTGTAGGCGCGATGCAGGTTGATCAGCAGCGCCTTGCACTCGGAGAAGCAAAACTTAAATACGAGCAGCAGGCTGAAAACTTCGAGCAAGCTAAAGAAGCCGCGCAGTTGAACATGATCAAAGCCGAACAGCAACTCCAGGCTGCACAGCTCGGATTTCAACTCGCTGAACAGTCGCTAGCTGTTCAAGCAATCGAATCGGAGCTGAAGGCATTGAAATTGCAAGTCCAATCGGCGATTGTCGAAGCACCTCAAGACGCTGTAGTTGTCGCTATCAACGCACGCGCCGGCGAAGCAGCTGCGCAGTTTCCTCTAATCGAACTGGCCGATATCACTCGAACGATTTGTGAGGCCGAAGTAGTCGAATTGGATGCAGGGAGAATCAAAGTTGATCAGAAGGTAACGATCTCGAGTCCCGCTCTGCCAAGGCATCTATTTGGCAAGGTCGCGCAAATAAGCCGGCTTGTCGGTCGCCCTCAGTTAGCCGTAGCGGACCCACTGGCGAAAGCCGACTACCGCTCTCTAAACGTTCTAATAGAAATCGAACGGGCTGATGTAGCCACTGCGTCAAAATGGTTGCAGTTGCAAGTCCAAGTTGAAATAGCGATCGCGGCTGATGCTGCCGATGAAGCACCCGCCTCTGATCATGTCGTGCCAAAGTCATGAAGACGCCGCTCGCACTGTTGAATTTGTGGCATCAGCAAGCGAAGACCCTGGTTTCTATTGGTGGTGTCGCGTTTGCGTTGCTGCTTGTTTTCATGCAGCTCGGGTTTATGGGAGCGGTATCCCATACAGCGACGAATGTCCTAAACCACCTGCAGTTTGATATTGCCATTCGAGCTCGTGATTACTTTCATCTGTACGAGCCAAGTCAGTTTGATCGCAAATGGTTGCAAATTGCAGCGAGCACACCCGGTGTGCAAGCTGCTAGGCCCGCATGGATCACGATCCAAAATTGGCGCAATTTGCCCAGCTCAGAACAAGCTGCAACGGAAACGTTTCAGACACAGTATCTGCCCATTGCTGTGATGGCCTTCGATATACAAGACGAAGTCTTTAAGTTGGAATCGGTGGCTAACCAACAACTGCTGTTGAGCAACACGACAGCCATCTTGCTCGATCAGAGCACACAAAGCGACTACGGTCCTCGCGATGGTCGTAGCTTCAAGAGTACCGGTGACGCGCGATCGACTGACATCGGACGCGAGACCGAAATCGGAGGACAGACCTTTACCATCGCAGGCTTATTCAAACTTGGAACCGGACTTGCGGCAAATGGCGCAGCGATCACTAGCGAACAAGGGTTTGCACGCATCTCGCCGTGGGACGTGAATCGCAGCGTTTCCCTGGGGTTAGTTAAGTTGCAGCCAGGTGCCAATGTCGATGCACTAGTCGGCGAACTCCAGCAGAGATTCAAAGTAGGGCTAAACGAACAACAGTCATGGGTCGTCGACGTGTTGTCTCGCGAAACAATGCTGGAGCGCGAGAGGTCGCGCTGGCTTTACCAAACCCCGATCGGCTTAATATTTCAGCTCGGCGTGGTACTCTCGTTGCTTGTTGGTGCTGCTATTGTTTACATGGTTCTTGCAACAGACGTAACTAATCGCTTGCCGGAGTACGCCACGCTGCTCGCGATGGGATACTCGCGCACCTACCTTGCGAGCATTGTGATGACTCAAGCCATTGCCTTAAGCGTGCTGGGCTTTTTCGTGTCGTGGTTTGCTGCCGAACTGCTTTATCGCTTAACATCGGCGGCGTCGGGCATTCCGATTGCGATGAACCCGCAGCGAATCGTCATCGTGTTGACAATGGGTTTGCTGATGAGTTGTGCGAGCGGTTTGCTGGCGCTTCGTAAACTATGGAAAGCTGAACCCGCCAACTTGTTTTAATCGTCCTTTCAATCACAAACGATATGCAAACACCACTCGCCTGGAAAAATCTCACGAGCAGCCCGAGCAAATGCTTGTTGGCGGCCGCCGGCGTCGGATTCGCAGTGCTGTTAATGTTTATGCAGATTGGATTTCGCAATGCGTTGCTCGACAGCAACGTGCAAATCTTGCGACTCTTCTCAGCTGATTTGATTGTCATCAGTCGCGCTCGATACAACATTTCAACAGAACAGCGGTTCTCGCGCTACCTGTTGGAGCAGGCAACTGCGCAGTCGGGTGTCGATTCGAGTTGTGCGGTTCACGTCGAACGCGCCACCGCTTCGATTCAAGTCGAAGGAAACCGCGCCCGCCCCATACGCGTCATTGCCTTGCAACTAGACAAAAAGTTCTTCTCGGATCCACGACTTTACGAAACGCTCGCTGGTGCCAACAAGCAAAATGCCGCGCTGCTGGATCGCAAGAGTAAAAGCGAGTACGGATTTGAGTCGGAGCCCATAGAACTCGCTCAGCAGCATATCGAACTGAATAAAAAAGAGATCGCGTTAGTCGAACTGTTCACGCTTGGTACCGACTTTGCGCACGATGGCACGGTGCTGATGAGCGAACGCATGTTGCCGACCTACTTTCCGTGGCGCAGTCGAACCGGCAGCCCGCTGGATGTGGTCGACATCGGCCTCGTACGCGTCAAACCTGGCGCGGATCTGGTGGCCGTACGCAACCAAATTCAAGCCATCGCTCCCACGCAGATTCAGGTGCACCTGACGCAAGATCTAGTCGATCAGGAACTGCGGTTCTGGTCGCGCAACACTCCGATTGGAATCATTTTCGGTATCGGCACTATCATGGGCTTAGTCGTCGGTGCAATCATTTGTTATCAAATCCAATTCACCGATATCAGCGAACACATGCCAGAGTTCGCAACACTAAAAGCGATGGGTTACCGCCCAAGCTACTTTTGGAGTTTGATCATTTGCCAGTCCCTGTATCTCGCTTGCTTGGGTTTCATTCCAGGCTTGCTGCTCTCGTGGGGACTTTACGGATTGCTCGCCGAGGCAAGCGGCCTAGTAATGCGCATGACGTTCGAGCGCATCGTGTTCGTTTGGCTGTTAACCGTTCTGATGTGTGTCGTCAGCGGCGCGTTAGCGATTCGAAAACTGTTTCGAGCCGACCCAGCTAGTCTGTTCTAGCTTTTGTTTCTAACGCGCTGTGACCAACCAAGCGCGACCATTGCAACATCTGTAGCATAGTCCGCCGCAAGCTTCTGCGAGAGCGACCTCAGCTAGCTTAGCCTCCAGTCGCCTGTCAATTTCAACGGCCCGCGCACCTAACAAAGAGGTCTGCGCAAGCGTCAAATCGCCGGGTCGATTGTCACCGAGCACTTCAAGTCGCTCGAGCTGGGAAATGCGTTTCTGCCAAGTTGCGGTTGTATCCTGGGCAAGTTCAATGCGCTGGTAAGCTAGCTCCAGCGAAACGGCCTTTTCTGAGACTTCGCGCTGGATCGCTTTCGACTGCGTTTCGACAGCCATAGCAACCGCTTCGTTCAAGTTTTGCGTTAGTAAGGAATTGTCTTCGCGGCCTAGCAAGCGGGCAACGAAACACTTCTTCGGCAGCGGCAAATTGAGCATGCCCGTCGCACTACTTATAACCGAAGCGAGAATTGGTGCCGTGCCGTTATTGATCTGCGAACCAAGGCATTGAATCGCCAACAGGTCATGCCGGTGCGTTATCGCAAACTGCTTTAGATAAGCAACGTCAATCGCTTGGGTGCGTGTTTCAAGCGGCTCGACGACGCTTGATTTCCAATCATACTGAACGTGCGTAAGTTCGTTGATAGTCTCGGTAAGTTGTCGGTTGCGATTCTCAAGTTGCAGTCGCTGAAGTTGCTGAGTTATCGCTTCACGGTCCAGCGATGTTAAATCGACCGCGACAGCGATTCCCTTCTCAAGGATCGCTGCTTGGCGGTCTCGCTGCAACTGAAGCGCGGCAACAGATTTCTCAAGCAATCCGAATTGCTCCGAAATGCCTGCTTGTGCGTAATAGGCGCGAAGGGCGACCGCGGCCGCGATATCTTGTTGATGCTCAGCTTGCTGCCGCAAAAAGACCGCGATCGCATTCGCAGCCTGTCGCGTGCAATCGTCGCTCTCGCAGTGAAGTTCTTGGACGGCCTGCGCTTGCTTACGCAACTGCTTGGCTGCCACCCACTCGCTAGCGGCTTGGCAAGCGACGGTGCGCGATCCGATAAGGAAATTAGCCGATGGCGCAAAACTTAACTCTGAGTCTGCTTTCCCTGCCTGCTCCTCGACCACTTTGCCGACCGGGCGTTCGATCGTTGTGGTAGGCGTAAGCGAGGCAGTTGGCGCGTGTTCATTCGCGTTTCGACCCGCGGACAACTCGAAAAGAACCAGCGGAGCAACTTCGTTAGCATGCGCAACAACTTGAGCGGAAGTGCTCACAGTCGTGAAGTACCACAGGGCTATTGCAAGTGTCGTTGCTAGCGGTTGCCAGTAGTTCAACTTGCGCACGTTCAACTTGGTCAAGTTCATGCCGTGCACGTTCGGCCTGCTCGCATTCAGGCCACTCAAACTCAAGCTTAACTTGGTCGAACGTACGTTCGTCGAACTTAGCTTGCTTAGGTAGAGCATGAACGGTAACTGATCGCATGTGTACGTTGGCTACGATAGAAACGACGCTACCTAAGGAATCGAACGAATCGAATGTGCAACTGAAGTTGTGCGCAGATTCTGCCGTATAGTCGGCTCAGGCAAACTGTGCGGTTTAGAGTGCAATTTTGAGTTCGGTAGAGTGGGCCGTGATAAGCCCTGAGACCCAGCATTGGTCAAGACAAAAAAGAAAAGCTCCCGGATTGTGAACGAGTCCCAGGGGGGCGGAGGACTGCGCGCTTACTATCCGGGAGCAAATTTCTTTTTAGAGCGGAGTCGATCGAAACCTCCATGTTTCAATCACCGCTTTATCCGTAACCGAT
>JBGSJB010000432.1:0-2347 GCA_041742175.1 Pirellulaceae bacterium
CATAGTGAGTTCTCTATCCAGTGCTGGCGACGTTTCTTACTTCCAAACCCGCTCTCTGGCATCCTCAATTGAGACGATCATATCAGTGACCGCATTTCGAATTTCGAGAACGAGGTCTCCATCAGCAGGCTGTTGCTTGAAGTCTGACGGGTCAACGTTCCGGCGAGTGATGCGTTGTCGCAGAGTCACAATTCTCGTCACAGGGATTTGAAGTTGGTCCAGAGGACACTTTTGAATTTGAGCAGCTACGCGCTCAACTTGCTGGGCAATATCTGTGGACTTCCGGACCTCGAAAGACGGCGCTGTGTGGAAATCAATTGCTGCAATTTGCAAGTCAGTTAGGTTCTTGCATATTTGGATTGAAATCTCTAGTTTCTCTTTGCGCCGATCGCGGTGAAGCGTTGCTTTATGAACGGCGCCCCAGCCACCAAGAACGAGGGCCCAAGTGACGACGTGGGTCCAATCAGCAGACATTGTTAATTCCTGCCTTGAGTACGAATGTATTCCTGAATTTCAATTGCAAGGCTCGGATCGCGGCTCACGAACTTGAAGCGACGGATCAATTCGTCAGCCCCATATCCAGTCCTAACTAGGCCTCCGAACGCTTCCTCTAAAAACGACGACTTTAGCCCTCGCGCATCGCTCAGTGTGATCTCTATCTCGTCTTCCGGCCCTTGCAGCGCGGGAATCAAGAACTCCTCGCGAAACCTCTGCCCGCTGTACGGACCGTCACTCAAATATCGCCCTGCCGGGTATCGCCCGAACTGGAGCCCAAGGTTAATTTTCATAGTGCACTCCGAAGCTGAGGCTTCCTAATAGGAACGCTCCAGTAGATCATCGTTCCCAAGATACTATCAGCGTAATTATACGGAAAGGGGCTGTCATCCCTAGAATCGTACCGTCCGCGATTGCTATAAACGATGACCATTCCGTCCTCTACACCCTCGACTACGTTGACAATGTTTCCAAGCCCATAACCTCGCCCATCTAGGCTCGTGCTGGTACGGCCTTCGACGATTGCTTCTCGGATGCAATCAGCATCGCTAGGGGTTTCTTTGCGCAGAAAAAGCTTTTCCATGATATTGGGTCGTTTTAACGGTAGCGACGCTGGGATTCCTATCCCAAGGTCGCATATCGCAACGCTAACGTTCCCATCCTTGATCTGCGAAAACATCCACCATTCTTTCTCACTTCTGTAACGCAAGCCGTCTTGGCGGAGATCATCGTAAGCGTGGTGGATAGCATTCGTCGTCGCTTCGCCCAACCCTCCAAGCAATTCGTCAATCATCTCCGGGCCGAGGCGGTCTTGATACCCCTCGATGGTAGGGGCGTAGAGGCTATTGTCCACCAATTTACCTTGGACGACCTTCCAATGGACGACGTCGTCGCGGTTGGTCGTGACGTTGCACTTATTTGAACAGAGCCTATACAGGCCAACTTGCTTCAAGACCTGACTTGCGCGATTGCTCGGCGATTCCGTGCAACGAAGCTTGACCGTATTAGACGAGTAGGCAATCAATCGATTCAGTTCGGCATACAAGAGCAACGTCCCGCTGCAGACAAGGTGCGTAGTCCTTGTGAAGTCGATAAGGGCCGTTAAATCGCGCTTACACCTGTAGTGATTCCTCAGTTGTTCCAGAAACACTAGCAACTCACGTCGGTGCAACGGATCGTCAATCGTAATGACCTTTGGGGCGAAATAGCGAGAAGCCGGGCGGTATGGTTTTCGTCGCTGGTCGCGGGCCTTTTTCTCTTTTTGATGCGTTGAGCGAAGTTCCGCGAGGTGAGCCTTCCACCATCCCCGGACAACCGATCTCTGCTGGCGGAGCTGTCGTGCCCTTGCCTTTACCGTCAATCGTCGCATCTGCCTTCCTGTGTAGTGCCACAGCCCATGACTTTATCCGATCCGACGATGCCGATTCCATATCGGCTTGGCATTCATGAATTGGATCGTAGCGCATCACGCACCCAAAGCGGCCGCAGTCTGCCAGAGTCACCCCGTTGCCTCCGAAGAACAGCGCAGCCAAGCTTACCGCTTATCCAACGGCCACAAACGTCCGCCGGTAATGATTATCGTGCTTTAGCTAAAAAACGGATTTTACGCTCGGGACATTCAAAACGGATCGTCCCGTACACGAAAGATTCCGGAGTCGACATTGCCTAATTACGGAACCTAGTCATAGAAAGGCCGCATAACAACTCACTAATATATGTCGCTCCAGAATGTCCGCTTCGCCAAACCACCAATTTCAGCTTTGGGTCAGGTGTGTGAGTTCGCCAAATTGGTAAGCTGACCTTCAGCACAATTTCCACCTGTACGGCTGTTGACCGGCACATTGCCGCCCGA
>JBGSJB010000433.1:0-1616 GCA_041742175.1 Pirellulaceae bacterium
GCCGCCGATGAAGGTTGTCCAACGCCGTGGGACTACTGCTGCACACAAGACCAAGTCAAAGGCAACATGGCGACAATTAAGATCGTCGATGACGCTGGAAAACCCGTCTCGCAAGATGCTCGGGGACTGCTGAATGTCAAAGAGCTATCGACCGTTGTTGTCCAGGGCAAAGCTTCTCGCGATGACCAAGGCAATTTGACGGTTGCAGCCAATAAAGTCTTTGTAAGACCAGGCAAGTAACATGGCAAACGCTCCGCTCGATCTTAGCCAGCTCGCGCTCGATCGCTCGCCTCGCGGTAACACGACGAAAGTTAAACCGCGTCGCAAGCGATGGGTGACTCGTTACGCATTGCCGATCGGCATCTTGCTGGGCTTTCTCGCGTTGTTGGGTGCGGCGGCGGGCCGGCGACTGATGCCTCAAAAATCAGTCACCGTTTTGCCAGTGATTGTCAAGCGTGCCGAAACTCAACAAGCGGGCACCACACTGTTTCAATCGCCGGGTTGGATCGAGCCAAGGCCGACTGCGATCAGCGTCCCGGCCCTGACGCCCGGCATCATTGAGGAGTTGCTTGTCGTCGAAGGTCAGAAGCTGTCTAAGAACGAACCGATTGCTCGGCTGATTGCCATCGATGCGGAGTTGGCGTTGGAACAGACGCAGGCGGCACTTGCAATTCGCGACGGCGAACTCAATCGAGCCATCGCCGAGCGAAACGCTGCCAGTCTGCGATTGGAAAACCCGGTTCATCTTCAAGTACCGCTTGCCGACGCGCAGAGTGATCTTGCTAAGGGCAAAACTGAACTCGCAAAATTGCCTTTTCTGATTGAGGCGAGTGAAGCGAACCTGAAGTTTGCACTCGGAAGCTTAGAAGGTAAGCAGTCTGCCAGGGACGCAATTTCCGAGCGGATCGTGCAACAAGCCCAGAGCGAACACGCGACGGCTCACGCGACGCTCGACGAACTACGACAGCGACAGCCGAACCTGCAGAACGAAATTGCGGCGATGCAAGCGAAGGTTGACGCACTCCAAAGGCAGCTTGAGTTGTTGATCGAAGAAAATCGACAATTGCAAGAAGCCGAGGCCAAGGTTCAATCAGCGACGGCGCTGCGCGACGAAGCTCGATCGAAAGTACGTCAAAGCGAATTGGCAATCCAGCGGAACGTGATCCGAGCGCCGATGGATGGTCGTGTGCTTCGACTCGTCGCCTCACCGGGCACTCGCGTCATGGGCATGGAAGCGACGGCAGGCCAAAGTTCTAGCACAGTGATTGAGATGTACGACCCAAATCGATTACAAGTCCGCGCCGACGTTCGACTCGAAGACGTCCCGATGGTCACGCGCGGTCAACCGGTCGAGATTGAAACGGCGTCGACCAGCGGTGTCATCAAAGGTCGTGTGCTGCAAACGACGAGTTCTGCGAACATCCAAAAGAACACATTGGAAGTGAAGGTGGAACTGATTGATCCGCCGCCAAACGTCAGTCCCGAAATGCTCGTCACGGCAACGTTTTTGTCTCCGGTAGTGGAGCATTTGGATAACGAGTCGACCGAATCAGAACGCTTGTTTGTGCCGAGTCAGCTTGTTGTTTCGGGTGACTCCGGTTCATTCGTGTGGATCG
>JBGSJB010000434.1:0-7501 GCA_041742175.1 Pirellulaceae bacterium
TGAACACCTGTTCGACGAGAAAGTGCTTCTGCTTGGTCTTGCGCAGACCGCGACTCTGCAGGAACTCTTCGAACCGTTCGATGGGCGATTGGGAAACTGAGACAGCTTCGAGGTCGAGTGAGTTAGTTTGTTCCGACACGCAATGATCCGACACGCAGTTAACGGAGGAGAAAAACTGAATAGAGTACGATAAATGGCGTTCAGTGATCGCAATCTATTGTAGACGCTAAGCGAATTGCTGCAAACTTGCCGCTTGGTAGGCATTCCGCGTCTAGGAGAGACGCGGTTGCGCGTGGAGGAACTGCGTGACTAGCCCAGGCTATGCGAATGAATCGAGGAGGCTATCGAGTGCGCTGGAGAGTTTTTCGGGTGTTTCATAGGAACCGTCGGCGATTGCTTGGCGAATCGCATCGACTCGATCTTGGCGAATTCCGGTGGACGCCCCAGTCGAACTGGCGGATTGGACGTCGCTGAGTGCTTGGGCTTCGGCGGACAGGTCGAGTTGGTCGTTGGCGATCGCGGAAGAGGCGGCGGTCGGCTCAGTCGCTTGCGAAGGTCTTGCGCGTTGCGTGCTTGCGAGTGATTGAATGGACTGTGTGGATTGCAAACCGTTGATTTGCATAACTAAAGCTCCCCTGCGATGTGTGTGTCCTTGCGGACGAGTGGACAGGTGTCGACTAAGGATTGTAAAGGGCGCTGCTATCCATGTCGTCTTACTTGAACGATTGGTGGTGAGCCAAGCGATCAAATAAACTGCTATCCGTAACCACAGAGGTCTGACTTCGCGAACGCGGGTGAAGTCTTTCGTTTATCGTCCGCGTTCATCAAACGCTCTAGCAGTTCTGGGCGAATACCGATTATGTGCAAAGCGCCGCAGTTAGCAGTTCGTTGGACTGAAACGTTCCTTCCGCAAATCCATTGCATTAGTCTGGTCCAGAATGACTCTATCCATTTGTCGGGACCGTACCTTCATCTGGGCCGTGCCCTTTTTCGGACCGTGCCTGTGGATGTAAGTATACGCCTTACGTGATCGGAATGACCATATCAATCTGGACTTGGGGAGGGTCTTTTCTGCTAAGATTTGGCGACTCGAATATCTAAACGGAAAGCTATCATTCATGCGATTTTGTCTTGTCAGCACACAGCCGAATTGGGGAGGCGGAGAAGCCTTGCTGTGGTCGATGGGGCAAGAGCTTGAGTTGTTAGGGCATCAGGTCAGTTGGATGGCCCGAGTAAATAGCGGCTTGGCGGAACGTATCCAACAAAGTGGTAGTGAGATTCTGCATCTACATGAGCGACGCGGGTTGAGCGTCAGGCAATGGTGGGCAACTGTGGTCGCGCTGCGCGCTTGGGGGCCGGACGTATTGATTGCAAATGATACGCACGCGGTTCACCTAGCAGGTTCAGCGGCTTGGCTGTGTCGCAAGCGTCGGCCGTTTCGGTTGGCTTACAAGCACACTATATTTCCAATGCGCAGTCGCATGAAGTATCGCTGGTTGTCGGACAAGTTAGTTTGTGTGTCGCATGCGGCTCGGCAGGTCGTGGTTCGAGGCGGCGTGCCGATTGAGCGAACGGCG
Organism: Pirellulaceae bacterium; assembly: GCA_041742175.1. GTDB lineage: Bacteria > Planctomycetota > Planctomycetia > Pirellulales > Pirellulaceae > Aureliella. The sequence continues at coordinate 1,578 of JBGSJB010000434.1, forward strand.
GTGATTTATGGAGGTTGTCGACCCGCGCCGCATGAATCTGGTGCGCGAAGCTGGGCGGAGAAGGAATTCGGTTTATCGTCAGGGGATCGATTGCTGGTCAGCGTCGGAAATTTGTTGGCATGCAAAGGACACGCGGACTTGATCGATGCGATTGCCGCATTGGTTCAAAAGAGTGACACACCCAGATATCAGTTGCTGATCGCAGGTGAGGGGACGGAGCACGAGCAATTGGCGAAGCGGGTTGCCGACAAGCAACTTGGCCAGCATATTCGGTTGCTAGGGTATCGTGGTGATGCAGATCGTTTGTTGGACGCAGCGGATCTCGTAGTCCATCCGTCGTTGTCGGAAGGACTATCGCTGGTACTGATTCAATCGCAAATGTTGGCGAAACCGATCGTTGCAACTGCGGTTGGGGGGACAGCTGAGGTTTTGGCTGCAGGTAGTCCTGAACTGTGTACGGCTTGGTTAGCACAACCGGGCGATGGAATTGACTTGGCGAAGAAAATAGAGATTGCGTTCGAAGCGATCGGTTCAGATCGAAGTAGAGTGGATACGAAGTTGGTTCGCACCGCGGAACGCACTCGAGCTCAATTTGATCTAAGAGTCAACGCGCGCAAGTTGGTGGAGTTGGCGGCGCAATCGTTGCAGTGAATGCATGGTAGAAACCAAGTAACGCGTTTAAGATTAAGTTCGCCGCGGTTTTTGGGTGATTGACGATCGATGTGCGGCTGCGCCGATTCCGTGGAGCTTGTTCCGCAGGTCGCGATTCAACAGACAACCCACTACTCATACAGTCTTGACCAACTAGCATTTTTTGAACAACCAGACAGACGGCTTCGATGACCCAACTTTCAAATCAGTATTTTAATCGTGAGACCAGTTGGCTCGAATTCAATCAACGGGTTTTGGATCAAGCCAAGAATCCGCAGGTGCCGTTGCTTGAGAGATTGAAATTCTTAGCGATTACCAGTAGCAACTTGGATGAGTTCTTCATGGTGCGGGTGGGTGGCTTGCAGTTGCAGAAGGCGGCGAAGGTGGCTTCGACGGATGCGTCGGGCATGACCGTAACTGCGCAGCTTGAATCGATCCGCAAACGCACGACTGAGATGACTCAAGCTCAGTACGAGTGTTTCCATAAAGATTTGGAGCCGGGACTAAGCGCGGCTGGAATTTCGCGCGTGCGATTGGTGGAAGCGAGCGTGCGACATCGTGAAGCGGCGGAACGCATCTTCGAAGAAGAAGTCTTTCCGGTGTTGTCGCCGATGGCGATTGATGACGAGAGCGATTTTCCGTTGTTAGTCAATCATGCACTGCACGTGTGTGTTCAAGTCGCGGCGCCAAAGAAGGATCCGCCGATTCGATTCGCAATTATTCCGCTAGGAAAGATATTGCCTCGGATCATCACGCTTCCGAGCGAGAAGGGGTTTTCATACGCGATGCTCGAAGATGTCGTCGCTACGTTTGCGGGAAGATTTTTCCCCAATGAAACGGTGATGACTGCAGCACCGTTTCGGATCACTCGCAACGCTGATGGTGCGTTGCAAGAAGATTCGGCGGCGGACTTGATGAGTGACATGAAAGAGTTGTTGCAGCAGCGTCGAACGGCGAGTTGCGTGCGGCTGGAGATTCTCAACAGTGCGCCTGCTGAGATGCTGCAGTTCTTGCAGACTGCGCTGCATGTTACTGATGCCGAGACTGCTCTTGACCACGAACCGCTGGATCTTTCAGCTTTTATGCAACTGCAGGGACTGGAGGGTTACGATGCACTGCGCGATCCCATCTGGACTCCGCAGCGCAGTCCCGAAATTGATCTCACACAAAGCATGTTCGCGACGCTCGCCGAGAAAGATATCTTGCTGTTCCATCCTTACGAGAGCTTTGAGCCGGTCGTACGTTTGATCGAAGAAGCCGCTGACGACCCCGACGTTTTGGCGATTAAACAGACTTTGTATCGTACGAGCCGCAACAGTCCGATTGTGGCAGCGCTGCGCCGCGCAGCCGAGCGCGGCAAGTATGTGACGGCGATTGTGGAGTTGAAAGCGCGCTTTGATGAAGCTCGAAATATTGAGTGGGCTCGCGAGTTGGAAGAGGCGCAGGTGCAAGTCATCTATGGTGTCAAGAATCTTAAGACACATGCGAAGCTGTGTATTATCGTCCGTCGTGAACCGCATGGAATCGTGCGCTACCTGCACTTTGGAACGGGCAACTACAACGAAGCGACCTCACGTCTGTACAGCGATATCAGCTACATGACTTGCAATGAGCAGTTAGGGGCCGATGCGAGCGCTTTCTTTAACGCGGTGACCGGCTACAGCCAACCGCAACCGTATCGCGCGATCGAAGCGGCACCTATCGGATTGAGGAAGAAGTTGTTGAGTTTGATTGAAGCAGAGACGGAGCGCAAGAAACAAGGTCAGCGAGCGTTGATTGTGGCGAAGTTGAATGCGTTGGTCGATCCGCGGTTAATTGATGCGTTCTACCGAGCTTCGCAGGCGGGTGTGACGATTCGATTGAATATCCGCGGCGTCTGTTGCTTGAAGCCAGGCATCCCGGGTTTGAGCGAGAATATAACGGTGATCAGCATTGTAGATCGCTTTCTTGAGCACGCACGGGTGTTGTATTTCCATCACGGTGGTGACGACTTGGTTTACATCAGCAGTGCGGATTGGATGCCGCGTAACTTGGATCGGCGAGTCGAATTGCTAGTGCCTATCGAAGACGTCACGAACCGCAAGCGTTTGATTGGAATTCTCGAGAGCTTCTTCAGGGACACTCAGAATTCGTGGCAATTGCAGTCGGATGGTCAATACGTACGACGTACTGCAGAAAATGGGCGACCGAATTATCGCGTGCAAGAGGTTCTTTTTCGAGCGGCTACGGACGCAATCAAGCAAGCTGAGCAGCGTCGACGTACAATATTTGAACCGCATCAATCCGCATCGGCGAAAAGTTCGCAACTGTGATCGCTTGCCAACTGAGTTATAGGCCAACCAAGCTGTGTGTTGCTGCGTCCCCCTCGAATCACACCTCTCATGTTGGAGCGTCCTATGCTCACTTGTCGATGCTTGTGCTTGTTAGCGGCAATTCTCTTTGCGGGTGCAACTCTTGACTTGCGGCTTGCGAGTTCAGATGAATCGATTCTGCGCGATCTCGATAGCCACTGCCCTTTTTCGCCGCCGTCGGATTTGGGAACATGGGAAGCGCGGGCTGAGGATTTGCGATTGCAATTGTTGGTGAGTCAGGGGTTGTGGCCGAAGCCGGAGCTTGATCCCGTGAAGCCAAAGATCTATGGCAAGATCGAGAAGGACGACTACACGATTGAGAAGGTGACCTTTGAGAGTTTGCCTGGACTGTATGTAACGGGCAATCTCTATCGCCCAAAGAGAATCGAGGTGGGCAAGTTGGTGCCTGGAGTGTTGTGTCCGCACGGTCACTGGAACAATGCGCGGTTCTATGAGGCGTCACCGGCGGAGGTGAAGCAGTTGTTGGCAAGTGGCGCGGAGCGGTTTGAGACTGCGGCTCGCAACCATATTCAAGCTCGTTGTGTGCAACTGGCGCGGATGGGCTGTGTCGTGTTTCATTGGGATATGCTCGGGTATTGCGATAGTCAGCAAATTAATTTTGATCGCGCGCATCGATTTGCAAAACAACCTGCTGAATCGGAAGTGAAAGAGGATGGTTGGTTGCTGTTCAGTCCGCTCGCAGAGTCGCATTGTCAGTCGGTTCCGGGTTTGCAAACGCTGGCTGGGCAGCGAGCTGTCGACATGCTGCTGAGTTTGGGTGTCGTCGATCCGAAGCGCATCGCGATTACGGGTGCAAGCGGTGGTGGAACACAGTCGTTTATCGGTGCTGCACTCGATCCTCGCATCAGTTTGGCCTTTCCAGCGGTGATGGTCAGCACTGGTATGCAAGGTGGATGTACGTGCGAAAATTCCTGTTGGTTGCGTGTTGGAACAGGCAACGTCGAGATGGCGGGACTGATCGCGCCGCGACCGCTGGGAATGACTGCGGCGGATGATTGGACGAGGACGATGCCGAAGGATGGTTATCCGGAGCTGCAAAAGTTGTTCGGGCTGTATGGCGCTGAAAAGAAGGTTGCGTTGTTTCCTGCAGTTCACTTTGGTCACAACTTTAATCATGTCAGCCGCGTGGCGATGTATGGATGGTTGAATGATCACTACGGGTTGGGATTTGAGAAGCCGGTTCTTGAACGCGACTTTGAGATCGCACTGGGAAAGGATTTGACAGTGTGGGATGCTGAGCACGCAGCACCATCAAGTGGCGAAGAGTTTGAACGCAGGCTGATGAAGTCTTTTGCGGAAAATGTGGATAGTGTGATGCGCGGGTTGTTGGAAGGTGATCGCAACCAACAAGCCGAATTGAAGTCGATTTTGAAGGGTGGATGGCGCGTTTGTTTGGGACTGACGTCGTTCAAGCTGGAGTCACCGAAAGCGGAGAAGGTTGATTCGAAGTGGAGTTTGTCGACTCCGCAGGATGGCTCGTGGTCAGTCACGGAAGTTCACGCGGCGCAGGCAGCTGGATTGCAGATAACGATCAGTGAAAAGGATGAAGCGAAAAAGATCATGGCAGCGCTGTCCGTGGATTTGATTGGTGCTGGAACGACTGAACAACCGTTAGTTAGCAATCCGAGATTGGCGGCGGCTTTCACCTATGCGTATAACTTGCCATTATTTTCAAAGCGAGCGCGTCAGTTGGGCGCGACGATTGCTTGGTTGTCGTCGAGCTATCCTGAAAAGCAAATTTCGCTCAGCGCATCAGGCGCGGATGCGGCGATGGTAGCTTCAGGGGTCGCGTGCGCGGAAACAATAACTGGCGGAGCACTGGCGAACGTGTCTGTCGATTTGGATGTTGCAGGATTTCGATTTGCGAAAGCGACTTCGATTCGCGATGTGAATTTTCTGCCCGGCGCGGCTCGCTACTGGGACGTACCCGGGCTGGTGGCTTGCTTGCGAACAAAAGTTAATGTCAAAGATGCTTCGCAAGCTGATTTTGACGAACTGAAAATTCTTGCCAAAGAGTAAAGATTCATGATTCGAATTTGTTTGGCGATCATCGTTGGGATGTCACATTGCTCAGCAGTCTGTCGCTTCGCTTGCGCACAAACGGATGCATCAGAGAATGTATCGACTGCAAAAGCTCAGGATGGACATGCACTGCCGGAAGGCATGGCAGTGCTGGCCGCGATCGAGCAGATGACGACTGCCGCAATTGCGAAAGCTGAACGCTCAGTGGTAGCGATCGCGCGTGTTCAACGTGGCCAAGCCCCTGCGGCGCGTGTCACTGATTTGCGAATTCCACAGAGTGGCGGATTTGATGCGCTCCCTGATAGCCCGGATTTTGTTCCGTCGCACTTTGGCAGTGGAGTTGTGATTAGTGCCGATGGGTTTATCGTAACCTGCGCGCATGTGCTCGACGATCCACGGCAGAATGATTACTACGTGTGGTTGGACAAGCGCGTGTACGCGGCTCGCGTGGTCAGCAAGCCGGCTCAGGTTTATGCGGCTGACCCATTCACAGACTTGGCAGTGATCAAGATTGAGGCTGAAGGTTTGACGCCGATCACGTTTGGTAAAACTCAAGATTTGAAAAAAGGTCAGTTCGTCATCGCGCTCGGCAATCCCTATGCGATTGCTCGCGATGGGCAAGCGAGTGCGAGTTGGGGCATGATCGCGAACTTAAATCGCATTGCGCCGGCTGATGCTCCTGAGTCGAATCCCGTTGCCGTCAAAGAGAGTTTGCATCAGTTCGGAACGTTGATTCATACCGATGCCAAGTTGAACTTGGGGACCAGTGGTGGTGCGCTAGTGAATCTTCGCGGCGAAATGATTGGGCTGACAACTTCGCTGGCGGCAGTAAGTGGCTATGAGCAAGCGGCTGGGTTTGCTCTGGCTGTGGATGATATG
>JBGSJB010000435.1:0-5055 GCA_041742175.1 Pirellulaceae bacterium
CCAGCAAAAGCCAAACCTTGACTTAGCCGATCGCGAACTGCGAGACTAGAGCATTATATATTTGTGTGTAACAACAAACGGTCAGCCCGGCGAGCTAAATGATTACGATCTCGCGACAAAGTTGTCCTACTTTCTATGGAATTCCCTTCCAGATGCGAAGCTGTTTGAATTGGCCGCATCAGGTGCGCTGCGTGATCCAACAATGCTTCGCGAACAAACCGAAAGAATGCTCAACGATCCACGTGCGACAGCTTTTCTCGAAGGCTTTACGGGCCAGTGGCTCGATTTGCGGTTGATCAACGCAACCTCGCCGGACGCTGAACTCTACCCAGAGTTTGATGAGTTGTTGGAATGGTCGAGTGTGCAAGAGACACGACGATTCTTTGCAGAACTTCTCGGACATGATCTTAGTTTGTTGAACTTCGTGAAGTCCGACTTTTTGATGCTCAACGACCGCCTCGCGGAACACTATGGCATCGAAGGTGTCACTGGAATCGATTTCCGCAAAGTACCTATTGCTGACGACAGCGTGCGTGGCGGGTTTTTGGGACAAGCGAGTATTCTCAAAGTGACCGCCAATGGCACGACCTCGTCGCCGATCTTGCGTGGCAGTTGGGTTATGGATCGTTTAGTTGGAAAGACACCACCGCCGCCGCCCGCTAATGTTCCGGCGCTGGAACCTGATATTCGCGGTGCAAAGTCGATACGCGAACAGCTGGCAAAACATCGCGAGGAATCGTCGTGCGCTGCATGTCATGCCAAGATCGATCCGCCCGGCTTTGCGCTAGAAAGCTTCGACGTCACTGGTGGCTACCGCGAACGTTATCGCGCCAGTCGCGATGCCGTAACTGAAACGCTCGTCGTCGCTAGGCCGATTCACCTGGACATTCGCAGCATTGAGCGTGACCCGAAATCGCGAGTTCGTCCCACAGTAACCGTTGGCTTAGGGATGAATGTCGAGTCGCATAGCGAGTATGAAGGCAAAGCCTTTCGCGATGTTCGCCAATTCCGTGAACTGCTGATGTCTGATCCCGATCAAATTGCCAGTTCGCTGGTGAATCACTTAACCACTTATGCGACCGGCACTGGTCCGCAGTTCGCCGATCGAGCCATCGTCAAAGAGATCACCCAGCGGCTTGCAAAGCAGAATTATGGCTTGCGTTCCGCAATTCATGAAGTCGTTCAAAGTCCCATGTTCCTTAACCGATAGCCAGAGCTGATTGCCATGTTGCACAATACGATCCATCGACGTGCCTTGCTTCGCGTTACAGGCGTCAGTCTATTTCTGCCGCTGCTGGAGTCACTTACCCCAGCGTTTGCAAAGGAAAGTCAATCGCAGTCTCCACGACGCATGTTGTTCATCTGTCGCGGTTTGGGATTGCATGGTCCCGACTTCTTTCCCCAGCAGACCGGAAGCGGTTACGAGTTGACGTCCTATCTCCAAGAAATTGCCGATTATCGAAATCAGTTCACCATCATCAGCGGCATATCGCATCCCAATGCGGGAAGCGGGCACGCGGCAGAACTCTCTTGGCTCACCGGTGCTCCTCACGCTGGTTCGCCATCGTTCAAGAACAGTGTTTCAGTCGATCAATTGGCCGCGTAGCATGTCGGCAGCGCAACTCGATATCCGTTCTTGTCTTTGACGACGCACAACAGCGGTTTGTCAACAACGCGCAACGGGGTACAAGTTCCACCGGAAAAGGATCCTGCCGCGATCTTTCGAAAGCTGTTTGTCACCGGCACGCCTCAAGAGATTCGCAGTCAAGAGCATCGACTTCGGCAGGGACGAAGTATCCTCGATAGCGTCCGCAGCGAACTGTCACAACTCGAGGGGGCACTACCAGCTTCGGACCGCCAACGCCTCGATCAATACACCACCGCCGTCCGCGATGTTGAACAGCGACTCCATAATGCGGAATCTTGGATGAAGAAGCCCAAACCGCACGTCGATGCAGAACCGCCCAAGGAATTTCCGCCCAGCGAGGATATCGTTGGACGCAGCGCGATGTTATACGACTTGATGGTGCTCGCACTGCAAACAGATTCAACGCGATTGATCACGTTGCTGATGGATCAAGCCGGCGGAAATGGTGTCCCTCCGATTGAAGGCGTATCCGAAGGTCGGCACGGATTGAGTCATCACGGCATGGACGAAGCGAAGCTCGCACAATTGCGCCGCGTCGAGATTGCAGAGCTTAAAGCGTTTGCGGGTTTGCTTGAGAAGCTCAAGAGCACGACCGAAGCGACAGGACAGTCGTTACTCGATCAAACGATGGTGCTGTACGGCAGCAATATGGGCAACGCATCCAGTCATGACACTCGCAATCTGCCAATCTTGCTCGCCGGTGGCGGATTCAAACATGGCCAGCACCTTGCATTCGATCGCGAGCGAAACGTCCCACTTTCCAATCTATTCACGAGCATGCTGCAACGCTTTGGTCTCGAGGTGGAACAATTCAGTTCTGGCTCCGGAACGCTCAATGGTTTGGAGGCAGTATAGTGCGATCAAGTCAAATCTCCCTTACTAAAGCGTCTTTCATACAGAAAGCCCTTGAATTCACGACGACTGCCTCGGCTCTTGTCGGGCTATTGAGTTTTAACTCGAAGTCATTAGCGTCGGAGATTCCTACTGCGATCCAGGAATTCAACGAACAAGCTTGTTACGACTGCCACAACGCGGATGCGCGGGAAGGCAATTTGAACCTTGAGGAGCTTTCGTTTGCACTGGATGATGCGAAAGCCTTTTCAACTTGGGCGAAAGTCAAACAACGCGTTCAAGATGGTGAGATGCCACCCCAGTCGGAAGATCGGCCAGCAGCAGAAATCACGAATGCCTTCCTGACCGCATTGGATAAAGGGTTGTACGACGCAGACAAGCAACACCAATCGATCGAAGGCCGAGCTTTAGCACGCAGGTTGAATCGTGACGAGTATCAAAACACGCTTCGAGACCTGCTGGGGGTACAAAAGGATTACCGACCTGGTTTGCCCGAAGATGGTCGGTCACTGGGCTTTGACAAAGTGGGTTCGGCACTCAGCGTATCAGCAGAACATTTGCAATCCTATATGCTCACCGCCCGCGACGCGCTTAACGAAATTATCGCCGCGGGACCTGCACCTGATTCGCATCTCGTTCGATATCCACAACGCTGGGACGTGAAGCACTTTGGCAGAGACTTCTACAGTCGCTTTGCATGGAGTTTTGGTGATCAACCCGATGCGCTCGTGCGATTTGGTGATTTCGTAGAACGAATCGTAGGTTACCGCGGCGCACCGACTGCGGGCATGTATCGGTTTCGCATCAAAGCGCGGGCATGGGGTGGCGAGACAGTGAAAGCTCGTATCAAAGCCGGCGATGAGCGAAACTCAAATACGTCCTGGGTGGTGACTTATGAGGAATTCCCGCCAGAAGGTAAAGTCGTTGAGGTGACGACCTACTTACGAAAAAAAGATACGCTCCGTGTATCGCCTATCGGTATAGCCGGCCCTGGTACTCAGCATCGTGTGGAGCAATCGTTAAAGGGTAAAGCAGGCTTCGATGCCAACACGTATCAAGGCCCCGGGCTGGCGATGGAATGGGTGGAGGTCGAAGGTCCGTTGTATGACTCGTGGCCGCCACCTGGGCATGCACGACTATTCGGAGGCTTAAACTTGACCACCGCTACGCATGACGATGCGGAGCGAGTACTACGTGAGTTTTTGCCGCGTGCTTTTCGACGTCCAGTGGCCCAGGAAGAAGTTGCGCACTACGTCAACATTTATAACAGATCTGCCAGAAGCACAAACTTTCTTGCAGCAATCAAAGTCGCCCTTCAAGCCGCATTGTGTTCGCCACATTTCTTATTTTTAGATGCTCCTCCAGGTGCTTTGGACGATTTCGCATTGGCCTCACGTCTGTCCTATTTCATATGGAGTTCAACTCCTGACGATGAACTGATCAGCGTGGCTGCCAATGGCCATCTGCGCGAACCTGCAATCCTTCGCGAACAGACTGAGCGATTGATAAAAGACCCCAAGGCAGCTGCATTCAATGAAAGCTTCACCGGTCAGTGGCTGGATCTTCGCAAAATCAATGCAACAACGCCCGATGATCGCCTCTATCCAGAGTGGGATGAATTGCTCGAGTGGTCCTGCGTGCAGGAAACAAGGATGTTCTTTGATGAAGTGTTGTCCAATGACCTGAGCGTCACGAATTTTGTACAGTCTGACTTTGCGATTTTGAATGAACGTCTAGCCCAACATTACGGCATCCCTGAAGTGAAAGGCGTTGCGCTTCGCAAGGTGAAACTACCCGCTGATTCCGTACGTGGTGGATTGCTTGGGCAAGCGAGTGTGCTGAAGGTCACTGCCAACGGTACCACCAGTTCGCCCGTGTTGCGTGGCGTATGGGTGCTGGAGCGTCTCTTGGGTAAGCCCGTGCCACCTCCACCGCCAGGTGTACCCGCCGTCGAGCCCGACATCCGCGGCGCCACCAGCATCCGAGAGCAACTCGATATGCATCGCAGCGACGACAACTGCGCAGCTTGCCACGCCAAGATCGATCCTCCCGGCTTTGCGTTAGAGAGCTTTGATGTGATCGGCGGTTGGCGTGAACGTTATCGATCGGCCGGCAGCGATATGCAAAATGCGATTCAAGTTGTGCGTCCACTTACCTTTGATGCGAAAGCGTTTCTACGTGACCCAACGCTGCGAGGACCGCTAAAATCTCGTGTCGCCCAAGGGTTGATTGTAGATGCAAGCGGACAGTTGCCCACAGGTCAATCTTTCTCCAACTATAGGGAGTTTCGCCGGGCACTGTTCGCTGATCCCGAACAGATTGCCCGGGCTCTCACACAGCATCTAATTACATTTGCCACGGGAACTGGTCCACAGTATTCCGATCACGCTGTAATCGATCAGGTTGTGGCAAAAAGCCGAGATCACGCGTACGGGTTTCGCTCGCTTATCCACGAAGTCATTCAAAGCTCAATATTCTTGAACCAATGAAAACGCTAACCGTACTTTTATCCGTCGTACTCGGCATAGCATGCGAATCAAATTCGCAAGCGACGG
>JBGSJB010000436.1:0-1699 GCA_041742175.1 Pirellulaceae bacterium
AGGCGTTCGGTCGACGATCGCAACCGTTTTAGAGGAACGATCCTCAAGCTTTTCGGTCAAGACCGACACGAAAATGCTGCCGCCCATCAAGATCGGCATCAACACAATGCCCACCACAAAGGCTTTCGTTTGAACAGTCGCCTTAAATTCTCGCCACGCTATCACTAAGACTTTACGCATGCTGAATTCACTATCTTTTAAACAAATTTGCTTTTTGAATAAACTTGCGACTACTCACCACCAACCGCGGCATGCGCGGACGCACTATCGTTAATCTCTTCCGCAGTCGGATTCGCGATCCGTACGAAGATATCGTGCAAGCTCGGTCGGCTAACTTCAAAATGCAACACTCGACCCAATTCACACAACTGAAGCAGAATCGATTGGGTGTCAGCGCCCTGGTTGATCCGCAGTTCTTTGATATGACCCAAGTCCTTCACGCCCACAACATCTCGCACTCTCTCCAGCGCAGCTGTCCCGTTGGCGTTTCCTTCCAGATGCACACGAATGACATCGGTACCGTACTGGTTCTGAATGGACTGTAAAGTTCCGTCGAGCACCTTGTCGCCGCGATAAATCATAAAAATGTAATCGCACATCACCTCAGCAGTGCGCATATCGTGCGTCGAGAAGATGATCGTCGTTCCCTCGCGATGCAGTTCAAGCACCGCTTTGCGAATCGCTTCGTTGTTCACCGGATCGAGTCCGCTGAAGGGTTCGTCCAGTAGCAGCAGCTTCGGTTTCGAAACTACCGAAGAGATGAACTGAACCTTTTGTGCCATGCCTTTCGAAAGCGACTCGACCTTCTTTTCTCGCCATTCAATTAAACCCAGTCGCTCAAGCCATTCGTCCACCAGCGCAGCCGGTCTTCGCAGTCCCTTCAACTCGGCGTGAAAGCACAGGACATCGCGAACTTTCATCTTCTTGTAAGTGCTGCGTTCTTCTGGCAAGTAACCAACCTGATCATTGGCAGCTCCGAACTTCTCCGCGCCGAGCACTCGCACGGTCCCCGAGTCCGGATAGATAATGCGCATAATCATCCGCAACGTTGTCGATTTCCCCGATCCGTTCGGCCCGATAAAACCGTACACACAACCTTCTGGCACCGTCAGCGACAGATTGCGAACGGCCTGAACATTCGAGTACGATTTCTTGACTTCGATCAGCTCAACTGCGCTCATTCATATCACCTTTCGCGACGCACGCCGTCTTGTTTACGCGACCATCATCGCAAGTTCGCTTCTACTCGCAGCATCTTGGGCACATCTGGCTCAGAAATTGGGCGAATTCTCTGGGGAAATTAAAAAAAGAGAGCCTCATTGCGGAAGCTCTCCTCGTGCTTGGAAGACTATGGCAGAGTGTGCCAACAGCTTACCAAATCCGTACGCGCTTCTCAGGCGCCACGTACATCGGCTCTTCCGGCTTGATTGGAAACGCTTTATAGAACGCATCCATGTTGGATACGATTCCGTTCGCGCGATACTGGCTCGGTGAATGCGGGTCAGTCATCAGCCGCTTGCGCAGTTCCAGTTCCCGGTATAGTCGACGCCAAATCTGTGCCCAACCCAAAAAGAACCGCTGATCACCCGTGAGGCCATCGATAATCGGAGCTTCTTTGCCGCCCAATGACAATTGATAAGCCGCGTACGCGCCCGCCATGCCACCGAGATCACCGATATTCTCACCCAAAGTCAACTGA
>JBGSJB010000437.1:0-13361 GCA_041742175.1 Pirellulaceae bacterium
CTCGGCTCCTCTGGGACGAGTTACTTCGCTTATCTAGAAGCTCATACAGCCTGTTTCCGCAGTTTTCGCCGCTGCCAAACCGCAGCTCCAAGAGTCGACAAACCAAGCAGGACGCAAGACGAAGGCTCAGGAACCGCGGTAATGCTCAGTTGACCAAATTCGGCACCATCGGCGGTAAATGCAGGACTGATTCCATCTCCGATTACAATGTCGTCGGCGACAGAAAAATCTGCCAAGTTAAACTTAGTCAGGCCTGGCGAACGTGCCACCGAGCTCAAACGACCGCGTATTGGCACAGAGCGGTCAGCCTATCCGCATGAACGCTACAAACGAGGTTGCTGTAAAATACCAATACCGCCCAGACGAAATAGTCGCGCTAGGTTAACTTTCGGAGAAAATTAAGGAAGTTCTTTGCCTAGGGTAAAGAGCTTTGCGCTTCCGAACGAAAGTGCACTGCGACGTTAAGACACTGAGAAAAATACTTCATCCAATCCTCATCATTTCAACGCTTGAGCATTTGACCGTACTTGCCACAATCGAGCACTCAGGCTCCAAAAATTCCTTCGACGAGGCACCTATGTTCAAGTTAAAACCGTTTCAACTGGCTCTTTGCATCGCTGTTACGACAGCGGCTGTAACGCAGCGAACCATCAATGCCGCACCTCACGAGCCGAAACCTGCTCCAGCTCAGGTGGCATTAACGCAAGTCGCCCGCGGAATTGTCTTCGAAGACTTAAACAACAATCGTGTGCGCGACGCTGACGAACCGGGAATCAAGGACGTCAAAGTCAGCAACGGCAAAGACATCGTGTCGACTGATAACGATGGCAAGTACGAAGTCCCGGTCTCCGACGATTGCATTGTGTTCGTCATCAAACCGCGTGGCTGGATGACACCGCTGAACGCAAACAACTTGCCACAGTTTTATTACATCCACAAACCCGCAGGCTCACCCGCGAACTTTAAGTACCCAGGCGTCGCTCCAACCGGGCCGCTTCCTGCCTCGATCGATTTCCCATTAACCAAGCAGGACGAGCCTGATCAGTTCCGAGCGCTACTGTTCGGTGACACTCAGCCGCGCAATGTCAAAGAAGTTGAGTACATGACACATGACATCATCGAGCAGATTATCGCTGAAGATAAACACGACGCCTCGCTCGGCATCACTTTAGGCGATGTGGTCTTCGATGACTTGACGGTCTTCGAACCTCACAATCAAGCTATCGCGCTGCTGGGACTCCCCTGGTACAACGTAATCGGCAACCACGACATGAACTACGATGCGGCCGACGACAAACATTCTGACGAAACATTCGAACGACACTTCGGACCAAGCTACTATTCGTTCGACTACGGCACCGTGCATTTCTTGGCCCTCGACGACGTGATGTGGCACGGCGCGGATGAGACTCAGCGCGGTCACTACACCGGCGGTTTGGGGCCCGAGCAAATGGAGTTCATCAAGAAGGACTTGAGCCTAATCCCAGCCGATCAGTTAGTGGTGCTAATGATGCACATTCCACTCGTGAACGTCGAAGATCGCCAAGAACTATATCGCTTGATCGAAAATCGTCCCTTCGCACTTTCTGTCTCAGCTCACACTCACTTTTTGAAGCATCACTTTATCGACAAAGAAGACGGCTTTCACGGCGCCCAGCCGCATCATCACGTCGTCAATGTAACCGTTTGCGGCAGCTGGTGGCGCGGTGCAACCGACGAACTTGGAATTCCAAACGCGACGATGAGTGATGGAGGTCCGAATGGATATAGCATCGTCTCGTTCGATGGAACCAAATACGATATTCAGTTCCGCGCGGCGCGACGACCGGCTCAACATCAAATGACAATTCACATGCCCGAAGAAATCACGTGGGCGGACGCCATCAAGACAGCGATGGTGGTGAATGTTTTTAATGGGTCGAAGCGTTCGACTGCTAAGTTCCGAATCCTACCGGACGGTGAATGGCAATCGATGGAGCATGTTGAAGGAGTGGATCCGTATTTCCTAGAGATGAAACGTTTGGAAGCAAGCGACACCCCACCGAATGGGACTACATTACCCGGGCCAGCGATTACCGATCACCTCTGGCGATCTTTCCTACCCGCCGCCCTGCCCATAGGAACTCATCTTGTCGAAGTTGAAGCGACGGACGTCAATGGCACAGCGCACACCGATCGTCGTTCCATTCGAGTTGTCGACATCCCTCGCCCAGCACCCCCAAACGCGACTAGCGAACGCGTCACTCCGCGCGGTCGTGGTGAGCGACGCAACTAGCGCACCAGTCGATTCGCAGTGGTTGGTTCAATTGCCAACGATTGCGTTAGCGACACCGAACTGGATTCACAACCACCAGGTCGCTGTAGCCATTTCGCAAAACTGGCTCGAGCTTCGGTGGTTGCCGCAGGGTCCACCTCTAGTTGCCAGTTGTGAAGCGGCTTGCGGCCAAGACAGATTCGCAGTTGCTTGAGCTGCCCGCGTCGTGAGATCAGCAACTCGAGCTCTTGGCCAGGTTGGTACATACCCAGCCGCTCTGGCCAAACCTCCGGAGTCAAGCGATAGCCGTCCAACCCGACAAGTTCATCGTCCACATTCAATCCGGCCAAATCCGATGGTGAACCTCGATAGACGCGGCGCACGCACAGTCGACCATCCACCGCGAAGGAATCGGAACCGATCCAAACATCGCAAATTGGTCGATCGCTTGCGCCGTCCTTTTTGCCGCTGCCAAACTTGAATCGCAAACCGTAGTGACGTAGCGTTCCATCAAACTCAAGCTCAACCGGCTCGCGAACTTGCACTTGCAACCACTCTCGCAATTCGCTTCCGCATCGCTGCTCAACCAGTCGTTCGAAATCACAAATCGTGTAGCCCGTGTGCCGAAACTCTTGCCAAAGCTGCTTCATGATCGCAGCCAAGTCATGCTGATCATGGCTGACGCGACGCATCTCCGTATCGAGTATCCACGCCAGCACCGCGCCTTTCAGATAATAACTAATGCGCGAATTCTGAGTGTTCTCGTCCGGGCGATAATGCTTCGTCCAAGTATCCCACGAAGCGTCCGCCAATCCCTGAACCAGTCTCCCGGGAGCTGTCTGCACGGATTGGATGTTCTTCGACAGCCGACAAAGGTATTCTTCGCGCGTGCACAAACCCGACCACACGAGAAATAGATCATCAAAGTAGCTGGTGATTCCCTCAGCGATCCACAGTTCGCGCAAATACTGCTCTTGTTCATAGTCGTAGCTCATAAGCGCTTTTGGGCGCAGGCGACGCACATTCCACGTATGAAAGAATTCGTGGCTCACCAAGGCTAACCAGTTGAGATAAGACTCGCGTTTGCGCATCGTCCACCGGCTAGCCATCAAGACCGTCGAGTTGTCATGTTCCAATCCCCCGCCAGTCTCGGTTAACAAGTTAATGAACCAATAATCGTCGTAAGGAACCTCTCCCCAGAACGCCTGCTCTTCGGCAACGATCTTGGAAACGTCTTCCGCCGCTTTCTCCAAGTTCCACATGTCATCGTCGCCAACATTCGCGAGATAATGCAGGTGGTGACCAACTTTGAAACTGCAGACTGGAAAACTGCCGACTGCAATTGGTGAATCAACTAAGTCGTCATAGTTTTGCGCACGCAGAGAGACTTCACGCCCGTTGCGGTCCAGTTGCTCAAGCGAAGTGGCTACGCTGTCCCAACCAGATAGCAGTTCCATACGCAGCTCGATCGACTCCGTGCTTCGATCTTCTACAAACGGAAATGTGGCTGCGCCGGTTAGAAAACCGAAGTCGCGCTCCACCCAATTCGTGCGCACCGACATCTCACGACAGTAAAGTTGGTAACGCACTTGGACCCAGGCCGACGAGTCGGTTTCAATTTGCCAAGTATTCTTCTCAAAGCGCTGCGCTGACAACGCTCCCAGGGAAGGTTCAAGCCGATCGTTATGCGCAGTTGCCGTCAGCGACTCGATGTTGCGAGTGTACTCGCGAATCATATAACTGCCCGGCGTCCAAACTGGAAAGACGATCGTCAATCTGTCTTGCTGAGCTCGCGGTATCCACAACGAAATCGTCAACAGATGCCGAGTCGCTTCACTGAAATCCACTTCGTAAATAAGCTGCAAACCACTGCTGTCTACATTGATCATGTGCGGGACGAGTCCTTGCCTCTGCGTATCTTACTCAAGCAGCTAGCGCTGCTTGTTCCAACTGTCCTGTGAATACTTCTGCTTGACAAGCTCTTCTGTCATCATCAGCGGCAGCGCCACATCCGCTGCTGACGCTTGCCATTGTTGCTTCAACCGTCGCGTCACATCAGTGGCTGAACAATGGATGTTGGCTACAAATTCATGATGGCGCCGATGTTGCCGATACTCGGGTTCGCGCGGCGGATGATTCAAGTACCGCTCTATCTTATGCAAATCCATATCGAGCAAAAGTGTTCCGTGGTACAGCAACCAATCGCGCCGCACGCGTAAACTGTTGCCACTGACTTTGCGACCATCAATGACCAAGTCGCAAGTACCAGCATAAGTCAGTTTCGGCGCGAGCGGTTTCAACGCGGCGACCATCTGCCGCATCACAAACTCGTGCGCAACATCGACCATCGCCAATCGAGGTCGTTCTTTCAGCGAAAGCATTACCGCGTATAGCAAACAACCGGCCCCCGCCACAATCGCAGCTCCACCACTGATCCGCCGATACAGCGGAATCCCAGCAGCCTCGCAAGCCGAAACGTTCACTTCCTGAGCGAATCTGCTGCCCCGTCCAATCACTGCAAAATCTTGCTTTGCTTCCCACACTCGAAGATACTCGGTGTGCCACTGCCCAGATTCAGCTTGTTCAAGCAAGGCATCTTCCAATGCGAGGTTGGTAGCGGTCGTGGGCAGAGTTTGGTCGATGAACAGCATAAGTGAGTCCCGCGCGCGTTGTGAAGTCACACAAAGTGTAACTACTCGCCGCTAACGTGCGCTGTCAATCCGAAGGACTCATGTATCGCAGGGTTGCTACGCGACGAAGTGGTCCAACGAATACAATGCACGCACCCTGCCCTGCTATCTTGATTGGTCGCATTAAAGCAAAACGATGAACACGCAAAATAATGCAACAACCGATCCGCCACCGAAGGCCGATTGCTACTCCGAGGGCGAACGAGCTTGGATGGAATACGGGCAAAGGCTGCGAGCGATTGGCCTACAGCCGCTCTTGAAACTACTCACTCGCTGTGGCGTTTCTCCAGACATGATTACGATCGCGTCAGGAGTTTGTGGAGCCGCTTTTTTCCCGCTGTGGCTGTTGGATCAAGCGGTCGCGGCATTCATTGGGCTGCTACTGCACGTGCTGCTCGATGGGCTTGACGGCCCGCTCGCGCGATACCAACGCGCTGACTCGCCGCGCGGTAGCTTCGTGGATACCTTTACCGATCAAGCCGTGGTCACATTGGTGATGCTCGCACAACTGATTCGCAGCCCTGATAGCTTTAGCATCGCGTTGGGTGGACTGTATGTGTTCTTGTATGCGATAGTTGTTTCCATGGCCATGGCGCGCAACGCGCTCGCTGTCCCATACTCATGGATCGTTCGACCGCGATTCTTTGTATTCGCAGCCATCTACATTGAGTGGTTAAGCGGTTGGGCTGTAGTCTTGTTGACACTTGTAATTTGCGACATACTGCTCGCAATCAAGTGTTACAGCGGCTTTCTCGCGCTGCGAGCACGGATGCCTGGACCGCAATCTCAACCTGACAGTGAACCCTAAGAGCGAAACCTGAGAAAGAACACCGTCATAGAGCTCACAGGAACGATCAGTCCTTGCCGATATGCTTTACTTCTTCCCAGTACTCTTTGAAGTTGAATTCGGGACTGTTGTCCGTGTCATGGCATTCGACACATTTCGCTTCAGCTTGTTTGAGCGGCAAACGCATCTGCTCGCGCAGACGATTGAGCAGCTCGCTGTCTGAGCCATCCTCCTCTGCCGCAATATGCTCGGAACCGGGTCCATGACAATTCTCACAGCCGCTGCCAACTAACTTTGGCGTTTTCTCTAGCGACCAATAGCCTGACTCAAACGGCTCAAATTTCTGTGGATCCCAACCTGTTACATGGCAACTCACACACTCGGGATCAAAGTGACGAGCAATAGCGCCGCGATCATTAGGCGGCGAAACAATAGAATCCGTCGCATGATAGTGCCGTGAATTTTCCCAGACCTCATACGCTGTCGAATGACAGTCGCCGCACGCTTCACTGCCTACGAACTCACCAGGCTTTGGAGCAGTCTTGAATCGCAATCCCAAACCTTCGAATCCTTCACTCTGCAGCACCTCTTGGTACTGCTTGAACGATTCCAGCATCCGCGGTGAATCTTTGAACTGCGAACTGATCGCGATCCGCTGATAGCGAACAGGCGTCGTTGCATCGTCGAACAGACCGACAATACATGCAAACATGCCCTTCGTACCGACCTGCGAAATCACCGCTGAAGTACCTGGGATCGGATCGAGCACGTTGCGAGGCTCACCCAATCCGCCGGACGTGACCACTAAATCAAATCCAGGTACGCGGGCTGCCATCTGTTCCGAAGCCGCCTGATTCGCGTGTGCGAGCAGCACTAGATAATCGCAACCTTTCGACTTCAGCTCGGCGACCACTTGCTTCAATGAAGTTTCAGGATCAGCCACAGAAATATCTTTGTTCCCCATCAACTCGCCTCGATACTCTTCACCTAAGTACGCTGTAATTCCGATCTTGCGCCCTCCAACTTCAACCACCTGAGCCGTCGGCCAAAAAGATGTATCGTAAATGCTCGTGTTAGCGGAAATGAACATCCCCGGATTCTTCACAACGTCATCCGAGGCGGCAACTTGAACTAGTCCTGCGCTGTTGAGGTGCAAGTCATCAAAGCCGAGCGTTACCGCTTTGTAATTCATCGCCTTGAATGCATTGGCGGTGACACGAAACTTTATCTCAGCTTGCCGTCCGGTTCGTCGCACTTGATTGCCGACATCCAAGGGAATGACGGACCAGCCTTTGTCTCGCAATTGAGTCAATAAGGTGTCGCGACGGATGATGCCGCCTTTTTGCCGATCAAGCCCAGTGCATCCGCACGGTTCCAAGTATCCATGCTGTTGCCCAGTCAACAGCAGCACCGCTTGCGGTTGCGGCCAATCTTCAGCAATCTTCTGGTTCAATTCGTCAGTCGTCGCCAAATTGCCCAACGGCGCATGAACCGCTTCGTCAGGGCTTGCCGCTGTGTTCGCTTCTGAACTCACAGTGAACTTTTCTTCCGCCACATCTGATAACGTTAAGACGTTGGGTGACTCAGTTTGCGGAGGAATAATGTCAGGTGGATTGCCGACAATGGGAGCGAGCGAACCCGACGCATTGAGCTGAGACGGCTCGGCGGGCTGAGCTGGTTCACCTGCCAATATTCGTTCACCTGCCAGTGTTGGCTCACCGAATTGTGCATCGGCTGGCGGTTGAGGTAGCGGATCGAGAATAATGTCTGCTGGCGTCACCGCTAGATTCTCGGACTGCTTATCAATGCTTTCTTCCGCCGGCTTGTCGGAAGCTACGTTGTCCGAAACCTCGGGCGGAGCTAGTAAGACGGTACCGTCCTCAGCGACAGCGCCCGGCTCGATTTGCGGTTGCTGCGTCAATTCCGGTGGCCGCTTTAGTTTCTCAGCCGCTACCGAACTACTCAGTTCCGGCGACAGCCCATTACCGGCCGTCGGTTTGGCTTCAGGGCGACAACCGCTAGCAATAGCTATCAACCCGATCAGTGCCCAATGCGTCGACCATCCGTTTCGAATTAAGCAGAGCACTACAACCTCCGTTACCGTATCTATCGAATAGCGGCTCGTTCGGCGCGGCCATCGCCGCAACCTATCGCTTGCCACTTTAAGCCGCGAAATCCTCGATTGTATAGAACCCAAGCAGTTATGCCCATCGAGAAACTTGGGCTTTCCGACCCCGTTGCTTGCACGCAGCAATTGGCTCCACTACTTGATCACGGTCAAGCGAATGTAAATCGGTACTTCCGCCGAACCATCACTCGGCTTGATAATCACTTTTCCAAAGTTCTTGGCGTTGGACCCAGGGAAAGCGGCCTCCGGCGCACCCTTGGGAATTCGGAAGATGACTGGAAACAATCTCCGACTAGCCGAGTCGCGAGACTCGCCAATTTCAACTTGCAAAGATTCCGAAGGTATTACGGAAACCACTTTCGGTTCCGCTCCCGCACGGTCTGCGCCTTGCATGCTCAATTGCAATCGGATAACGGATTCCTCCGACGATTTGACCGTTCCAAACGTCAAAATGCCTTTGCTTGCATCAAACGAAGGGCCGCCAATCAACTCCGTCTCGCCTGACACTCGACCAGTTACCGGCAACTCGATCGGGTCCAATTTGTCTGCCATGTTGGTCGTTGCAAGAATCCGCGAGTTTAGCGGTCCGAGTCGCAAACCAGGCTTGACAGTCAGTGTGACTTCGTAAGCCTTGTGCGCCTTGGCGTTATCAGCACTGAAAGACGGATCGACCTCCGTCTGCGAAAACACAATGTGCTTGCTATTCTCAGCATCGCTCCAACTCAACGAATCCAGCGTTACATCTTTCATATGCGAGAACACATAGAACTTATGCGTCGTCTGCTCGGTGCTTGAAAAATCGCCTAAGACCAACGCCGCTGGACTGAAAACGATACTCTGACCAACCTTGCCTGTAATACTTAATTGCACTTCTTGCTGACTAGGATCGCTGGTCAAGATCGTTGCCGACTGACTGAAGCCAAGAGCCGCCGCTTTCGGAGTCCACGTCAACTTGATCATCGTTTCTTCACCAGGCATGAGCATCGACTTGTTCAAATTGCCGATGGTGCATTTGCAAGTCGATGTGCCCATTGTTAAATTCAGCGGTCCGTCGCCAATGTTCCGAAACGGAAACTCGTGAGACATCGACTCGCCCAGTTTCATGTTGCCAAAGTCGTAGGTTGTACCGCCGGCGACTTCGACACGCGGAATGCCAACCGATTTTTCAATCACTTCTTCCCGCGTCATTTCGCCAGACACCTCAGCCGCCGTGGCGCGACTAGGCTCGAAACGTTCTTCGTACCCACGATACAACACATTCGATTGCACCCAACCAATTCCCAATCCAAGCGCAGCGCCAACAAAAATCGGGATGATAATTCGCAGCATCAGTAAACTCACAGGTTCGAAAAATAGGCCTTAGGTGACGACAGCTAGTACTTCGTCAACATTTAAATTTTCAGGGTGGCACACTCTGAGGCTCTGCGAAGGGCGTGGCGGTCTCGCGCAAAGAATTCAAATCTAGCTCGCCCAACTTCACTTTAATTTGCGTACGCAGCCAAGTGAACAAAGGTTCTGCAGGAACATAGCCAGTTTGCGAAGAGTAACCCTCCGGAACCAGCGGCATCCAAATCAGTTGCGATCCGATCTGCTTGTCTGCGTGCGGCGTTCGACCGCTGATTTCCTCAGCCCTTCGAAGCCCCACTGCTGTTGTTGACCAATCACCGGCGATGGCCGCCACCAAAGCTCGCTGTATCTGCAACTCAACACTACTAGGATATCGTTCGAGCGCCATGTTGTAAAAACCCCCGGATGCAGCCAACAACTCGCCGTTGGGCACGCCAAGCTCAACGGCTCGCGCCGCGAGATCGAACGCGATCTGCCCTGCCAACTTCGGTCGCAAGTAACCCACACCGTCCGCCGGCGCGAAGTCCACAAGTCGTTGCAGTAACTCTCGAACCGCTTCAATGAATGTCGACGCATCTTGAATCGCATTAGTCCGCGCCGCGATCAACTGGAGGAACTGAACCTCGCGTTCAGCGTCCAGAGGGTCCGCCGCTACGGCTGCTTCCATCAGCCGCTGTTGTTCGTCAGCCGACCGAGCCGTAGATGACTGCTCAGCATATATCCAACTCTGCGTCACCGGTCGCCAAGTTTGAAGGACGAAGACCGCAAGCGCCGACAAAGCCAATCCCGGCCCGATCCACGTCAAAGCACTTTCGCTATTTCGAACATTGTTCGAAACACTTTTCCCAGCGCTGCTGTTGCCGCTCGAAAGCATCGCTAACATCACCATGATCGGCATCGCAATCCCCGACGCTTGCCAAGCTCCGGCAGCCAGCAAGCAACACAACATCGCCAGCACCGCAGCAAGCAGATTCGGAACACCAGCTTCCTTCGCCCCGAAATGCCAAGCCAACCAACCCAACACCGCAGCGATAAACCATGCGACTGCAGTCACCTGAAAATCGACCATCCCAAGTAACGACAAGAAACTCGCTTCAACAACCCCACCTCCAATTGCACCAATCATCAGTCCGACTAATAACTCGCCAGGCAATCGGCTTTCGCGATCGCCAAACGGATCACCCAGCTCAAGATCAACAAGTTCAAGATCACCCGGCTCACGATCGTCCGGCTCACGACCGCGGACAACCATGCACAGCGCCAGCGACTTGGTCAACGTAACGCCCAACCATCCAAGCACTAATAACAAAGTCGGTACAGAAAGCGTCGCCGCAACATCTAATATCCAATTATGCGGATCAGCGATAATCTCGCTGGCGCGTTCAAGTTTGTATTGCGGATAGTAAGCTTGGAAATTCCCCAAGCCCACACCGGTCCACAGGTGATCGCGAATCATCACCAGCGTCGCTTGCCAATACTCCAGTCGATAACCGAAACTCTTCGACGCTTCGCTCCAAACAAGACGATCCACCGACAGTAACCATCCAAACGCACTCAGTCCCACAACAATCAACACGCCGGCGCTCAACTGCAACGATCGCCGCGAGAACAGAACTGTCCATCGAGGCCATTCCAACGCAAACCAAATTCCCATCGCAATCATCAAAGCCAAATAGGCCGTCCGGCTGCGCGTTAGCAACAAGCAGATCAACTGCAGCACTAACACAATCGCCAGCGCAGCGATCCGAATCCACTTGCGTCTACTTGTATCCGTCTGAATAGAATTGGCGCGAACCGCAACGACCGCTTTAACTAGCAGCCCCGCGCTCAGCATCACTCCCAGACTCAACAATGTCGCCAGCGAATTCGTTAAAGCAAACGTCGCGAACGGTTCAGGACTGTTCAAGCGATCTTCAAACTGTTTGCGACGCGGTGAACCCGGGGGTGCATCGATCCCTTGCTCGACCAACATGCGTTCGGGATCTTTTAAGTAAGCTGCACGGTTTTGCGGCATACTGATCGCGACTTGCTCCAAACCCTGAATCGAAAGAGCGCCACAAGCCACAATCAACAGCATCACCAGCGCGCTTCGAACTTGGGCGAATTGAACCAGCGCACGGCCAATATAAAAACAACTTGCTATCGCAGTGATCTGCCAGAACCCGTTCCATACCGCGCGACCATCTCCACGACTCGACGCAATCCAACTAGCAACCAGCAACCAAATCAATCCGCCGCAGATAGTCACCATTTCCAAGCGACTGACGCGAACCTGAATCGACGACTTTCGACTCGCCAACGCGGCAGCAACCGCCAACATCAGCCAACCGAAGTTCTGCGGCAAAGCGGTACCCAAGAAAACGCTAATCGAATCCGCAGGCGCTAAGAAACTCAACACTAACAAGGCGCCAAAGCCCGCTGCGATGGCTGGCCACACAAACTCGACCAGCCTCCCCTGCCCTGCTGTCTTGGTTGCAACACGTTCCTTCTCGGGCAACTTTCGTTTTGCAGTGGATAGTAGTCGTTTCTTCATACTTGGCCCTTGCGACCGACTGACTCAAGAACTTGAACAAGCGTTAACGTCAAACAAACGACGACCAGAACGAGGCCTGCACCAACCGCGTCGACTCGTGGCAGCAGCAACGCGCCGCAGGAGCAAGTCGCTGTCGCTAAGTAAATCGTCAACACGGCTTGTTTTTTCGTCATACCCAAGTCGACCAAGCGATGTGAAAAGTGACGTTTGTCGCCCTCGAACGGACTGCGCCCTTCGCGCAATCGAATCCAAATCACACTGCACATGTCGTACAGCGGTATCGCGAGCACACACAACGGCGCAAACACCGCGTGCGGTGTCGAACCGTGATAACCAGCGTACGTAGCCAGTAAACTCGCAACCGCAATCCAGAACCCGACAAAGTAACTGCCCGCGTCACCCATAAAAATTTTCGCTGGCGGCCAATTGTGTTTTAAGAAACCCAGCAGCGCACCACCCAGCACCAACAACATCGCCGCTACAAAAAACTGCGGTTGGTTGTTCGACGGATCGCGACTGGTCAACAAGGTAACCGCAAGCATGCCAGCCGAAATCGCAGCCACTCCGCCACTCAACCCGTCCATGTTGTCGAGCATGTTGAACGAATTGATGAGCGCGACAATCCAAATCACACTCAGCAAACCAGTCAGCCACGGCATCTCGATGAAAGCCGTTAACTGCAAACCTTGCCAGTAAACACAAAAGGCCGCCACCGCGAATTCAACCCCGATTCGTAATTGCCACGGCAAACCACGACGGTCGTCCATCAATCCCAAAATCATCAAAACCGTTGCGCAACCGATCAGCCCCCAGATCTCA
Organism: Pirellulaceae bacterium; assembly: GCA_041742175.1. Lineage (GTDB taxonomy): Bacteria > Planctomycetota > Planctomycetia > Pirellulales > Pirellulaceae > Aureliella. Next base: position 12,559 of record JBGSJB010000437.1, read on the forward strand.
CCGATCTTGTCGACCATACCGGAAACATGCTGCGTCAATCCGCTTGGCAACCAGGTAAACAACTCTGGTTGATACTTGGCTGCTAACACTCCTAGCGTTCCGATCAACATGGTGCCGACAACACCCGCCCAGATGCCTAAGCCGCCGCCCAGCGGAATCGGAGTGGTATGCACTTTTCGAACGCCCGGTTTGTCCATCAGTCCGAGCCGCACCGCCGCGCGTCGTACGACACCAACGGCGATCAAGCTGATGACAAAGCTGGGCACGATTGCCGCAAGCACCAAGATTACTAACGCACCACCGCTCATGCTTCCCCAGCTTCATTGCTCAAGTGTAACAACCGCTTCAACAGCTCTCGGACTTCTACAAAGAATGCTTGAAAATCGTCGCGTTGATAATCGGGATAAGTCCAAGGCCGCGCTTGCCAGCGTCGTTCCAAGTAATACAGACACTCTTCAGCGTAGATCCCGTCCGCCACGTACAGCCGATGCGATCGATCTTTTGCGCTCGCTAAGACTAACTTGGACAGCGTCAAATAACCAGGGTCGATATTCACCGGTCGCAGCTCCGGAAACGTCTGTTGCCGAGCCAATTCCTCCTCGATCGCGTTGCTTTGCAGCTTACAACTGGGCAATTGTTGCGGATCGAACCAGCCGTCGAAGAGGACGTAGCCGCCGGTGGGGCCTTCGATCCGCTCGATGCGGGCCAGCTTGAAGACCTCGCGGATCTAGTTCTCGAGGTCGTCCTTGATGTCGCGGAGCGTCTTGCCCTTTTGGCTGGGGGACGGCTGGTCCCACAACTCG
>JBGSJB010000438.1:0-5280 GCA_041742175.1 Pirellulaceae bacterium
ACTTACGAGTTCTTGGAATACTGCCCGCTCCCATAAACATGCGTTTCCGGAGTTAGCTATCGGTGCATTCTTAATCAATGATTCAGCAGTTTTTCTTTCGTGCTGTTCCAACAATTATGGAAAATCTCCCGGTCTGGTAAGCTTTGCCGCCTGCGTAGAGCTTGCGGCCGCCGTGCGGTCGCCATGACGACCGCTACAAGGCGTTACCAAATTGCTAGCAAGCATTAGCATCACAAAGTCAAAAGAATCATTGCACTGCAAAAGACAGCTCGCAAAACGGTATTTTCTCAGTTGTCGAGCAGCAAGAATTCGCCCTGTTTTGCAGCGAATTGCACGGCGAAACGCTGGGAGGATTTTTAAGTGTTAGGATCTGCCAATAGCGCCTTGGCGAACATCTCAGGATCGAACGTCGCCAAGTCCGTCATCTGCTCGCCCAAGCCAACTAGCTTTACCGGCAGATTAAACTGCTGCCGAATCGGAATGACGACGCCGCCCTTGGCTGAACCATCGAGCTTCGAAAGCACGATCCCGGTACAACCCGCTGCATCGGAAAATCCTTTGGCTTGACTGATCGCATTCTGACCCGCCGTTGCATCCAGCACCAGCAGCACTTCATGCGGCGCCTCGGGAATATGCTTGCTGATCACCCGACGGATCTTATCGAGCTGCTGCATAAGATTGCTTTGCGTTTGCAACCGGCCAGCCGTATCGAGAATGCAGACATCGTAGCTCTCATCGACCGCTTTCTTCGTCGCTTGAAACGCTACCGTTCCCGGATCCGCGCCCGAAGCCGCTTTGACAATGTCGCAACCAATGCGCTCCGACCAAATCGTCAATTGCTCAACCGCTGCAGCTCGAAACGTATCGCCTGCTCCTAGCAATACACGCTTTCCGGACTGCGTAAATCGGTGCGCGAGCTTGGCGATCGAAGTCGTCTTACCTGATCCGTTCACGCCCACCACCAAGATCACCGTCGGCCCCGACTCAGCCATCCGAATCTCCGTTCCACCTTGCTCGAGCGTCGCGCGAATTTCCTGCGAGATGATGTCGAGGATCTCTTGAAACGCGACTTTACGAGCCCGGAAATCGGTTCCGATACGGTCGCGAATCTGCCGAGCCATGTTGCCGCCCATGTCGCTCCGCACCAGGATCGCAAACAATCGCTGCAAGAAATCTTCGTCAACCAGCTCGCCTTGGCTTTTCCATAAGTCGCGAATGTCAGTGTTCAGTACCGTGCTGGTTTTCTTCAGCACCGTTTTCCAACTTCCAAACAATCCACCCGACTTCGCTTCCTCAGAGGGATTTGGTGAATCCTGTGGAGTTTCGCTTTTCTTCTTTTTCCAAAATGCCATTAGTTGAATTCGCTGGCTTCGTCGAAGTGTTGTTTGAGATGGAGTGCGCCGTCGGTTTTGAAATGCCATCTAGTTGCGCACAGACTTACAAGATACCGGCCCAGCAGCAACCCGAGAACCGTACAGAGCAACATGCTCATAGTGCTAACCTCCCCACAGTTCCTGCTTGGTGACCATGCAACGGAACTCTGGCGAGTCCCGCTACATTCCGATTGCAGACCGAGCTAGCGTAATTCTGCTAGACATGCCACTCCACAGCTCGGCGACTGTAGGCGTTTAATTTGCGAGTGTCGGGAATCGAATAACGAATGCCGCGCGCGTCCACGATCAAAACGCTCCACTGAGTCAACCGCCGAAGGTCCTTTTCGTCGTTGATAATAAACTCGGTGTCACCGCGATCGGTCTCAACGGTCCAGCGACAGGGAGGATCGTTGCTGGAAATCTGCACGATGCGTTCGATCACCGGAATGAACTCGCTGTTGGTCAGCGTCGTGCGGATCGCTGCCGCCGAGGCTTCGGGCAGACTCGCAACCGAAGGAATGCAGCACAGTTCCTTGCCTTTGTCATCGAAGACCGCGATCCAATTGTCCGGGTCGCTCATCGGGAACAAACGCATCGCTGACAAACCGACGTGGCGATTTCCAAAGCGGTCTTCAGCAACCAATCGCCCCCGCGAATCGCTTGAGAAGACAAATTCGTTGCCGATGGATGTTGAGCCGTCAGTGGTATCGTTCACAGTTAACCTTCGAGACAAAGCTCTAATCAAGTTTGACGACGCGCACTCGTTGCAGCGAAGCTGTCGGAGGCGGCGCTGCAGGCACATGCGGTTTCGTTTCCAGTTGTGCGTGATACAGTCGCGAATAAACACCGCCCGAGTCCAGCAGCTCTTCGTGCTTACCGACTTCGACCACGCGACCGGCTTCCAACACAAATATCCTGTTTGCGTTGCGCAGCGTGGACAGGCGATGCGCGATGGCAATCGTCGTCCGACCGCGAATCAAATTGTCGAGCGCATTTTGAATCTCACGTTCGGTCTCATTGTCGACCGCTGAAGTCGCTTCGTCCAAAATCAAGATGCTTGGATCGGTCAACAAAGCCCGCGCGATCGAAATCCGCTGACGCTCTCCGCCCGAAAGCGTCTGACCGCGTTCTCCGACGATCGAGTCGTAACCGTCGGGCAGTTTCACAATAAAGTTATGAGCGTGCGCGGCGCGGGCGGCTTCGATAATCTCGGCGCGTGTGGCAGTCGGTCGACCATAGGTAATGTTCTCTGCAATCGTTCCAAAAAACAGATACGGTTCTTGCAGAACGATGCCGATGTTTCGACGATATTTCTCCACTGCGAACGAACGAATATCAACGCCGCCAGCAGTGATTTTGCCCTGAGTCGGATCGTAGAAGCGACAAACTAAGTTGACGAGCGTGCTCTTGCCCGATCCGCTCGGACCAACCACTCCCACCAACTCGCCCGGTTCGATGCGCATATCGATTCCGCGCAGGACTTCGCGACTTCCATACTTGAAACGAACGCCCGAAAGACTCACCTCACCGTCCAGTTTGCCGACAGCGATTGGATTGGTGGGTTCCATCACAACAGGTTGCCGATCCAAAATTTCAAAGATGCGATGTGTCGAAGCCGCCGCGCGCTGGGTGTTCGCCAAGAACCCGCTCATCGAATCCAAGCGAATGTAGAATCTCGCGATGTACGAGACAAAGCCGATCAAAACTCCAACCGTAATATCGCCGGTCGCCACCCGCCACGCGCCAAACGCCCAGATGACTAAGACGCCGATTTCATTTAGAAACGAAACGGTTGGACCGAAGAACGACCACAATCGATTGACGCGAACGTTGTTGTCGTAAACCACTTTATTAGCTTGTGCAAAGCGAGCGATCTCGCGCTGCTCCTGCGCGAACGCCTTCACAACACGCACGCCCGGTATCGCATCCGTTAAAACACTGACCATATCGCTCCAAGCATTCGTGGCTCGCGCAAAGCCATGCCGCAAGTTAATGCGAACCTTCTGAATCAGCCAAGCGATAAATGGAAACGGCAGCAACGCAGCTAAGGCTAAAATCGGATCGATGCGAATCAAAATGATCGCGGTGAAGATGAACATCATCACGTCGCTGATGAAGTCGACCATATGCGCGGATAGAAAGTTACAGATCCGATCCGTATCGCTACTGATGCGCGAAATCAGATCGCCCGTGCGTCGACCGCCGTAGTATTCCAGCGACAGCTTTTGCAAGTGGCTGTAGGTTTGATTGCGGATATCGCAACTGACCTGCTCACTGGCCAGCGCTAGCACATAAGTTTTCGCCCAGCCGAGCCCCCCCACGCTAGCACCGCGGCGCCGGCGAGTGCGAAGATGTAACCATAAATCATGGAATAGCGAACTTCGTCACCAATCTGCAACGCGTTCTGCCAAGGTTCCAGCACATGATCAATTAACGGAATCGTCAAGTAAGTTGGCACCATCGCGGCAGCCGTAGATGCGATGGTCAGGCCGATGCCAAGTGCAATCGTCCCAGCCCTTCGTTTCGCAAATGGCTTCAATCGCATCAACGAAGCCGACGGCGAAGGAGCCGCGACGGGAGCGCACGATGGACAAGTCGGCTGGTCTTCCTGCAAAACCGCGCCACAGGACGCACAGCGAGCTACGACGGTCGCAACATTATTGGCGGCAACCGCGCGACTCCGCACAATGGACGCGTACGCCGCCGCGAACCGATCCGCACTGGATTCGCAGGCGCAGGTGAAAGGCCACTGATGCTTCGCCTCCTCACCCTCCAACAGTTCCAAGTTCCCCAATCCCGCTTGCACCGACGCGTGCAGCTCTAAATCGAATTTTAAATCCCAATATTTCGGCGGAGCGACAACGCCTGTCGTAGAAACGCCACATTCGATCAGCCGCGTATTTGTTAGAACCAGCAAAGTGTGAGCGAAATTCCGCTGGCAATCGAGGTCGAGTTCCAGGAACGCCAGCACACGTTCGCCTTCAGACATCGCTGCCCGAACACTCGGCTGCCACTTCGCTCCGATAGTCGCCAGCAAATCGTGGGGCGAGGAGCTGTCTAAGGAGCGGCCGTCGGGAAAACTGGAATTGGTCGAATTCATAAGGAACTACGCGATGCAGAAACGACCAAGATCGAGAAAAGAACAAAATGGCGTCGTGACTCGTCCGAAATCAACACTCGACTGACCGTTCGTCGCTAAAACTCGACCCAGCGTCGCCGACTGGGTAAACTGTAGTCCCGGCTAGTGCGGCAAATCGGCTTCAGAGATTTTGGTGGTCGTTTCGTCCAACTTCCGCCACGGCAAATTTTAACCCAACTGTTTCGGACAGGTACTGGCAAGTAGTTTACCGAAGTGTCAAGATTTATGCCTAGCCGTCTGGCACCGTTGTGCGATAATTGCGGCGGGAACTTTAGGGCATCGGATAGCCAAGTCTTACGTTTTTAAGAAAGCGGCTTTCGAACGTCCATGAACGCGCGAAACTTGAGAAATCTTTTTCAGCTACTTACGGCTGACGGAATCACCGAGCCATTTGAGAAGATGGACTCGAAATGTCGATTGAAGCCTAGAATTCGCCTTCAACGACAAAGTCTCTTGCAACCCAACCGAGCTTTGCAGCTTGGTCGAAACGCTATCTTTGCTTCCTAACTGTTGTTGACGGTTTGCACGCGCAAACACTGAGGCTAACTATGCATTGCTAGCGACCCAACCCTGCGAATCCAACCGGTTCCCGTCTGCGTTTCGACCTCTCCGAGCTTGCGCGACGTGCGCCGACTAGACACTAACAATTGCGTTGATCGAGATTACAAAATTCATGTCAGACTCAAATCCTGTTGAACCCATGTCGTTCCGAAAAGTCCTCGCACTCCGCGGACCGAATATCTGGACGAACATTACAGTGCTTGAAGC
>JBGSJB010000439.1:0-1536 GCA_041742175.1 Pirellulaceae bacterium
TGACTACGAGAATGTCTACGAGTGGGTTTGGCTGTCTCTTCCTGACGATGGTATCCGCCTGAACATTTCGAGGGAACACGAGTGGGGAGATGAAGCAGAGAACAGACGAGTCTTTCCAATCTACGTTGCTCCTTTCGAGATCGAGAGGGAAGCGTTCCTCGACTTGATTCCGCCTAAGATTGCGGAGCGTATTTCCATGACTCACTGCTGTAAGGTTGAAGCATTCGACGGCCGTCACAATGTCGATGAAGAAGACGGCGTGCCAATCAAAGCCTACCAAGAAAGGAAGAGAGAGAACAAGTCGTGAGATACAACCGGCGATAACGTTCCTCTTTGAATTCGGGCTCGCCACCGCCGGTGCATCCACTCTATCGTTCGCCAGAAAACTAAAACTCCAGTGCGTAATCTTTTCACAAGGAAGAGGGTTATCCTCGCGTTGATTGTTGTAGTAGCCACGCTTGCTTACGTTAACACCCGGGGCAACGTCCGATGGAGAGTTCATCAGCATTACCCGCAAGCGCAGGTTGAGCGTCGTTCGGAGGGCACGCCTGAGTCGAGTCTAGATGGTTTCCTCCTCAGATCAATCGGGTTTCGCTACCTCAGCCCGTTTGAGCCCGTCGGAATCACGATTACAGGTGCATCGGAACCTGTCGATTTTGATCACTTCCGAGGCATGTTGATCACTTACCTGACCGTTCGCAACTCAACGATCAACGACTTGCGTCCATTGCTGACCGAGTATCGGCCTGAGGTTTCGATCTTTGACTGCGACCTTACTGGGTTGCCCGCGGATCAACGGGGCTTTCTTTACTTCCACGAAGACTTTGAGCGCTACAGCGTTTACACACCAGACGATCAGAATCCACGATATCCCGGTGGAGTGGGTCTGCATAGCCAAAGCTTCTACCCGTAACCAAGACATGAGAAGAACGGCGAACAAGTCAGTGGTGGCAACGGCGGACAACGCCGCTAGTTCGCTTCGCTCTAGACGCCTGTAGCCCGCCGTGCCACACTTCAAACGATAGGCCAAGAAATTGAAGATGCCGACTCGCCCTAACCTGACCGTGATTCGCTGCGAGGACATCGACGCCTCGGCGGTGTTTTACCGGCTCACAGGTCTCGAGTTCGAGAAGCACCGGCACGGCACAGGACCAGAGCATTACGCGGCTTCCGACGGTATTTGGACATTCGAGCTTTACCCGGCATCGCCCAAGTTTCCGGCAAGCGGCTCGGCACGTGTCGGATTTGCAGTGGATTCCTGCGATGAGGTTGTCGGTCGTTTGCAAGGTGCCGGGTTTTCCATTGAAGTTCCTCCGACAGATTCACCCTGGGGCAGACGGGCCGTCGCCCTGGATCCCGATGGTCACCGCGTCGAACTCACATCCCCGCCCAGCAAATGAAGAGGCCTATCAAGTCGTGCGTGGCAACGGCGTATCACGTCCCTCGTTCGCTTCGCTCTATGAGTCCTGCGCCGCCGTGCCACCACATCTAACGATCTGCAAAGAAATTTCGCCCTTTGAAGCACATCCGATACAG
>JBGSJB010000440.1:0-8369 GCA_041742175.1 Pirellulaceae bacterium
GGTCCATCCCGGCGACGACTACAAGAGCGAATCCGCGGCGCGAGAATGGATTCGGCGCGACGCTTGGGGCCATCACGCTTGCGGCACGTGCCAGATGGGACCAGACAACGATCCAAATGCGGTGCTGAACAGTCGCTTTCACGTTCGCGGAGTTAAGAACTTGCGAGTCGTCGATGCGTCGATTTTCCCCAAGATCCCGGGCTACTTCATCGTCGCCAACATTTATATGGCAAGCGAGAAAGCGGCTGACGTAATTTTAGAAGACGCTGAAAGTGTGGCCGGTAAGAACTCGCCAGAGTATCCTGCCAAGTTGCGTGAGCTGGAAGCAAAAGTGATTGCTGAGCGACGAACGGGTAAGTTCTTCGTGCCGGTTCCTGAGATGCAACCGGCCGGGGCCCCACCAGCGGTAGCAATAGTTGCAACAGCAACTGCAGCAGCAGCGGTAGTGGCGACAACGGAGTCGGATATCGAAAGCGATGCGGTGCTCAAACGGGAACAAGAGAACGCGCCGCAGTCGGCTCAGCAGAATTCGACCGTGCCGCTGATCGCGGAAGCGGATCGCAAAGAGTTCAAGCCGCCATTGACCAACGACGGGCGATGGAGTGACGATGTAACTGGGTTAGCGTTATCTGGTGGCGGGATTCGCAGCGCGACGTTGTCACTGGGTGTGCTGCAAACTTTGGCGCGTCGTCATCTGCTGCGTCGCGTCGATTTTCTTTCGACCGTTTCGGGTGGCGGTTACATAGGTTCATTTCTCGGTCGTTTCTACGATCGCTTCCGAGCTTCAGCGACCAGCGAAGAGACGCGATCTTCGATTCCTGATCAAATCGAGTACGCGTTGATCGATCCACAATCATCAGCGATTCGATGGCTGCGCAGCCACGGAAACTACATCGCTCCCAGCGGTCGCGGTGACGGTCGGCTGAATTTTGCGATCTTCGTTCGCAACTTACTCAGTGTGCATCTGGTCGTTGGTCTTGCGATCTTTGCTGTATTCGCGATTGCGAATGCGATTCGATATGGATTGTTTGACAAAGTCTTGGCTGGATCGCGGCTGATCGTTCACATGGAGAATTTTCCGATTGGGCATTTGATTCATTCGTGGTTGGGAGCTTGGTTTAGTCCGTGGTTTATCTTGGTTGAGTTGCTGTTGCTGTTCCTCGCGCTGCCACGGATTTTAGGATATTGGATTGTTTCGCAAGACAGACACGAATCGTTCAAAGCAGTTCCGCTGTTTCTGCTTTTCCTCGCTTCGGTTCTGTTGTTATGGTTGGGAGTCAAAGACGGATTGAAGCTCGATCTGGTGGTGCTAGGGATGGCGATGCTCAGTTCATTCATTCAAGTCGAGATGGCTTGGGCGCGCGGTCGCAAGCGCGAAGCAGCGGTTGGAACTGGCGGAGTGGAATCGCAGCGGTTGCGCACTCGCAACTATCTCACCTACGACTTGGGATTGGCGTTCGCATTGGCGGGCGCTGCGTTAGCGTTCGCTCTAATTGATACGTTTGCTCATGGACTGCATCAATGGAAGATTGAGGAAAACGTCTCCTACGCTCAAGCGTTCGCGGGTCTTGGCGCAGCGATCATTGCGGTTACTCCGCTCGCACGTTGGCTAGCTGGTTTGTTTCAAGATCAGCAAGCCTCGGGTGCTTCGACGCTGGCTCGCATCCTGCGTCGCGACATGCTGGCTGGTGTGCTCGCCATCGTGCTTTTCACCTTGCCCCTGGTCGCATACAGCTTCGCCGCCCACGCAGCTTATCAAGGTGGAAATGCGGTTGCGATTGGTCTTGCGGTCACTGCGTTGGCTTGCGTCTTCACGGTTGCTTTCGCGTTCCCTGACGCTCTTTCATTCGTCAATCGATCTTCGTTGTCACAGACCTACTCAGCTCGATTGGCTCGCGCGTATCTCGGCGCATCCAACCCAGCTCGACATCGTCCCGAAGGCGTCAACGTGACTGAAGTCATTCCAGGCGATGATGTGGCAACGATCAAAGATTACCAACCTTACAAAGCGACTGGTCCGCTGCACTTTATTAACGTGACCATCAACCAGACGCTCGATTCCGGATCGCGATTGCGAAAGCGCGATCGACAGGGAGTCAGTATGGCGGTCAGTTCGCTGGGCGTTTCCATTGGTGAAAAATGGCATAGCGTTTGGACGGACGCATCCGAAGCGGGAGCGAATGACAAACGTAAAATCCCATCGGGGCTGCAAGCGATTGGTGGCGGAGCGGGGTGCGATCATCCATTGGTCGATGAACTGGGCCGCGATGCGGACCGCGCCGAGATGCTGTCGCTACGACAATGGATCGGAATCTCAGGCGCAGCGATCGATCCCGGTCGCGGTCGCACCACGAACTTAGGCGCGGCTTTGCTGATGGGTATGGTGAATCTGCGAACGGGATATTGGTGGGACTGTGGTATCGCTGAAGCTGCGCGAACTGGGTTTCCAGACATTTCGCCCACGCGTCGAATTCTCTATCTGATACCGCGATTTTTTGCGACTCAGTACTTATTAATCTTCGAATGGATCGCCCGCTATCCGGGGCCGTGGCAAAGGTTCTGGCACGTTTCCGATGGCGGCTTCTTCGAAAACTTAGCGTGCTATGAGCTGATTCGACGGCAAGTTCCTCGCATTATTGTGTGCGATGGTGGTGCGGATCCGAATTATGAGTTCAGCGACTTCGCCGAGTTGGTTCGCAAAGTTCGCATCGACTTCAACGCGCGCATTGAACCGCTAACTGCGGAAGAGCTAGAGTCGCTGAAGGACACGATCCCAACGGAGTCGTTGCGGCGTCTGGGTTCATTGCAAGAGTTGCGACCCAACCAGGAGAACGGCGGAAACTCGGGCAAGCATGCGGCGCTGTTTTGGGTGCACTACGCAGATCAACCGCTTCGTCCGCGATCTTTGTTGCTGTTCATGAAAGCGACTGCGACAGGCGATGAACCGGTGGATGTGCATCATTACCGAAAGTCGCATCCAGAGTTCCCACATGAATCGACGAGCGATCAGTTCTTTGACGAGGCACAGTGGGAGAGCTACCGAAAGTTGGGTGAACACTACTCGAGTAATATTTTCCTCAGCGATTGGTTCTGGCGCGTTGAGCTGCCACTTAGCAAGGGCGGTGCGGCATGAGTTGCAGTGAGCGTGTGATGCGCAGTGCACTGATGTGTGCTGTGTTGCTCGTCGCCAACGTGTCGATCGCTTCCGATCACGCGGATCCGATGGATCTGCTGAATCGACAACGGCAAGAGGGAGCGATAACGGATCTGTTCTGTTTCCCGATTCTGGCTGATGAGACTCCCGCGTATCCGTTTACTCGCGACGCAAAGTTGCCGCTTCATAACACGTTGGTGGACATCGTTCGCAAGCCTCTGGCCGACGAAGAAAAGAGCCGGATCGATTCGCTCGTTTTCATCATGTGCATGCGGCGGCAGCTAACGGATTCGACGATGCTGCGATTGGAGCCTTACACTTACTCGATCCATATCGACATCGATAGCGCTGTGAAGTTTCCGACAGAAGCGGATTTGAAGTCGGAGAAGAATCCGATGAAGTACATGAACGCTCAGCCACATCAGCACACGCATCATGGAGACGATGCGACATTGGGAGTGGTCGAAGCTTTTGCGCGCTACGGCGGAAAGATCGATCAGCCAGCAAGTATTCGCGAAGACATTACCATTGAATTCCATCTGAACGATGACGCTTCGCTGCGCGGTCCGTTGGTCTTCAAAGGAACGGCTGCGTCAGCGTGGCGCAATGACGCTCGTATTCGTTCGGTCGCTGGCGTTTTTGACGACCCTTTCATTTTCCCAGCGTTTTATGGGACGAACGTAGTTGCCTTCGCCATCCGAGTTCCACTGGACTTGTTTCCGAAAGGCAAGCAAGATCTGCTGATCTGGGCAACATCGAAGAAGGGCCGGTCGCCGATCGATCACGTTGGGCGTTCACTGAGAACTCAGAATCCGCGCTTCGAGCTGCTGAACGAACTGCATCCAAGCAAACATGTTAAGACTTTGCTGAACGAACGCGATCATCCGAGTTTGATGCGCGACATTGCGCTACGCGTTAACTTGGGATCTTACTATGCTTATCGCGAGTGGGATTTTGTGCCCGACGTTATGTGTTACAGCACGCGCTTTCAGGTTGGTTTTCCGAACGGACGGTTGCTGACTGACGATGTGGCCGCGATTCTGGCGCAGCATGGCGATACGCTGCTGTATGAACTTTCATATCAGGATCCGATGGGCGGTTGGCCGCGCCAGCCAACGAATGACCGCAGTGCTGACCCGGCTGTACCGGGCATTTTCAATGCGAGTTTTCCGTACCTTCTAGCGCCGTTGCCCAACCGACCGCAACCGCCGCCGCGTCGACTTGCGACTGCGAATGTAATGAAGCTTGTAGCCATCGCGTTGCTCATTGTCTCGTTCTTCGTGTTGACGCATTGGGCGTTCGCAGTCGTTTATCATCGAGTTCAATTGCGCAGGAAGCGGTACTTGTAATGCGATTCGACTCCAAACATTTCGGTGATCAAGGTTTCAGTCGCGATGACTTGCAATCGCGATCGCGCTACGCGGAAGTGAAAGCCGCGATGTTTCATAACACTTATTACTTGAACTGGGGCGAGGAGGGAGAACCGCCGCTACCGACGTACGAGGTGACTTTGGGCCGTATTTTGCGAGGCATTCTTCCTGGTGCGATGCCATGGTTGTTCAAGCACGCTGCCGCACGAACTGTGGAGTCGCATGCGGCGCTTCGCTGGGGGAAGGATCGCTTAGGCTATCGACGGCTGTTGCATCCGAACGGAATCTGTTTGTTCGGCAGGTGGATTATCGACAGTGATAACCCATACACCGGTCACTTCCGTAACGGAACGGAAGCTTTAATCGTTGGGCGTTACTCGACATGTTGCACAGAGACGCGTCGAGGTTTCACGAGATCGCTGTCGTTGGTGGGCAAACTGTACCCGACTGTCGATGAGCATCACCCGCAGCCGCTTGAGACGGGTGACTTCATAACTCAGCAAGACTTGGGTGGCGACTTCGATGACTACATCAACGACGCCCAGTTGCTCAACGCACCTGATGTGACACCTTGGCGACGTGGTTGGGGATTTCCAATCCTGTTGATTTCCGGTCTGGTCTTCAAGCTGCTGAATCGCGAGCCAGCGATACGTCAATTGCATACGATTGCCGAGTTGGGTAAGCCGGGACCTGAGCAAACGTGTGCACCGGAGTTTATGCGGTTAAGGGTTAGTGAAGAGCAGCCTCGAATTGCGGGTCAGCAACTCGACTTTCGCGATGAAATTCTTGCGCAGCTTTACGATCGCGGAAGCTCGGTAGCAACTGGAAGGAAGCTGACATTTATCATCGAAGTCACCGATGAAGGAACGAAGCGCGGCATGTTGGTCCAACGACGCACGTTTAGCAGCTGGCGGAAGATCGGGCGCATCGAGTTTACTGAGGCGGTTGCTTCGTACAACGCGGATTTTGTGCTGCATTTTAATCATCCGATTTGGAGAACGGATAAGAATGATCCCGCCACAGCGGTGAAGCCAGGGCTGCGGCGAACCGAAAAATAGCTAATTGCGGATTCGTAAACCTACGCAGTGCGCGATACAATTACCGCTCCGTGGCTTGTTGTCACGACCTCGGGGTGTTGTCGGAGAGAGCTATGCAAGCCGAGATGTATGGATCGACTGAAGCTGAGCCGAAATCCGCGTTTCAGTGGAATGCTTGGGGGTGGTTGGGCGGTGTACTGGGCGCGATTGCTTGGATGCTGGTGATCGCTGGGTTCATGCTGGTTAGCGGCGAATTCATCGTAGCTGCTATTCCACTAACGAGTGCGGTCGTGTTGGTTTCTCTGACTTTGTTTCTCTGGTCGCGGCGCGGATCGATGAGCGCTTACAGTGCGCTCATGTTTTTTTGTTTCGCGGCGGCTTTTGCGATTCCGATTACTTATTATGCAACTGGCTGGATCGCTTCACCGGCAACACTCGCTACGATGCGCTGGTCGAACTCGCTGGCAGTTCACTGTATGGTTGTCGGCTTGGTGCCATATACGAGGGTGCAATTTTGGCTTCGGGAGCGCTTCGCGACTCGATCACGGCAAGCAAGCGAAGCGAATCGTCTCGCTTAATGATCGAGTTTCACTTGGTGCTGTGAACAAAGTTGGCACCATCTACGAGCGCCGCTCGATCCGCGACCGAAATTACGTCAAAATTGCGGCCTTTTAAGGCTGCGAGTTTGCGTTGGTTCGAACGTGCCCCGACTGCTCGCAATCGTCGCGCAGTGCGACTTGCGAACCGGAGCATTTTTCTACTCGTATTGAGCCGAGGCGGTACTTGTGGATTGATCAAGTGCTATCGAGTAGGAGTACGATTAGCATGTTATTCATTTCGAGTGCGAACGAGCCGAAAAGGTGCAGCACTAAAGCTTGTGCGTCCGGTTGGCGGTGCAGACCGTACTGGTGCGGGTGGCTACAGTTAATTCGCTTTCTGCCCGGTTGGGGCTTTCCAGCGAGTGAACTGTGAATCAGAATTTCGCGAACTGGCTTTGGAAGCTCTCACGGTGAAGGAAAGTGACTTGCGCAGACGACTTGGCGATTGGTTTGGATTTAGCAGCGAGGATGCGGAACAAGTAGCAACGCGCGGTGACGGGCCGAGTGGAAGTTTGCCGCTGACGGATGAAATGCTGCGGACATGGCCGAGCGGCGATCTGTTCGGGCTGACGCAAAATGCCGGCATGGGCTGGGATCCGAACATGATGGCAGGGCCGCAATTCGTTGTGCTGAGCACGATGGGCGGTATGCGAGCCGAGAACGGTCAACCGATCGCGCTCGGTTATCACACCGGTCATTGGGAAGTTGGATTGCAGGTGCGGGCAGCGGCGGAAACGATCACTGCGGGGGGCGGAATTCCTTATGCGGCTTATGTAAGTGACCCGTGCGATGGTCGGTCGCAGGGCACCACCGGCATGTTCGATTCGCTGCCGTATCGCAACGATGCAGCGATTGTGATGCGGCGTTTGATTCGGTCGTTGCCGACGCGGCAAGGCGTGTTGGCGGTAGCGACGTGCGACAAAGGTTTGCCAGCGGCCATGATTGCGCTTGCCGGATGCAAGGATTTGCCGGGCGTCATTGTCCCGGGGGGAGTTACGTTGCCGCCGACTTCGGGTGAAGATACAGCCAAAGTGCAAACGATCGGAGCTCGTTACGCGCACGGCGAAATCACTTTGGAGGAAGCTTCCGAAGCGGGCTGTCGCGCGTGCGGAAGTCCCGGGGGTGGTTGCCAATTTCTCGGTACTGCGGCGACCAGCCAAGTGGTGGCTGAGGCGCTAGGCCTGACGGTTCCGCACGCGGCGCTTGCGCCCAGCGGCCAGAGCGTGTGGCTAGAGATGGCTCGCTACTCAGCCGAATCGCTGATGGAACTGGCTCGCAAGAAAATCAAACTCAGCGACATTCTCACCCAACAATCGCTCGCCAACGCGATTGCAGTACACGCGGCCTGCGGCGGCTCTACGAATCTGCTGCTGCACATTCCAGCGATTGCCCACGCGGCGGGACTGAAGCGGCCTACTGTTCAAGATTGGATGGACGTCAATCGCCGCGTCGCGCGGTTCGTTGACGTTTTGCCCAACGGACCGAAGAATCATCCGACAGTGCAGCTGTATCTAGCTGGTGGCGTGCCGGAAATCATGCTGCACCTGCGTGAGTTGGGGGCGGTCGATGGCAGTTGCCTGACGATCATCGGTCGAACTTGGAACGAGATTTTAGACGAGTGGCGAACGAGTTCGCGGCGAACGGCGATGCGGCAACTGCTCCGTGACCGCGACGGAATCGATCCGGACGATGTGATTATTCCACCGGCTGTCGCCAAGCAACGTGGACTGACAAGTACCGTTGTCTTTCCAGTCGGGAACCTGTGCCCAGAAGGCTCGGTCATCAAAGCGACGTCGATCGATCCGTCAGTTATCGGTGCGGATGGCGTGTATCGGCATACCGGACCAGCGAAAGTTTTCACATCGGAGCACGATGCGATCCTGGCGATCAAAGGCCAATCGAATCGCAAGGTGGCAGCCGGCGATGTGCTGGTGCTGATCGGCTGCGGTCCGCTTGGAACCGGGATGGAAGAGACTTATCAACTCACTTCGGCTCTGAAGTTCATAAAGTGGGGCAAACATGTGGCGATCGTCACCGATGCGCGGTTCTCTGGCGTGAGCACAGGAGCCTGTATCGGTCACGCAGGCCCCGAAGCGCTGGCTGGTGGACCGCTCGGTAAAGTGCAAGATGGTGACACGATCGAAATCATTGTTGATCGCAGCGACTTGAGCGGTTCAGTGAATCTGATTGCTGCCAGCGGTCAGACGTT
>JBGSJB010000441.1:0-6678 GCA_041742175.1 Pirellulaceae bacterium
CCGAGATCGGTGTCGGACACTTGGATCGCTGGGCCGAAATGCTTCAGATTCTCAACGACATTTCGTCGAATCGAATGCCTGGGGTCTCTGATTTGTTGGGTAAAGCTGCGGCAGAAACGAAGCTGGCGCGAGCCGGTCAAAGCGGCAAAGCAAAACCAAGCGGACCATCTGCCGGTCAAAACAAAGGTGGTGCGGTCGCTTCCGGCAAACCAGCCGACGACTCCAAGTTGGCTGCGTCGGACAAGCCGAAGATGCCTTCAATTTCCGACATGGAATCTTCACTGCAACCGCCTGATGACAAAGCCGTCGAAGGTGAAGCGACTAAGAAGAAGTTCGATGGCAGCCGTTTGTCGCTTCCGAAGACTACTTTGGCTGGACCAGCCAAACCGAATGAGAAGAAGCCTGAGGAAGAAGAAAATGAAGAATCGACAGTCGACCAGGCTGTCTACGAACAAGCTGATTTGTTGGCAGAGTTCGAGAAGATCTCCGACGAACTGAATACGGTACTGGCGAACATGGAAGGCAGTACGCTTGTCAAGCGACTGAAGTCGGCTTCGCGCGAACAGAACAAAGTTGCCGAGCGGATCGGAAGTCGTATCGATGCGCTATTTGGTCAAACCAACAATGTTAAAAAAGATGACACGCAATTGTTGAAGGACCTCTCGGATGTGGAGCAGAAAAGCAGTTTGGCCGTGTCGTACATTATGGACGACATGCAAAGCTACTTCGAACGCCGCCGCATGAATCAATTCAAAGTGGTACTCGACGACATGCGAAAAGTCGAAGTTACGGATGCGTTGAAACTGATTAGTGAGGAACTGCCCAAGGAACACGGCATGTCGATCGCGCAAGCCGAGTACTGGGCTGATACGCTAGACCGCTGGGCTGAAGACTTGGTGGACCCAGCTTGCAGTGGCAGTTGTCCGGGATGCAAAACATCGGATGCGTTGCCACCTTCGCTGATTCTTGAAGTACTGCAAATTTTGGAAGGTGAAGTCAACTTGCGCGAAGCGACTCGCGTGGCTGAACAAGCAAAAGCTGGATTAACTGGCGAGAAACATCTGGAAGAAGCGACGAAGCTCAGCGAGACGCAACTCGGACTGAAGGATCGAACTAAAACGGTCGTCAAGAAGATTCAAGAGATGCCAGACGGCGACTCGCGTTTTCCAAAAGAGATCGCCTTGCTCAGTCAAGTGAGCGATGTGATGTTCGATGCCGAGAAGACGTTATCGCTTCCGCAAACCGGCGCTCCTGCCATCGCAGCTGAGACTGAAGCGATCGAGTTGCTGCTGCAATGCAAGCGCATCAATCCGAACGGTGGCGGTGGTGGCGGCACTTCACCCGGTGGCGGAGGAAGCGGTACGACTCAAGATTCGGCGCTTGCGCTGTTGGGAACTGGATTGAATCAGAACGAGAAGCGGGAGCATCGCGACGTTTCGCAAGCGACGGGCGAGACCGGCCGTGTCATGCCCGAGGAGTTTCGCGCGGGCTTGGACGAGTACTTCAATCGTCTTGAGAATGGTCTTTAAGCGGTTCTGATACGTTGCTGAGTCCTGTGGGATCGCATGCGGTCCCACAGCTCGAATCGTGGTCGTCTGGGAAAAGGAGTTGACTGATGCAAGCCATTCAGAAAACAGCAAGCCAATCGTTGCTGCTGATTGCGGTGCTGACACTGTCGACTCTATTCGAAATGCGGAAAGTCATTGCACAAGATCCCGCCACTGCTCTCGAAAAACCGCTCAAACAGGAACCAGTTAAGCAAGAACCAGCCAAGCAGGAGCAGCCACCGGAGCAGAATGAAGAAGTTGCAATGATTGAAGCGCAGGTAGCACTACTTGCTAATGGCGAGGCGATTGGCGTTGATGTTGAGGTGTTTGGCGATGTGCCGATCGTATTGGATGGCGTTGAATTAGGTGGTAATGGGGCTGGTCAGCAAGCAGCGCAACTCATGTACGGTCCGGTCGCAGTTGACAGTGCCCTTATCCGGCGCGTCTGCAAGCCAAGTGAAGATCAACTCAAGCAGCTCAACCAATTCGATGCGAAGTGGGTCGCTAAGGAAGCGAAGTTAGTCAAAGGAAACGGAGAGAGGAACGTCATGGGAGGGTTCCTTCGAGTGTTTGCCGGAGGAATGCCTCAGCAGGAAAATCCGAATAGTCGAGCGACGAAGATCTCTGCACTTCATCGCAAGGAGGTTGCAAAGATTCTTACCGCCGAACAAAACGCAGCGTTTGAGAAAGCGGTCAAAGAGCGTGACGAATTTCGCATCCGCGCGAACGCAGAGTGTGTGGTCGCTATGCTCGACGAACGACTCTTTCTATCCGCAGAACAGCGCAAGCAACTGACAGAAAAACTGATGGCGTGGAGAAACATTGCGCATTTGGAAGTTCACTTTTATTTTCAGAATCAGATTTACCTTCCGACACTGCCGAGTGACATTGCAAAGGTACTGAACGCGTCGCAGCGCGCTGTCTATGGCAACATCCAACAAGTCGATTTTCAGGGCGATATGTTCGGTGTCGATGACGCTGTGATCTTGATTGCGAACTAAAACTGCACTGCGACACGCTATATGTCTACACTTTTTAATAGAAATCTGCTGCTGATATTGCTTACGATCGCTTCCGCGTCTGTTCAGGCAGCAACTTGCAAGACCGTTTGTGCTCAGCAGCAAGACTGGATTCAATCGTGGGTCTTTAATGGTCGTACCGAAACAGTTGTGCGCGAGAGTCTCCAAAACCAGGCCGAACAGAAACTGAAACAGATGGAGGAAGCGTGCGGTTTGACCGCAGAGCAAAATTCCAAGCTAAAGTTGGCTGCGACAGGCGATGTGAATCGTTTTTTCCACGAAGTCGCGCAGCTCCGCAAAGCTACGAAGGACTTGAATCAACAAGACCAGAATGCGGTACAAGAAGCCTGGACTTTGATCAGCCCGCTGAGCACACGCTTGCAGGCTGGTCTGTTCGACGAAAAATCTCTGTTCGCTAAAGTGATGAGCAGCACGCTTGATACAGCTCAGACCAACGAATACAAGAAAGTGCTGCGAGAGCAAATTGAACGCCGCCACCATGCACTGGTCTTGGCGATGGTGAGTACACTAGAGAAGCATGTGCCGATGGTCGGGGATCAACGTGAAAAGTTGATCGCACTGCTCGATGCTCAACCGGTCAAGGACGTAAAGCAACAGGGACTGGAAGCGTTCGTGGGGTATGCGAAACTCGACCGTGTACCCGTCAAAGAGCTTGAGAAACTTTTCGATGAAGATCAGTTGAAGGTAATCAGTTCGTTGCGAGAGCGTTACGCGCAGATTGTTCAGATGTTTCGGTAGTTGTTTAGCTTTGGTTGAAATTAATGATTTCGAACGCAATCCCGTACTTTTCCCAATCATTACAATTCGCCGCGCGCATAGTGTGTACCGCGGCGGTACTGTTTCAAGTTTCGTCCAACTGTTTCGCGCAAGGTTCCGACGGGGATGATCCAGCAAGTTTGCCGGGCGAAAGCGTGCAAGGCCTAGCGCTACCACAAGGCGATGTCGTACCCCGTGAAGTGCGCGAGATGACCGATCGCGGACTGAAATACTTGTTGGACACGCAAAGCGATACTGGCACTTGGAGCGGTGGCGAGCAGGGACCAGGAACAACTGGGTTAGGAATGTTGGCGTTTCTCGCTTCAGGCGAAGATCCGAACTTCGGACCCTACAGTTCTGCCATTCGCAAAGCTCTGCGAAGCATCATTCGCTCGCAAGACAAAGCGACTGGCTACATGGGAAACAGTATGTACCATCACGGGTTCGCGCTGCTGGCACTATCCGAAGCTTATGGCGCAGTTGACGAGACCGACTTGTGGACCGACAACACCGGTACCGATCGACAGCGAAGCATCGGTGAAGCGTTAGAGTTAGGAGTGCGATGCGCGATCACTTCGCAGTCGAAAAATCCCTACAGCGCTTGGCGTTACTCACCGAGTGCACGCGATGCGGATACATCGGTTGCCGGCGCCGTGCTGATGGGATTACTTGCGGCGAGAAATGCGGGCATCGAAGTTCCAGATAAGGCGATCGATAAAGCGGTGCAGTATTTTTCATCGATGACAGGCACCAACGGAATCGTCGGTTACTCTGGCGGACTGAGCGGCTTCGGTGAATCGATCGCGCGTTCTTCGATCGCTTGCTTGGTGTTCAGCATTGCCAAACGTAAAGACTTGAAGCAATACACTTCGGTCGAAAAATACGTTACTTCGAACCTGAATGAATCGTCCAGCTACCCTGAATACTCACGCTACTACCAAGCGCAAGCGCTCTTTCAAGCGGATTTGCAATCTTGGGAAAAGTGGAATCGAACGATCATTCGGCAATTGAAGGCCTCGCAAAACGCTGACGGCAGCTTTCAAGGCCAACTAGGTCTACCGAACAGCACGTCGATGTCGCTGCTCGCGTTGGCTTTGAATTACAAGTTCTTACCGATTTACGAACGATAAACTGCGAGCAATCACTATGGAATTCCGTCAACTTTGGATTGCTACAGTTGTCTTGTTGTCGAGTTTCTATTCGCCTTTCTATTCACCGGCGTTCGCTGTTGAATCTGATGTTCGTGTTCGGCTGAAGAATGGTGGCTTCGTAGCCGGTCAGTTGGCTGCGAATTCTGGTCAAGGAAATGTCGCTATCCGCAGCGACATGTTTGCAGCGCCCTTGGAACTCGATGTACGTGCCATTCGATCGATCGATCAGCTCGACCGCAACCAGCCCAATGAATCGATGATGCAGACATTTCTGCTTTCGAGTGGCAGTTCGATTACTGGGGAATTGGTCGCGATGAACGATCAACGTGTGGTTGTCAAATCGCCATCGCTGGGTGAAGTAAGCTTCAGCCGCGCGCTGCTGCGTGAGTTCAGCGATTCGCGCTTCGAAGGGCGTTTGGTTTATAGCGGACCGCGAACGGGAGCTGACTGGAAGAGCGCCGATAAGCCCGACGACTGGCTGTTCGAAGCTGGGTCGATCTCGACTTCTAAGGCGAGTGTAAGCGTGATTGGTGATGTGAATTTGCCTGACAAGAGTCAAGTTCAGTTTTCGTTGTCGTGGTCAAAGACGCCGGATTTCGCGCTGTACTTGGGTTGCCCGGAAGATCCCAAAGTACAGAGTAACGCCGCACTCTGCTTAGAAATATGGGACGGCGTGCTCACGATGGTTCGCGAAGTTGGTCAGAATGCTGAGATCGCCATGGTTTCTGAGTTTGCACCCGAAAACAATCGGCTGAACTTGGTGGTCTACCTTGATCAAGTCGCTGGCATTGCGGCTGTTGCAACTCCGACAGGCAAATTGCTTGAACGCATTGAGTTGAAGGCGGACAAAGTTGCACCCTCGCGTTTCGTGAAGCTGGTCAGTCAAGTGCAAGACAACAGTCAGTCGGTGTTCAGATTAGAGCGATTCGAGGTGCGCGAGTGGGATGGACATCTGCCGTCTTCCAGCGATGTAGTTGTGAACGGGCAGATCATTGGCGCAGATGGGCAAGCGATCGCAGGAACCATTGGAGATTTCAATGCGGAAACGGGCGAGTTGCAAGTGCTACGCGAAGGCGAAGAGCCGCTAGGTATGAAGATTTCCGAGATCCGTCGCGCGCAATTCCAATCCAATGAGACGAACGAAACGTTGACTAAGTCGAACGAGGTGGCCACTTCTGAAACCAAGACGCCAGAGAGCGCCGCCAAGGAAGACGCAGCAACACCGCAACTGATCCCATCGCCTTTCGAGGATGCGAAAAAATCGCCAGCAAAGCCAGTCACTGTTAAGGACACGTTGATCGAAATCGAATTGCAAGATCGAAGTCGCTTGACGGGCAAATGGCTGAGTTCGCAAGAAGGTCGCGTGTTGTTCCAAGTGGCAGAAATGGATAAGCCAGTCCGTTTCGAAGTGAGCAGCTTAGCCGGATTAGTCGGTAGCGCGGAACCGTTCGAAGTCGCTTCAAAAGTGCCGGTTAGCTTAGCACCGAAGGGGCGCTTGATCGGTTCGACTTGCGAACTTCCAGGCACTCTCGCTGTTCACGAACCAGGCGATCTCAAGACACTGCTTTGGATGGCTGATTCGTTTGCAAGCCCGGTGGCGCTTACTAAGTCGAGCGAAGGCAAAGTGGAGTTCGGCAGCAGGCCGACTACTTCCACCACGAGGTATCGGCAGGCTGTCGATGCCCAAGCGTAGCTACTTCGGCAACGCGCTCAGCGCAGCGCCGCCCTTGCTAACGCGATGCCAAGAACTAGGCGGCTTACGATTGGGCTGGAACTGCGCACAGGTGACGTTGTCGAAGGCAAAGTCATGTCCATTAATGAAAAAGGGGTGAGCTTCGAATCGGCAAGCATAACGACAAAGTTTGTCCCCCATGCCGACTTAGAAGCGGTAACGCTGCGTCCGAATCGAGATGCCGTGAACGAAACTCCGCAAAAACTAGAGCGGCTGATGACGGTTCCGCGATCGATGAAAGCGGACCCACCAACGCATCTGTTTGTTTCAACGAATGGTGATTATTTGCGAGGCCGACTAGTCAGCCTCGATGCCAACAAAACGGTTGTCGAAGTCCGATTGGAGAATGTCGAGATTCCAACAGAGCAACTGGCGCAAATTTATTGGTTGCATGATCGCGAGTGGGAGAAGGATGACAAACCTGCCAAGACAGAAGATGAAGTGGATGATGC
>JBGSJB010000442.1:0-10029 GCA_041742175.1 Pirellulaceae bacterium
ATGACGCTGCTGGGCGAGATCACTCCTCAGCAATTGCGAGTTCGAGTCACGTCGCAACGCGATTGGTTCGGTATGGAAGGCGAGTTGGTGATCGATGGACTGGAGATTCCACTAGCCGAGTTGCTCGCTGCGCTTCGGCGGGGTGGTCGCTATATTCAGTTGGCTTCCGGCCAGTTTGCTTCGATCAGCGAGCAGTTGCGCAAACGACTAACGATGATGGACGATGTTTCCGCACCGGAAGGCAAGCAACTGCGTATTGAGCGCGCCGGTGCCACGCTGCTCAACGAATCGCTCGGCGATGACATCTCTTTTGAAGCGGATGCGAAATGGCAAGTTGCCATCGAACGGCTGACCAGCACCAAAGGTCTGCCGACAAAGCCGCCGAAAGGTCTCAATGCGGAACTGCGTGACTACCAGATCGCCGGCTATCATTGGCTCGCCAAACTCAGTCACTGGGGGCTGGGCGGTTGCCTCGCTGACGACATGGGGCTTGGGAAGACGGTGCAAGCCCTTGGCGTTTTGCTAGATCGCGCAAAGGTCGGCCCGACGCTCATCGTTGCACCCACAAGTGTCGGCACGAACTGGGTTCGCGAAACTGCGAGGTTTGCGCCGTCGTTGAATCCGAAGCTGTACCGCGAGCACAATCGCGACGACTTGATTCGCGACGCTGGCCAGGGCGATCTGATTATCACCAGTTATCAACTGCTGCAACGCGATGCAGCTCGGTTTAGTTCGCGCAGCTGGGGCACGTTGGTTCTCGATGAATCCCAGTACATCAAGAATTTCGCGACCAAAACAAACCAATCGGTTCGTAATCTCGAAGCCGACTGGTGCTTGGCAATTTCAGGAACACCGCTTGAAAATCATCTTGGTGAACTGTGGAGCCTGATGCGGATCATCAGCCCCGGCTTGCTCGGTTCCTGGGAACGATTCCGCAAACGTTTCGCTGAGGGAATCGAACGCGATAAAGATCCGGAACGCCTGAGCGCTCTGAGTCGCATGGTGCGGCCGTTCATTCTTCGCCGAACAAAGTCGGAAGTCTTGAAGGAACTGCCGCCGCGAACAGAGGTTGTGCTCAGCGTTGAATTGTCACCAGCGGAGCGTAAGAAGTACGACGCCGCGCGGCTGGCTGCGTTGGCGGATCTCACTGCACCTAAAGAGAACGACAACGATCAAAAGAAACGCATTCGTGTACTCACTTGGCTGATGCGCTTGCGTCAACTGGCTTGCCACGTTCGGCTGGTGGATACCAAGTGGAAGAAGTCCTCTGCTAAGCTCGATCAATTCATGGAAGTGATCGAAGAGTTGCGTGAGAACGGTCATCGTGCGTTGGTCTTCAGCCAGTTCGTCCAGCATTTGTCGCTTGTTCGCGAAGCGCTCGATGCGGCCAATGTTCCTTATCAGTATCTCGACGGCTCGACTCCCGCTGGCAAACGCACTGAAGCGGTCGATGCGTTTCAACGCGGCGAGGGCGACCTGTTCCTGATCTCACTTAAAGCCGGCGGCACGGGATTGAATTTGACTGCGGCGGACTATGTGCTGCACATGGACCCATGGTGGAACCCCGCGGTTGAAGATCAAGCCACAGATCGCGCGCATCGGATCGGTCAAGTGCGACCGGTTACTGTATATCGCCTGGTGACTCGCGACACAATTGAAGAGCAGATACTTGCGCTGCATGAAAGCAAGCGAGAACTGATGACAAACCTGTTGGAAGGCTCTGACTCCGCAGGCAAGATGAGCACGGAAGAACTTGTGAACCTTATCCGCGCGAATCAAATTCTCGAAGCTTAATGAAGGGTCAGCCGGAACTCGTTAGCGCTTCGCACTTGGTGTCTGAATAGTCGGCTCTGAATGAGTCAGCCGGCTGAGGGCTCTGAGCCCAGTGGGAGGTTCAGTCTGCCATGGAATCATCGCGACACGGCTGGCTTGTACTTCGCTGACTTCGCGCAGGTACTTTTGCTCATGCGATTGGCGCTGCTTCAGCAGCGGATCGGTAAGCCTTAGTGGGCTAAGTACTTGGTTGATTACCCAGGCATAAGGCTCTATCTCGGCGCGTCGCAGGTCACGCTGCAGTGCAGCGGCTTCATGCACCGGGGTCGCTTCCGGGAGCGTGACGATCAACACGCGAGTGGAAATGGGGTCGCGCAATCGTGGCAGCAAGTTCTCAACCGCTTCCGGCATTTCGCTTGATTGCCGGGTGACTTCGCTGTGATAGGCCAATGCCGAATCGAGAAGTAGAACAGTGTGGCCTGTCGGTGCAGTGTCGAGCACAACAAACTTGCTCGTACCAGCGGCCACTGCTTCGGCGAAAGCTCGAAAGACCGCGATCTCGTCGGTGCAAGGCGATCGGAGATCTTCTTCCAGGAGTGCTTTGCCCTGAGCGTCGAGGTTCGCGCCGGCTCTGGCCAGAACTTCAGCGGAGTACTTGGCTGTTTCCGCTTCGGGGTCGATACGGCTGACCGATAGTGTTGGCAAGCTCTCATTGTTTATGGCTGCGGCAAGATGTGCTGCAGGGTCGGTGGTGGAAAGATGGACTTCGTAGCCGCGTTCTGCAATTGCCACAGCAACCGCTGCCGCGACGGTGGTTTTGCCAACACCCCCTTTGCCCATTGCCAAGATGACGCCATGCCCCGGTGCGACCAAATCATCGATCAACTCGCCGAGTTGTGGTATCAGCCGGAACGCGTTAGCGTCCGGTTCCTCCGCAATGGACACTGCACATAACCGGGGGCTAACTCCCTGCGGCTGGTCGCTGGATCCACCAAAACGACGAAGGGATGCGATTCCAAGGATCGCATCCGGACTGAGCGGCACGATGGTTTTTGGCAGTGCTCTCAAGCTATCTGGTGTCGCGCTGAGTGCCGCCTCACCTCGCTGTTGCAAGGCTACCGCGTAGGGATCAATGTTGTCCGTTGCGTGGAACACGCCGTTGACCACGAGATGCTGGTTGCGAACGCCTAGTTCAGCCAACTCATCGCTAGTGCGCGCGGCTTCACAAAGTGCACTCGCTTCCGCGCGGGCGACGAGTACCAGCGTCGTCACTGTCGGATCGCCAAGCGCTTTGACGGACTCTTGATACAATTTCTGCTGAGCCTGTAGTCCTGCCAACGGACCCAGGCAACTGGTCCCTGTCGTATTCTGCTTCATGAAACCATCCCAGGCCGATGGCAGTGTGAGCAATCGCAACGTGTGGCCGGTTGGTGCTGTGTCGAAGATGACATGGTCGAACTCCGCGGTCTGAGTTGGATCGCCGAGTAAGCGCGAGAACTCATCAAACGCTGCGATCTCAAGCGTGCAGGATCCAGAGAACTGTTCCTCCATGCTCTGCAAGGCCGCTTCTGGCAACAAGCCGCGATAGGGTCCGACCATGCGCTCGCGATACTCAGCCGCCGACTTCTCCGGGTCGAGATTCAATGCAAACAGAGTCGATATTGCTGGGATCGAGGTCGGATGGTTTCCGAGAGTGACACCCAGCACTTCATCGAGGTTGGAAGCGGGGTCAGTCGAAACAAGCAGTACTTTCTTTCCCGCATCAGCAAGTTTTACAGCGGTCGCGCATGCCACCGATGTTTTGCCTACCCCGCCTTTACCAGTGAAGAACAGGTTGCGGGTTGGATGTTCTAAGAACTTCACGATTTATCCTCCTGGTAGTGCAGCTTCCTAGTAGTGCAACCGCGAGCTCAATGGGCGCACTCTTGCCCACTTGCACAACGCGAATCGTGGCAGTAGCCAACACAAACGGGGCGCTGCCCGTGCGGATTAGTGGTTAACAACAACCTGTATTCCCACAACATCCGCCAGCGTCTGCAACGGGCAGGAGTTGTTTCGCTGGAGCAACTGTGACCCAAGCTGCAAGATCGCCACGCGCTGGATAAACTGCCTGGCTAACGATTTCTCCTTCAACCACCACGACTGGCAGGCAACCTGTACCAGCGGTGCTTAGAAGATAGTGAATCGCCTTGTTGTCGATGAAGGCTTGTGGCTGCTGTGCGAGATTGTAACGCTGGACATTGTGGCCCTGATTCTTAAGCCAGTCGAGATCCGCGGCGAACTGTGGCAACGCGGGATCAACGTCTGGACCACAGATGCCGGTGGAGCAGCACATAGGTTTGTCATAAACTTGCACAGTTTTCATATTATCTTCCTTCGAGAAAGGTAGAAGATTCACAACGGGAATGGTGTTCACGGTGTAGGCCGAAGGCTGCTTCAGTGCGTGAACCCGTACACTCGCGGCATAGGCATTCGCATCGAACGATTGCATGACGGAGGCGAGTCCGTCGTGCAAGGATTTTTCGTCCGAACCGCACGAACCACCGCCGCAGCATCCGCTATCGCTGGCCATTGCGTAAGCGTTTAGGTCTGATGCAGTGTCCGTTACGACCACAGAGGCAAAGCCAGCTTGTTCGAGTAAGCTGCGATAATCTTCAATAAGAATCGCACCCGAGATGCAACCGACATAGGCTTCGACACTTTGCTTAACTTCATGCGGCAGTTCTTGCTTGAGAGCAATGTCGCTCAGCGCCACACGTCCGCCTGGTTTCAACACGCGCAGAATCTCGCGAAACACAGCCAGCTTGTCAGGCACCAGATTGATCACACAGTTACTGATCACGCAGTCGACTGAGTGGTCAGGGAGCGGTAAGTTATCAATCATTGATTGATGGAATTCGACGTTCGTCAATCCAAGTTTTTGTTGGCCCGCGCGCGCTCGCTCGAGCATTTCGGTGGTCATATCGACACCGATGACGCGACCTGATGAACCAACTTTGCGAGCAGCTAAAAACACATCCATGCCGCCGCCGCAACCGAGGTCAACGACAACTTCGCCGTCGCGAATGCCGGCGAGTGCTAAGGGATTGCCGCAAGACAAACCCATGTTGGCTTCGGCTGGTAACTGACTGAGTTCGTCTTCTGAATAGCCAAACGCCGACGCGATGGACCTGACTGCAGTCGACGCGTTGGAAAGCGCGCCTTTGGCAACGCTTGCGTATTGGTTTCGCACATCATCGATTATCATCCGTTCGCTCACTGTGTGCTCCTTTGCACGTGCTCGCTCCTCGCCGACTGACGCTTGGCGATAGCCGTGACTAAAAAACATTGAGTACACGCGGAGCGTTGCCCGCGCGGTTAAACAATTTTACAAGTCCGCAATCAGCTTCTTGAGTTTTGCCATCGCTTCTTTGTTGATGCAGTAGCAAACACGAGGTCCATCGATTTCGCCTTGCACCAAACCGGTTTCCTTCAAGATCTTCAAGTGCTGGGAAACCGTCGACTGAGCCAGCGGCATTTCCTCGACGATCTCACCGCATATGCACGAGGTTCGGTTGAGCAGTAAACGCACAATCCGCACCCGAGCCGGATGAGCCAGCGCCCAAGTCAGTTTGGCCATGTCTTCCGCCCAAGCGACATCCGGCAATGAGAGTGTCTCACCGGCGGTGCAGCCTTTCTGAGCTTCTGGCCTGACACGGACCATCGATCGATCGCCTTTGGAATGGAATCGCTGAACGTCGCTAAACTGTTTATCGTCGATATACGATACGATCGCGGTTCTGATCCGTCAACGCTAGTTCGTGTAGGCAGCACAAGTGGCAAGAATTCCCGACCGTTTCTGAGGATACTCCTGACCAACTTCAGTTACCAATAGTCGACCCACAGTGAGTCGCTGATGGGTAGTCCCTGCGGCGTCAAGCGAATGTGGCCTTCATGCCACTCCATAAATCCCAACTCAATATGTTTGCACAGTTGCTTTTCAATGGCTTCAACGGAATGAGGTTCGCCTGAACAGGCAAGCGAACTCCACTTGACGCCCTTCAATCGACGCATACCGAAGATAAAACGCTCGCGCGTGCACGTTGACCAGTCGAGTGTTTGCGTTTCAGCAACTGGGGACTGTCCAGTCTCGATTCGCTGAAAATATTTTAAAGTGCTGCGGTGATTGACTGAACGGGTGCTGTCAACATAGGCCGCAGCGCCCGGCCCGAAGCCAAGCCAAGCATCGCCTTGCCAATAAGTCTGGTTGTGGAGGCATTCGCTGCCAGGTTTAGCAAAATTCGATACTTCGTAGTGATTCAAACCATGCTGCGTGAGAGTTTCGATCGCGTAGAGATACATTTCCAACTCAGTCTCTTCCGCTACAGCTACGATCTGGCCTTTTTGCAGTTGCGACCAGTAGTGAGCTCCTTTTTCGTAAGTTAATCCATAGGTCGAGAGATGGCTTACACAGCGCGACGTGGCGGCTTGCAAGTCCGACTTCCAAACTTGCATGTCTTCACCGGGGACACCGAAAATCAAGTCGACGGAGACTTCGTTGAAATACTGGGACGCGATGTCGATGGAACGGGCAAGTTGGTCGCCTGTGTGATCACGACCGAGCATCTTCAGTTTGGTTGCATCAAAGGACTGGCCACCTAAACTGATGCGGTTAATGCCCTGATCGCTGAGAAGGCGACACAGACCCAGGTCGACGTCTTGCGGATTCGCTTCGATACTCCATTCTCCATCATCCGCCAAGGGAAGCCATCGTCGGATCGCTTCGAACAGTCGCAACATCGGCTCGCGCGGGAGCAATGTCGGAGTTCCACCACCAATAAAGATCGTGTTCATTGTGTGCGGCTGATCGAGTGCAGTGAGCTCACGCGTGACCGCCGCCACGTAACGATCCACCAAGTCCAATCGATTTGCGACTACCGTAAAGCTGCAGTAGGGACACCGCGCGTGGCAGAATGGAACGTGAACGTAAGCTGCCTTCGGGGTCGACAACTGCTCACGGGGCTGAACCATCTTTATCGCCATTTTTCGCCTATAAAACTAAGTTTCAAATCACAGCTAAATTGCGAATCGTCGACTCGCACACGCACGGATTCTTTGAACGATTCGCCGAAAATCAGCTACCGAGTTTCATGCGTTTGCGGAAAGGTAAGCTTCCTGCACCATGACGTTTTTCGTTTTTCGGACCCGTACCTGATAAGGATCGGCAGCGATTGAATCGCCACTTTTTGGTGGTCTGCCGAGTGACTCGACGATCCAATCATTGAGAGTGTTGTGCGGCGTATTACCGACCTGTGGAAGAGTGATCCCGGCAACGTCGCGAAGTTGACTCAACGTCACGAAGCCGCCTGCGATCCATCCATCGCCGATTCGGTTCAGATGGCTGGGGATACGATCGAACTCGTCATGGATCTCACCTACAAGTTCTTCGATGATGTCTTCAAGCGTGATCATGCCGATGATCACTCCAGCTTGTTCTTTCACTAGGGCAATATGGCTGCGATCTCGGATAAGCTGTTCAAGACACTCGGACACTGGTGTCTCTGAGTCAAAAGTGCTGAGCTTTCGAATCAGCTTTCGCAAAGAAGACGAATGTGGTTCGGACCTTATGTTAGCGACAATGTCCTTGAGGGTGACGTAGCCGACAATCCGTTGCACATTTCCCGCTTCTTCAGTAACAGGGTACCGCGTATGCATGCTCTGATAAGCCGCTAATACCGCCTCTGACAAGTCCTGCGTGGCGACCAGCATATCCATATGTTCTGCTGGCATCGCAACCTTTCTGACTGGCGTCGATGATAACCGCGAAGCGCTCATGATGATCCCTTCCTCACGCTGTCCGATGAGTCGTGAAACGCGAGCAAAAGCAGCGGCTCCGTGTAGCTCTTGAATAGCAGCCTTGCTTTCATTGTCGTCGCTCCGATGACCGCCCATGTGCATGATCGAAGACACTGAGGTTTCCAAGAACCAAACCGCTGGCTTCACGCTCACCGCAAACCACTCCATGATCGGCGAAAGCGTCAGGCACACTAATTCTTTGTTACGTAGCGCATAAACTTTCGGCACCAGCTCACCACCAACAATAGTGACGATTGTTAACGGCACGACGACAACCGCGATTGCAAGGATTTGTGAAATACTCGGCGGCACACCCCAGCGGAGCAAGAGTGGCTCAAAGGTCTCTTCTGCGCCGGCACCTCCGGTTGCTGCGGCGATGACGCCGACGAGCGTGATACCCAGTTGAACAACGGCCAAGCTGCCTTCGATGTTTTGCTTCATGCGGACCGCAGCTTCCGCACCGCGTTTCTTTTCCGCCTGCAGCGTATGAAGTCTGCCAGCGCCAATCGAGGCGAGCGAGATTTCATAAGCGGCGAAAACGCTGTTAATCGCGATCATTGCCAACATGACCGCCAATTCTAGAGTCCACATTCTGTTTGATTCCGTTAAGGACCGTGACGCTGAATCGCGCGAACGAACCGCTCACACTTTCGACCGCTCTGACGCTTACTTCATCTGCTTACTTCATAGTATGAACGATCGCCAAAGCTCGGCGACTGCGTTGTCAAACATCCCGACGCCGATATCGCTCAATGCAGCGACAATGCGGACGTCCCGAATGCTCATGGTACGCAGATTGCCTTTCCGCAGATTGCGTGTCGTTGCATTCGACAAGCTCTGAGACCGTGTTAACTGGTACGCAACCGTTCATGGTGAGCGCCGAAAGTTCAAATCGGTCCATTCGCTCTGTCAATTCGCAGATAACTTATACAGGATCGGAATGTTATGAAAATGCCAAGTGCCAGAGAGCAACTCGCAGCGTTCTTCGTCGAGCAGC
This sequence comes from Pirellulaceae bacterium, assembly GCA_041742175.1. Lineage (GTDB taxonomy): Bacteria > Planctomycetota > Planctomycetia > Pirellulales > Pirellulaceae > Aureliella. The sequence continues at coordinate 8,606 of JBGSJB010000442.1, forward strand.
AGCCTCCTTGCGTTTCGCTTTACTTGCCAACCCATCGGCGGCATCCCGAGAATCAGCAAGATCCGATTCGATTCAAGAATCTGCTACATCGGCTCGAGAATACTATCAGCGCAAATTATCCGGATCGAAAATCAGAAGCATTTCTAGCAAAGTTGCAATCGCTTCTGCGCGACGGCCAGTTCTGGAACCACCGCACAGAAGGATTAGGGATCCTCTGTTCTCCAAATGCCTTTCAGATTTTCGAACTTCAAAGGCAGGTCGACGAATTGCTAGTGGTCGCTGACAGCTTCCACATCAAACCGCTTCTACGCGCGTTGCAAGCCACCGACCGCTATCAGATCCTTGGTCTCAATCGCAATGCGGTGAAACTGTACGAGGGCAACCGTCATGCATTGGATGAAGTCGAACTGCACGATGAAGTTCCTGCGACTCTCGAAGAGGCGCTTGGAAGTGAATTAACTGAAGAGCACCTGACGGTCGGTTCTTACGGCGGTGGCATCGGCGGTCGAGGCCAGCATGCTGGGTCCATCAGTCATGGCCATGGCCAAAAGAAAGACGAAGTCCCGATCGATGAAGAACGGTTCTTTCGCGCCGTCGATCGCGCTATCCTTGAACACCACTCGCGACCGAGCGGATTGCCGTTAGTATTGGCTGCTTTGCCAGAGCATCACGACACGTTTCGCAGGGTCAGCCACAATCCATTTCTTCAGGAAGTCGGGATCAAGTTGGATCCGCAGTCGATTTCAAGCGAGCGGCTGCGTACGGAAGCGTGGCGCGTGATGGAACCGCAGTTGATGCAGCGTGTGACGAAGCTCGTCGATGATTTTCACGCTGCCAACGCGCGACAACTTGGTGCAAGCGATTTGAGCGACATCGCGAAGGCTGTGGTTGCCGGTCGAGTCGGCAGCTTGTTGGTGGAGGCTGAGCGACAGATACCGGGCAGCATCGATGCTAACTCTGGCGCTATCCAGTTCGCCGAACTCGACAAGCCCAACGTGGACGACCTGCTCGATGACTTAGCTGAGTTGACGTTGAAGATGGGTGGCGAAGTTTTCGTTGTTCCGGCTGAACGGATGCCATGCCCAAGTGGTGCGGCCGCGACGTTTAGGTTCTAAGCATCAACGCAGCAGTAGTTCGAAACGCTATGGCTTATTGCGAGTTGCGGTTTGAGAGCATCGCCGGCGCGGATGGCGCGCCGGCTTCCGTGGTTCAGTCATCGTTAGGTTATAGTTCAGTTATATTGAAGGAGTAGCGTGTAACTGATAGTCCAGGGCGAGCCATGAAGTACCTGTTCCGAGCGCTGACAACCTTGTGTTTCCTTGCTGGTTGCATTGGACTGTTTATCTATTCGCGCGACAACAGTCGACTGGACGCGGAAGTGAAGCGATTGGAAGCGGAACTCGGCAGGATGGCGATCGACGATT
>JBGSJB010000443.1:0-11473 GCA_041742175.1 Pirellulaceae bacterium
GTGGCTGTGTCGCGCGGTGCAGCTTACTTTGGTCAAGTGCGGCGCGGTGAAGGCGTGCGGATCGAAGCGAAGCTGGCGCGATCTTATTACGTTATCGTGTCCCACGATCCGCCGCGCGGTGTGTGTGTCATTCCTGGTTCGGCCAGTCCCGGTGACCAATTTCGCTTGGACGCAATGCCGTTTGAACTGACCGTTGGTCAACCTGTGCAATTTCCGATCGCTTACTCGAGCACACGTTTGGCGGATCGCGTTAGTGAATGCTATGACATCGACGCGCAGAACTTCGTTCACTTGCCGCCGATTCGAACGGTGCTGGAGTTGCCCGGCAAACGTCGGCAAGAGCGCTTGCCGGTTGTATTGGAAACGGAACTGAGCCAGATCGGTACGTTGCAGTTGTGGTGCGTCGCAAGCAATTCGCAACAGCGATGGAAGCTTGAGTTCGATGTGCGCGCAAGTACCGAAACGGATCGTTCAGCCAGTGAGTCGATGGCGGCGCAAAGTGGTACGATCGATTTGTCGGTTCAGCAAGCCGCGCGTTCCACGATCGAATCTTGTTTCGGTCCCGGCGGAACGCTCAAACCCTCACAGTTGATGCAAGCGCTCTCGGAACGACTGGAGAAAAGTCGCCAAGCGTGGCCGCCCAGTTTGCTGCGATCGATGTGGCAAGACTTAATCGACTTCGAAGCAGGGCGATCTCGCAGCGCCGATCACGAATCGCGTTGGTTGAATCTGTTGGGTTATGTCTTGCGACCAGGTTACGGTTTGGCGGCTGATGATTGGCGAGTCGCGCAGACGTGGCGTTTGGTCTACGGTCGGCTTGCGTTTGGAACCCCGAGTTCACGCAGCGAATCGTTGATTCTATGGCGGCGACTGGCGGGCGGTTTCACAGCGGGTCAGCAGTTAGCGGTGTATCAACAAGTTGCCGTTCCCCTGCGCGGTTTGCTGGATCCTGTGCGTCGCGCGAAAGGTGGTTCAACCGTCGCTCCGAACGAGTTGGCTGAGTTGCTGCGTTTGGTCGGTTCGTTGGAGTTGTTGCCGAAGAGCGAAAAATCGCAGCTTGGTCGTTGGTTGCTCGAGTTGCAGAAGGTGAAGAAGTGGTCCTTCAGCACGTCGGCAATTTTCTGGACGCTCGGACGACTCGGCAGCCGCGTGCCAACCTACGGGCCGCTGAACGCCGTCGTCGATACCGCGGAAGTCGAACTGTGGCTCGAGCAATTACTGCTCAGACCAGCCACGGATCACGAGTCTGCCTATCAGTTAGCACTGCTGCAATGCGCGCGGATGGTCAGCGATCGCTATCGCGACATCGACAACGAACTTCGCCACCGCGTGCTCCAGCGACTTGAACAAACGGCTGCACCGGAGCATTATCTAACTTTGGTTGGCTCCGGCGGACAACTCGCCGCCGAAGAAGCCAATCAGATCGCAGGCGAAGCGTTACCGCTGGGTCTGACGTTGTAACTTAAACACAGTCGTCGCTCGCGCTACTTCAACACCACACCCAACCCCGGCACGGTTGGCAATTCACAACGACCTAGATTCCATTCAAGCCCCGAAGCGATATCTTCGGCGAGCAACAGTGCGCCGTCGAGATCCGCGAAATCGAGCAGCGGCAACAAGTGAACTCCGGGTGCAATGCCGATGCTGGATTCGGTCATGCAACCAACCATCACTTTCAAACCGTTTTGCTTTGCACGAGCGATCATCCGTCGAGCCGGTGTTAGGCCGCCGCACTTAACCAGCTTGATATTAATCGCGTCGTAACAGTCGATGCATGCGTTCACGTCCGCTTCCACTTGGCAGCTTTCGTCAGCCATCAGCGGAATCGGTGACCGACCCTTCAACTGCATCATCTCCGCGTACGATTCAGCGACCAGCGGTTGTTCGATCAGTTCGACGTTCAACTCCGCTAACTCAGCAGCCCACTCGAGCACACGATCCGCTTTCCAAGCACAATTCGCATCGACACGAAAGATTGCGTCCGTCTCTTTGCGCAGAGTCTTCACCAGATCGATGCCGCCGCTCGCGTCGAGCTTGATTTTGTAGACTGGCCAGCCTGGTTTGGCTTGCATCTTGCGAACCATCGTCTCGGGAGTGTCGAGTCCGATTGTGTAGCACGTCGGAGGATAGCCATCGGCCGGGTTCAATCCCCACAATTTCCATAGCGGAAGATTGTGCATTTGAGCGTAGATGTCCCACACGGCGCAATCAAAAGCGCATTGTGCAAAACGGTCGGACGATAGTTGCGGATCTAGTTCGCGCCACAACTCGGCTGGGTTGTCGAGTTTGTACGAAGCAACTTGATCAGCGATGCCGTTCAGCGCAGCCGACATCGAATCGAACGTGATGCCGTAGTAATCATTCGTTGTCGCTTCGCCGTATCCGATCAGACCGTCATGTTCAACACGTACGATCAAAGTCGGCTGAACAGTGGTCGTTCCGCGTGCGATAGTGAACGGATCCCGCAGCGGCAATTGATACTCAAAGCACTCGATCTTCACGGTTTACCTTTGCAATGGGTGATATGGAAAAAATTAACGCTTGTTGTGATGGTGTTGCTTTATCAGCCGGATGGCGTTAGCCGCGGTTTCGTCTCTATGTCGCCAACCGGGGCTAGTGGAGCGTCAAGGTTTAATGTTAGGGTAGCACGCTCTGAAGCTCTGCGCAGAGCCTCAGAGCGTGCCACACTAAAACTGAATATTGACGAGAAGCACTAATCAGAACCACTGTCAGGCTGCAGCTTAACTGGCTCAGTCGAGAAGGTGACAAACGGAAAGACTTCGGGCACATGCGAGTCCCAAACTCCGTGTGCGCTCCAAGCCCATCCGCCCGAATCGTCTGCCGGCGCTGCTTCCTTAAACTGATTGAACCTCGAAAAGTCCATTCGCCACACATCGCCATTCTTGGGCGGTACACTGCGACCATCGCCCAGGGTCAGAAGCTTCATACCCGCCCATGGCAAGGCGAGTTCTACCGTCCAACCGCGGTCGCGATCTTTCGGTTCATTCAACGTACCGTCGACTTGCACACCAGACTTTAGCTCGGGAAAGTCCCACTCTAAATAAGCCCAGCGTTTGCCGCGCGGATGCGTAGTCAACCCAACGCCATTGAACGACTGAAACTTTACATCATCGCGAGTCTGCTGCAACTCCGGGATTTTGCTGTAACCTTTCGACTCAAAAGCTTCTTGCCAGATAAATAATCCTTCGTAGATCGTCCCGAGCGAATTGATCTCGAATTCGTAGTAGGCGTCCGACCCAGCGACGAACAGTTCAACGTCGTTGTCTTCGTAGATTGGCGAATCGCGCTCGGTCAGCTTTCCTTGCACAAACGGCTCTTCAACCCAGTATCCCACATACAGAAACTCGTCATCCCACATGACCGCAGCCCGCGTGTTATGGATGGTCGCTTTGCCTGAAATCAGATCCACGAACCTTGGCGATCGAGTCACCGCTTTCCAACTGGGTTCATCCAGTTTGCCATCGACGACAATCGGTCCAGCGGCCCGCAGCGCGGTGTAGCGTGCGACCGACTCAATCGGAACCGGCGGAAAATGGATCGCTTTGGGCGTATCCTGTGCGAAGCTCCGACAACTAAGAACCAGTATCGCCAACAATGCAAACCCGCCGGTCAACTGCATCAAACAGAACCGGCGGTTAAGCAAACTTGCGTATCCCGACATGCGTTCGCCTCAGCTTCATTTCGTTAAAGCAATCCAACCGTCGGGATTCGCACTTGACTTCGTAATCTGCCAATAAGATCAACCACGCAGCATCTACTCAGTTACATCACTGTTAGCAGGACGGATCGATTCAAAGTACTTTCGAACCGTTTCACGATGACCGAGCGGCAGTGGTTCGCTGTCGATCACTTCTTCCATCTGCTTGCGAAACTCGGTGTAACGAGCCTTGTAACTCAGCGCCGCATCTTGCTCTCCCTCAGGCGACTGCGTTGTTTCACGCTCGGATGATCCCTCGCCTTGAACGCCAGTGATACTCTCTTCGCGCCGCGTCGAGTCGAGCTTCGAGGCTTCTTCGCCGAGTGGCTTATTCGATGCAGCTTTACCGATTTTATTGGAGTCCTGGGAGCTCTTCTTAACCGCTCCGCCTTGGCATTGCGCTTGGCACTGGCTCTTGCATTCGGACAATCGATTGAGTTGGCAATTCAGGCAATTCGCGATCGACTTCTTCAGCCCTTGTTTCTTGCAAACACCAGCAGCTTTGCATTGTCCCGACTTGCACTGAGAAGGGTTATCTTTCTCAAGCCCTTCTTGCATCTCTTGCGCACTCTCGGACAACTCGCCCTGCTTGCCTTCTCCCAAATTCTCACGGAACTTTTTCAAATTCGCAGCCACCGCTTCGCGCTCTTTGCGAGTCATAGTGCTGGCGTCGATCTTCTCAAGTTGTTCAGCGGCTTTCTCGTACTTGCCATCCTTCAACGCTTCCGCAATCGCTTGCATCGACTCAGCCGATTCCAAAGCCGCGGCCAGTTCCTTGAGTTCCGCATCGGTCTTCTCGGCGTTGAACTGGTTCAGCGCTTCCGCCAAGTTCTGTTGCATCTCCGATAGCTTTGCCAACGCTTCGCGCTCGTCAACCTCTGGACTCTTCATCGATTCAACCAGCTTTTCGATCTCTTCGACAAGCTCTTGAAGTTCCGGCTCCTGTGTTTCTTCGGCAAGTTCGCGCAGCTCTTCAACCATGGTTTCATCGAGCGTCGTAGCTTGGTCGTTCACCACTTGCTGAACCAACAGATCAATCTCAGGTGCAGCAACTTGTTCTTTCGGTACGAATGGCAAAGCGATCAGCAGCGCGCACAATCCGACGAGCGCAGGCATCAACTTCGGCGTGCGAAACGGCAACACGGCTCGAGGGTCGACATGTTGCAAACCTTGGATCGTGTTGGCAATTTGCAACTGCATCAGAGGCTCAGTCACTTTGCGGCTCGCGAAATCAAGTGCCGAAGCGGTACTGTCTTTCATGCGATAGTGCGTATCCACCAGATGAGCCGTCGAAGTCCAACTGACGGGCAGCAACCAACCGATCGCACCGGCGATCAATGTGCTCGCGAGTACCGCGAACCAAGCCGTAGAATAATCGACTGAAGCACCGCTCAGGCGAGCGAGTTCAATCGCGACACCGCAGACGGCTCCAACCACCGCTCCGCGCACCATCCATTGAACGCTTCGAACAAAACGCTGCCGAGTTCGAATGCCTGTTAGCAGCTTGCGAATTTCGCGCACCATGGGCTGACTCCCCGAATAAATTCGATCTGGAAAATTCCGCGGGCTTTATGGTAGCAGTATCGCGCCCCCCATTGCCAGCGGTTTCCGACAAAAATTTAGTGGGATTTTGCAGTCACGCTGGATCGAAGAAGTGAATAATGAATTTCACTGCGAGCCTACTCGGCAAAAGATCGGCGTCCCCAACACAAGGTTCGCGTTCTACTGTAAAACCTTTGGCTTGTGATTCGCCATCGTAGCGATCTAATGTCTGGATTCACCGTAATCTCAACAAGGCGGCAAAGGACCAAACTTGAGCGACTTAGTTTATCGGACACGCCGCGAACGGCTGGGAGAACTCGACTGCGCGATCGTTCAACCCGAAGGTGACGCAAAAATCGAAAAACTAGCAGTCTTCTGTCATGGCTTTGGCGCCCCCGGCACCGATCTTGTGGGACTAGCTCAGGAATTGCTGAATGCAGCGGAATCTGACGAGGCGATGCAATTGGTTTTCCCCGCAGCACCGCTCTCACTAGCCGATCAAGGAATGCCGGGTGCGCGAGCTTGGTGGCTGCTGAGCATTGCGAAGCTGATGGCTGCGATGGAATCCGGTCAGTTCGAACAGATCCGCGATGAAGTTCCCGAGGGCATCGATGCAGCGCGCACGCAATTAACTGCGACCATCGAGCAAGCTCTCGAGAGACTCAATCTCGACGAAGGTAATCTTCTGCTCGGTGGATTCTCACAAGGTGCCATGCTCTCCATGGACGTCGCTTGCCGTGGACTTAAAACGCCACCCGACGCCTTGTGTCTTTACTCCGGTGCACTGATTTGTGAGAGCTTGTGGAAGGAATCCGCGGCGCGATTGACGAAGTGCAAGATTCTGCAGAGTCATGGGAGGCAAGATCCAATCCTGCCTTTCATTGCTGGCACGTGGCTGCGAGATATGCTGCTTAAATCAGGTTGCGAAGTCGACTTCATTGACTTCAGTGGGCCCCACACGATTCCGTGGGAGGCGATCGAAAGCACTGGACGCCTGCTCGCCTCAGTTTAGGAAACAGGCGTACCGTGATAAGCGCGCTATGTAGCTGCGTCTCGGTGAGACGCAGCTACGGTTCGTATTAAACTTTAGTGAAATTTAAAGCGAGTTGATTTCGGCGCCGTTGTACTAGCTACTTCCCTTGCTCCTTCTCCGGTTTAGCTGGCAGCATGGCTGTAGCCTCCCAATTTCTCAGTTGACGACAGCGCTCGATGAAAGCGGCCGCGCCATCGTTGTTGAGTGCAACGAGTTGAGATCGATGTTGGTCCTTCATTCCAGCTTGCTCGAGCAGAGGTTGAGCGGCTGATGTGTGCGCGATGAATTTTCCGTGCACCAATGCGTCAGCGACGAAGTCACGCGCCGCCGGTTTTTCGCTGAGCATCCGCGCACCATCTTCAGTCACCATCAACGCAACTGCATCGAACAACACAGAAGGACCGCCTTCGATCTTCTCATTAGCCCGAACCATCTGACCATCGCTGGCCTTCACGCCTCCAATGTGTGGCGCAACCAACTTGGAAGTCGCACCTTCTTTGCTGATCGCATCCATCAACGATTTCAACTGTGCGGCATCAACTCCATCCGTCACCAAGATCCCCACGCAACGTCCCGCGAAACTCTCCGGACCATTCTTCAAAATGCTGAGCGCCGGCGACGGCTTTAGGTCAGCGATCGGTTCGCGAGCTGCTTCAGCCGCGGCGGGCATCTCAGTCAATCGCAGCCCATCGGCAACTTGATCGGCCAGCCCCTTGTCGATGTTCAACAGATGCGAAACCATGCGACTTCGAATGTCAACGCGCTCGACTTTGCTCAGTTCAAACACGAGCGCGTCGGCGATGTGCTGCTGTTCAACTTTCGTTTGACTAACATAGAATTGGCGAGCTTGGCTGTAGTGATCGGCGAAACGTTCCGAGCGCATACGCTGCTTCGTGCCTTCAACTTTGGCTGGAAACGATTTAAAACCTTTCTTCGGTGACTCACGTGGACCCGCGTCCCATGAATTCGGTTCATAGTTCACGCGACCTTTGGGGTTGGTCATCGCCATATGTCCATCTTGCTGAAAATTGAGCACGGGACAGCGCGGCGCATTGATCGGAATGTGAGTGAAGTTAGGACTGCCCAGCCGCTTCAATTGAGTGTCGAGGTAGGAGAAATTGCGGCCTTGCAACAGCGGATCGTTCGTAAAGTCGATGCCGGGAACAATGTTCTGCGTGCAAAACGCGACCTGCTCAGTCTCAGCAAAAAAGTTGTCGACGACTTTGTCGAGCACCAATCGTCCAACAGGCCGAATCGGCACCAACTCTTCAGGAATAATCTTAGTCGCGTCGAGCACATCGAAATCAAACTTCTCCGCGAACTCTTCATCGAACAGTTGCAAACCCAACTCCCACTCTGGATGGTCGCCGTTCTGAATGGCGGACCACAAGTCACGACGATGATAGTCTGGATCGGCGCCATTGATCTGCACCGCTTCGTTCCAAGTAACCGACTGCAGACCTTGTTTCGGTTTCCAATGAAATTTTACAAAGGTCGATTTGCCTTCTTCATTGATTAGCCGGAACGTGTGCACTCCAAAGCCTTCCATGAATCGGAATGAGCGCGGAATGGTGCGATCGGACATAATCCACATCACCATATTCATGCTCTCAGGAGTCAACGATATGAAATCCCAAAAGTTATCGTGTGCCGTTTGAGCTTGAGGGAACCCACGATCAGGCTCTGGTTTCGCTGCATGAATCAGGTCTGGGAATTTGATCGCATCTTGAATAAAGAAGACTGGAATGTTGTTGCCGACGATGTCCCAGTTGCCTTCCTGCGTATACAGTTTGACTGCGAAACCGCGAACATCGCGAGCTAGGTCTTGCGAACCTTTGTTGCCTGCCACCGTAGAGAAACGAACGAATGCAGGCGTCTTCGCACCCGGAGTCTGAAACAAGTTTGCTTTGGTGATGTCAGCTAGCGATTCGTAGTTTTCGAAGTAGCCGTGCGCTCCGAAACCTCGCGCATGAACAACGCGCTCCGGGATACGTTCATGGTCGAAGTGGAACATCTTCTCGCGGAAGTGAAAGTCTTCCAGCAATGTTGGACCCGTCGCGCCGACTTTTAAAGAGTTCTGATTATCAGCGACCGGAATCCCTTGCTGAGTTGTCATCACCGGTTGATCACCGCTAGCGGTCTGATGTAGTTCACCGCCTTTGCCACGCGTGGTCGAAGCTTTTTGGCTCGACTGTTTCGGCTGGTTCGTTTCTGCACGCGGCTGGTTTTGCGCGTTCTGCTGAGTTGCGTTTTGCTGCGCGTGAACAGTTAAGTTAAGCGTGATGAACGCGAGCAAAATGAAGCTCTTAAGCAGTCTATTCGCATGGAACATAGGTAGTCCTTGATACTCGATGTGGGTTGTATAACGGCGTTTCTCGCCCGTATTCTCCTGCTCGTACTCCTACTCGGTTCGAGTACCGGCTTCGCCTGAGTACGAGTACGTGTACGATTACAAGTACGAGAATCGGATTTCGCTTCGGCGGATTGATAGCGGACCGAGAAACTAGTCAACGCCACGCTTAGCCAAAATCATGCCAAAGCGATGGTAGCTCGACTTGAAATCAATTAATTTGATGTGGGACTACTCATTGTTCGCAACGATCTTCACCCTCTCCAAACGCAGTTTGGGGAGGGTCAGCCCGCGCTAGCGTGGTTGGGGAGGGTCAGCCCGCGCTAGCGTGGCTGGGGAGGGGCGACGCACTGATAGGACTTTGCGCGGCGTCGACGTTTCAGTCGACGTGTCGTACATCGGCGACTGAAAGTCGCCACCACTTAAACTGTGTTAGATTCTTAGTTTGAGGGCAAGCAACATGCGAACTGCAAATCGATTCCATGTCTCGCAGCAACTTGGACGGTCACTGCTCAGCTTGGTCGCTATTTGTTTTTTGCAATTGCCTACGATCGCGCAAGAAACTGAATTCATTGTTGCTGGTCGTGTGATCGACGCGACTGGCCAACCGAGCGTGGGAGCAAAGGTGGCGGTGTGCAAACATCGCGTTGACTTTGCAGAGGGCATTCAAGCGACGACCGAGGCCGACGGGAAATTCAGCGTCCGCGTCATCGCAACGCAGCAGCAATTCAGTGCGATGCGCGTAGAAGTCCAAAACGCTGACGGCGGTGAGATCGGTTACCAATCGCTCGGCTCGCAACCAACCAAGATCGACACACAAGCACTCTCGATACGCTTGAGCAAAGCCAAGCATGCTATCGCGCAAGTGATCGACGCTGAAGACCGACCAATTTCGGGAGCGACCGTTGCCGCGAGACTCGGCAATTCGCTGCTGGCCCGCGCCGTTTCGGCGACGACCGATGAGGCGGGAGTGGCTAAGATCCTTTACACCGATGAAGAACCGATTGCGGTCGCGGTGGCCTTAAAGGATGAAGTTGGACTCGATTACCATCTGTTCAAACCGGCGCAGCAAGGCATCGGACCAAATTATCCGAACGACAAGCCGCAAAGATTTGTGTTGAATGGTATCAAGATGGTGAAGTTCAAAGTCGTCGATGATCTGGGCCAACCGCAAGCTGGAATCAAAGTCTATCCGCTGAGCTTGCGAAAGACGCAACGAACGTTGTCAAACAACTATGATTTCAACGCAAGTGCCTATAGTCGTTACTTAGAGATGCACACGGACGACAACGGCGAAGTGACGTGCAAATGGTTTCCGAGTTGGCAAGATACTCCGGTAACTTTTTCAACGAGCGGCGGAAGCGGGTTGGTCCATTCAACCTTTTCAGTTGATCCGCGGGTCAACAATGTTCACGAGCGGAAGCTGAATCGCACTGTCCCTATTCGCGGAACAGTGATCGGCATCGACGGCTTGCCAGCAGCAGGCCTCACTATTTCAGCCGCAGGCGTCGGACTCACTCCGAACCCTCCCAGAATCCCGGACACGAAAACGGACGCTGCAGGCAAGTATGAATTGCTGGTCGCTCCGAATCAGGTTTACATCGTCGTCGTCAACGATCGCCTGTGGGCTTCAGCTCCGCACGAGGGCTTCGCGGTCTTTCCACACACGCCCGTCGAAGGCATAGATTTCAAGCTCCGAAAAGCAACTCGAATTCACGGTAGCGTTATTGTGCCCGTTTGGTCCGATGTATCAAACAACCGCGTCGTGCTTCAACAAGAAGGCAAGTCGGTTGCCGAAGTCGCCGAAGCAAAATTTCCTGAACCAGAAGATCCGTACACGACCGTTTTGCGAAAACGCAAACCGACTATCTCACGTGAGACGTTTTCCGATGCAGAAGGAAAATTCGAATTCTTCGTGGGTGATGGGGCAAGTTTCAAGTTCTTGGGGACTTCGGACAGTGATTTTCAAATTGCGGATGAGGAAAGCTACGAAGTCGATGTGCAACTCAAACCGTCGTTCGCGCCCGCTGCAAATTTGGCCGACAAGTCAGCTTTGCTAGGGTTAGTCGTCGAAGACGGAGTAGATAAGCCGTCGCGCGATTGCCGAGTTACGATTGCGGCCCGCGATACCTCGTTTAAAACGATAGCCTCGCGTCCCGCTTGGGAAACCACGACGGATGCAGACGGAAAATTCCGCGGTGAACGCATCCGCGGTGGCAGCTTTGCGCATGCGATCACGAGTAACAAGAAGTTGGCTGCGATCATCGAAATCAAAGATGACAAGAATGTGTTCGTGATGAAACTGCGTCCCGTCGCCGCTGCGTCCGGCAAGTTGGTTAACGCAGATGGAAAACCCATTGCTAACCAGCGACTTGTTTGTTGCTTCATGGTCCCTTTCCAACGCGAACCGGTTCAGCCTCTGCCCGGCGCTCCAACTGCATCGCCGCATTTCGCAGAGTACAGTACTACGGACGCCGAAGGCAATTTTCGCTTTGAACATCTTGCAGCCAATGTCGAGTATCAACTCTTCACCGGTCCCAGTCTCGATCCGACTCGACCGCTCGTCAGCTTGCAATTGGAACCAGCGCAGAAGTTTGATCTGGACGCAATCCAGTCGAAGTAGTTCGCCGTCGCACCGCCAAAAACACGGAAGACCAGCTTCTCAACAGATCGTCATCGCTTTGCGCAACATCTGTTCAGCGACCGCACGCGAGGAATCTGTTCGAGCAAAGATATTTACCAGCGGTTGTTTGCTGTCGATCTTATCGCCCAATCGCACAAGCATCTCGAAGCCAACTTGATGATCGACCGCGTCTGACAACTCCCGCCG
>JBGSJB010000444.1:0-2758 GCA_041742175.1 Pirellulaceae bacterium
CTATCGCGCGGACAATTGACCGTTACAGATTCGAAGCAGTTGGCTCGCAAGTCGCCATTCTTCGCGTTGTTTCTCGACCGCTTTCCGACCGTTTTCAGCAACTGGGACTGAGCCAAACGTTGCAATTCGGCTATCATTTCTAACGATCAAACTGACTTGGCAAACTCTCCAGCACTCGCAACACCGGTAATCTCAACTTCGTAGTTACGGCCCCCGCATTGGACCTCCGAACGCGGATGCCGCCGAAAGGCAACTTGTGATTCACTTCCATCGAGTAGCAATTGTCGGCGTCGGTTTACTCGGCGGTTCAATCGGTATGGCTTTGCGAGCTCGTAAGCTTACCGATCACGTGGTTGGTTTTAGCCCCCGCAATAACTCGCTCGAATCAGCCATCGCCCACGGTGCCATCGATAGCGCCGCCGCCTCAATCGCGGAAGCATGTTGCGATGCGGATCTGGCGATTATCTGTACTCCCGTTCAGAGCGTTGCGGATTTCGCAAGTCAGTGCAGTGCTCAAATGCCAAAGCATGCGCTCATCACGGATGTTGGCAGCACTAAGCAATCGATCGTCGAAGCGGTCGCTCAGTCCGCTGCCGCGCAAAACTTCGTTGGCTCGCACCCGTTAGCTGGCAGCGAAAAAAACGGCGTCGAGCACGCGCGCCACAATCTGCTGAACGGCAAGTTAGTAGTGATTACTCCCGATCACCTTTCCGATGCAACTCGTGTGCAAACAACCGAACAACTGTGGCAGGCGCTCGGCGCTCGCACCGTGCAGATGAGTGCCAGCGAGCATGACGCAGCCGTGGCTCGAACTAGCCACCTGCCGCATATTCTCGCTTCAGCTCTCGCGGCAGGAACGCCAGCCGATTTGCTCCCCCTGGCAGCATCCGGTTGGTGCGATACAACACGTGTTGCCAGCGGAGGAGCGGAAATGTGGCGACAAATATTTGAAGAGAATCGCCAGCCTGTCGTCGAAGCTCTCGAAGGCTTCGTCGGCGACCTGCAACAATGGCTGAACGCACTTCGCACCAACGACGGCAATGAACTTGAAAAACTCTTGTTAGAGGGAAAACAGAAACGTGACGCTTTGGGAAATTGATGTCCATCCAGCAACTGGTCAAGTTGACACGTCCGGCAAGAATATCGCTTCCGAAGCTCGCGACTTGGGACTCGATTCGAACCTGACTGTCGCCGCTGCGCACGGATTCTTGCTGCAAGGTAACCTCACCGAAGAACAAGCTCAGCAAGCTACGAAACTGCTGGCCGACTCGATCACCGAATCGACGACCGTCGCGCGAGTTGGTGATCCGCAACTGGCGAACGGTCGTGGTGGCCTTTCGCAACTCGTTCACGTCCTTCCAAAACCAGGCGTGATGGACCCCGTCGCGCTCAGCACTCTGCAAGCCTTGCAGGATATGAGTTTGCCCGTTGAGTCGGTAACCACCTTCCGCAAATACTGGCTTAGCAATCTCGATGACGCTTCGCTGAATCGCCTTTGCCAAAAGCTGCTGTCGAACGATTCCATCGAGCGAGTGATCGTCGGCCCGCTGAATATTGATCGTATCGATGTCGGCACTGCGTACAAATTTCAACTTGCCAAAGTCGATATCCGTGAACTCAGCGATGATCAACTTCTGTCACTTAGTCGAACCGGGCAGTTGTATTTGTCGCTAGCCGAGATGCAGACAATCCAACGCCATTTCCAATCACTCGATCGCGATCCCACCGATATTGAACTCGAAACAATCGCGCAGACCTGGAGCGAACATTGCAGCCACAAGACACTCGCTGGCCGCATCGCTTACTCAGACGAAAACGGCGAACGTCAATTCAAGAACATGCTGAAGGAAACAATCTTTCAAGCGACTCAAACGATTCGCGGTCAACTCGGCAAAGACGATTGGTGCGTGAGCGTTTTCAAGGACAATGCGGGTGTCGTCAAGTTCGATGATGAATACCATGTGGTCTTCAAAGTCGAAACTCACAACCATCCAAGCGCTATCGAACCTTACGGCGGCGCAAACACCGGCATCGGCGGCGTGATTCGCGACCCCCTCGGCACGGGACTCGGCGCAAAACCGTTTTGCAATACGGACGTGTTTTGTTTCGCGCCACCGGACACCGATCCAGCCACGTTGCCGCCCGGCGTTTTGCATCCGCGTCGCGTCATGAAGGGTGTCGTTGCGGGTGTACGTGACTACGGCAATCGCATGGGCATCCCGACCGTGAACGGCGCGGTGTACTTCGATCGCCGCTACCTCGGCAATCCGTTGGTGTATTGTGGCAACGCTGGTTTGCTGCCAGTTGATAAAGCTGAAAAGTGCCCGATGGCTGGCGACTGGATCGTTGCTCTCGGCGGCCGCACCGGTCGCGATGGAATTCACGGCGCCACGTTTAGCTCCGCGGAACTGACCAGCAGCAGCGAATCGATCTCCGGCGGTGCTGTGCAGATCGGTAACGCTGTGACCGAGAAGATGGTTCTCGACGTCTTACTGCGAGCTCGCGACGAAGGACTTTACACAGCCGTCACTGATTGCGGCGCAGGTGGCTTTAGTAGCGCGGTCGGCGAAATGGGGGAAGAGATCGGCGCCGAAGTCTACTTGGATCGCGCTCCACTAAAATACGATGGACTCAGCTACACCGAAATCTGGATCAGCGAAGCTCAAGAGCGGATGGTTATGTCCGTTCCGCCCTTGAAGCTCGCTCGCCTGCAAGAGCTCTGCCAATCCGAAGGCGTTGAAGCCACAGTGATCGGCAA
>JBGSJB010000445.1:0-4630 GCA_041742175.1 Pirellulaceae bacterium
CGCTGCCGCTTTCTGTTTTACGAGTCTCGGCGGGACAGCCGATTCCACCACGTACGAAGATACGTCCGTCGCGAGGAGGATTTCGCGCGATGGCAGTGGTCTCACTGTTCTACCGAGGTATTCATGCTGTCCAAAGCTAAAGCTACCGTTCGAACTATCCGCCACGCCATCGCGACCGCTATTGCACTGAGTGTGGCGAGCGTCAATGCACAGGCGCAAATCACATTGCGCCCAGGACCCGACCGAATCGTCGAACGTCCGGTCTCACGTGATGCTGAACCGGTGCTGCGTGAGTCAACGCCCTACAGCAGCAGCACGCTGGCAGCTAGCTCCCTCAGCATGAACGCACGCGCATCTGAGTTCCAACAGTTGCAACAAGAAGCCGATATGCTCGATCGGCAACTTAGCCTCATCCGCCGTATCGCCAAGTTCGCCGCTCCGAGCATCGTGCATATCGAAGCCTCCAAGAAGTCGGATCCAGGTAAGGGTTTCGCCAGTAGTCGCGTAGAAGAAGCCGGCGCTGGCGTCATCGTTGATCTAAGTGGCGGTCAATACATCCTGACCAATCGCCATGTCATTTATCCAGCCGAGACTTCGTCAATCCTAATCGAAACCAACAATGGTCAACAAATGCGCCCCTTGAAAATCTGGACCGACCCATCAACTGACGTAGCCGTGATGAAGATTGATCATCCAGACCTGATTTCAGTGCAACTTGGCAATAGTGATACTATGGACATCGGCGACTTTGTGCTCGCCATCGGCAGTCCGTTCGGCCTCAGCCACTCTGTAACCTACGGGATCATCAGCGCCAAAGGCCGTCGCAATCTTGAGCTCGGTTCGAAGGAGATCGAAATCCAAGATTTCTTTCAAACCGACGCAGCCATCAACCCTGGAAATAGTGGCGGACCACTGCTCAACTTGCGCGGACAACTAGTTGGCATCAACACCGCCATCGCGAGCAACTCGGGTGGCAACGAAGGCATCGGATTTTCAATCCCAATCAACATGGCGATGACCGTCGCAGAACAACTCGTTACACGCGGCAAACTGCTGCGAAGCTATCTCGGTGTTCAACTGGAGATCAGTTTCGATAGTCTCACCGCTCGCCGCTTGGGGTTGCCCTCGACCGCCGGAGCGCTCGTTAAGTCGATTATCCCGAACTCGCCCGCCCAGCGAATGGATTTGCAAGTGGGCGATGTGATCGTTGAGTTTGATGGAATTCGCATCGAGAACGACGGTCACTTGGTCAAGACAGTTGGCTTGACGCCTGTCGGTCGTAACGTAAACGTGATCTACTACCGCGACGGCAAACGCCAACGCGCCACCGCAACGTTGGATCCCAACCCAGATCAATAACTTGATCGCCGACAAATACTCTTTTATGAGCCTGAGGCGCTAGCCGATTTTGTTAATCCAGAACAACACTCGCAAGTTGATTTGATTGCTGCCGATTTTATTGCTTTAGAATAAACAATTGTAAAGATCGGCTAGCGCCTCAGGCTCATTCATTCACCGACTTTGCCGCAATCAAGCCTTTGGTTCGTCGGGCAATTGCACCTGAATTTGATCGTTTACAACTCGAACCACAAACGTATCGATAGCGATCTTCGGATTGTCCAACCAAGCTCCATCGTTGATGCCAAACCGCCAATGGTGCCAAGGACAAGCCACAGTGCAGCCATCAATGTAGCCCTCAGCTAGCGATGCGCCCTGATGCGGGCAGAAATCGTCAATCGCGAAGTAGGTACCTTCATTGAAGAACACTGCAACCATTCGTTTTCCCACGGCGTACGCCCTCCCCTGACCCGCTGGTATATCACCCAGGCGCGCCACCGTAATAAACGGCCTTTCATCATGTTCACTCGGGAACAAAGGAGTTGGGTCTGCTGTCATCAAATCACTAGCGACCGAGAACGCGATTCATATTTTTTTTGTAAGCCTCAACGCCAGGTTGTCCGTAAGGATTGACCCCTAGCAGCCGACCTTCCACCACCGTTGCTAACATCAGCATCTGAAAGTATTGCCCCAAGTAAAACTCGTCCACGCGAGGCATGTACAAATTTGTGCTTGGTCGACCATCATCCCGCAAAGCTTGATTCGTACCTTCGATCGCTGCAGCAATTACCTCAGGAAGAGTCTTCGACGCCAAATCATTCAGCGAATCCGGGTCACTGTTGCGTTGTCCAATCGGTAACGGATCGAAGCGGTATTTTTCGACGATCACATTGTTCACGATCTTGTCGCGACGACCTTCCTGATGCTGCTGGTGTCGCGAATGCAAATCGCGAGTGTTAACAGTCGTCAGCGGAGTGGCTCCCTTGAGTTCCTTACCTAAACTTTCCGCTAACAGTTGGTCGTACCACATGCCAGCCGACTCGAGCGCTTTGCTCCACACACTCAGCAAACGAATCGTCGCGCCGCGTTTGACTTCCATCAGATGATTCACAGCCGTGTACTGCAGTACAACATTCTCCGCTGCAGTTGCCGTTCTAAAGTGCTCGTTCATCGCCTTCGCGCCCTCGAGCAATTTCATCACGTTGATCCCCATCAGCGCCGAAGGTACCAGCCCAACCGCTGACAGCACTGAAAACCTACCGCCTACACCATCGGGAACCGGAAATACCTCTTTGCAACCCAATTCCGATGCAAAGCAATGGAGTTTGCCACTGTCACCCGTCACTGGAATCAGTCGCCTGCGAACGACGTCCATGTCACCGCCACAACTGACTTCCAACGCCGCCAAGTACTGACGAAACGCAGATGCGGTCTCCAGCGTCCCGCCACTCTTGCTGATGACAACAATTCCCCAACTATCTTCGATTCCAGTTGCAACATGACCACGCTGCGCGCCCAGCAAATGCAACAACCCTTGCGAGGCATCGTTATCAACGTTGTTGCCTTCGAAATAGATTCGCGGGCGACTGCCACGCTCCCCGCGCGACAACTCGTTGAAATACGGTTGGCAACAACCATCCATCAACGCTTTGGCCCCCATGTACGAGCCACCAATCCCCAACACAACCACGCGATCTACCTCAGCCATCATCGCTTTCGTGGCTGCGAGTATGCGGCCAAGTTCACTGCCAGCCCGCTGAGCCTCATACTCAGCCAACAAACGTTCGGGCATCAGATAGAAACCTGCGTCAAGCGGTTGCTTTTCAGCCGGCGTCGGCAACTCGCCAGCCAGCATCTTTACATCCGTTTCACAAATCTCGTCGCGAAGCTTTTCCAGTGTTGAGCCCAGCCCCGCAACGTCACTTGCGTCCAAGCCGGTCTTGGGAAGGTATGCAGAAGCGGGATCAAACCGCAACAGTTGCGTCATCTCGTCACCTAGTGTTATTGTTCGAGCCAATTCCAGCGCTGCCTAAGAGGTGAGCAGCACGGAACTCGTCTGGCCTCAACCGCGCAGACGATCTCTGAAATCTAATGCATTCCAGCTCAAGATGATAGACAACATACGAGCCAACGCCATGCCGATACAGAACGCGACATTCGATGGTGAAACCTAACCCGCAGATCTAGCCGCTAATCCGCTTTGCCTTTTTCAAACGCTTCCTTCAAAGTCGAATCCATTCCGACCAACCATCGAATTCCGTCAGTCTCCAATTCAGCGAAACTCTCCTTCAAGTTGATCGAAACAACTTTGCCTTTAAGCGTTCCCACTTCAAAGTCCTCACCTTCGCTCAACTGATACGTCTTGCTCTCCGTCATAGAGCGGACCCACACTTGCGGACCATCACGACCTCCGACGAGCGCCGTCACACGCGATTGCGACGCGGGATCAAACTTCGTCGGCTCAACCTTCGGCTCTGGTGGGGCCGGTGGATCGACAACCTTCAAAGCCATCTTGAACTCCTTCGACTTCGCCGGCAATCCATCATCTGTGGCGCGCACCACAATCTCGTACTCGCCATTCTCTTCCGGCTTCCACGAAAATTCGCCACTGCGACCGCTAAAACGCAAGCCAGGCGGTAGGTCTTTTGACACCAGTTCGAACTTCACAAAATGCGATTCCGGATCATTACCTTCCAACTTTAGATTCCATGACTCGCCACGCTTCACCTCTTGGCGCGCCGACGTAGCCAACGTTGGTGGCGAGTTTGGCGGTGCAAACGGATTGCGCCCGATAATCGACTGCTTGTATTCATCAACGCTCTGCGCCAACCGATCTGATGACTTGTCCGATATCGTCTGCTTGGCATCCGCGGCACGCAAAGCGAGCACTTGCGAATCGAGCGAAACATCCAACCAGTTCGGTTGATTAGTCGACGTTACTTTGAGATTCGTAATCGAATGCAACAGATCTTTGTCGTAGTACTTCGCGAGCAATTCGACCAACTGGTCAGTGCGGCACTGACCCTGCATCGTGAACTTGTAGGCCGCGTAAGCTGGAGTCGTCTTTACCGGGCGCTCTTGAGGGGTAACTTTCGTCAACCCAAACTCTTGCCCTAGCCGAGTCAGCCACTCACCATAGCGGGCTTTCAGCAACTCAGGGTTAGTGGACATCGATTTCGATTTAATGGCGTTTACATCGCGCTGCGAAATCATGCCTTTCGTTATCTGCAACTGGAGGTTATCAGCGTCCTTGCGCGCGGCATCAATCTGAGCCTGCTTTGCATTCAGCTTT
>JBGSJB010000446.1:0-10828 GCA_041742175.1 Pirellulaceae bacterium
ACAATTCGCTTCTCAGCGAGAATTTCGGGCACATCGCCGGAAACAACCCGTTGCGCGAAACCTTCGACGATCGCTGTCTTACCAACGCCCGCTTCGCCCAGGAGAACTGGGTTGTTCTTCGTGCGTCGGCAGAGAACTTGAATCGCGCGTTCGATTTCACGAGCGCGACCGATCACTGGATCCAACTTGCCCTGCTTTGCCAACTCAGTCAGATCGCGACCAAAGCTGTCCAGCGCTGGCGTCTTGCTCTTCGTTCCCTTGGAGGAACCAGTCGATTCGCCGCCGGAAGCGCCGGCACCTTCGCGACCGCCACGTTCGCCGCCTTCACCGCTCTCCATGCCATGGCCGAGTAGATTCAGCACTTCTTCACGGACGTCTTCCAGTTTCAGTCCGAGGTTCATAAGGACCTGAGCGGCGACGCCTTCTTGCTCGCGCAGCAAACCGAGCAGAATATGTTCGGTGCCGACGTAGTTATGATTCAGGTTCCGAGCCTCTTCCATCGAGTACTCGATCACCTTCTTGGCTCGCGGCGTCTGCGGCAGTTTGCCGATGGTGACCATTTCCGGTCCACTTTGCACCAACTTTTCCACTTCGAGCCGAATCTTGCGCAGATCCACGTCGAGGTTTTTCAAAACGTTGGCTGCGACTCCGCTGCCCTCTTTGACTAAGCCCAACAAAATGTGCTCAGTGCCGATGTACTCGTGATTGAAACGCTGCGCCTCTTGATTCGCTAGCTGCATTACTTTGCGAGCGCGATCGGTGAATCGTTCGTACATAATCAACCCCCTTTGTTGAGACGCTCAGCTCTCGATGATAAATTCAATCCCATTCACTCCGCACAGACCGCTTTGGCGTACTCATTCGCCAGCGTGCGGCAGATTGTTCTGCGGCTAACTTATTTGTACGCCAAATTGGATTGTGCGGGGAATGGGAAAAACCATCTATCTTGGAAAACGCCGGAGACAAGTTCGCATGAGTGAAATTACAAGCCGTCTTTTGACAGCCAAACATTAAAGCAAAGCCTATGCCACTGGGGCGAGGTGCCAGAATGGCAAGTTTAGGGTAACCGACTCAGTCAGCAACTACCCACCAATTCCGAATTGCAGATTTCACTGCAAATCTACATCACTTCCAACTGTTAAGCTAGAAATTCTCAGCCGAATACGCAGCTCCGGCACCTTCGCCAGTTTCTTATCCTCGCATAGCGATCGTAGCGGTTGTAGATGCTTGGGACCGTCACAGAACAGCCACCATAACCAAGTGCATTGTAGCAAGGCGAGTCAAGCGGATAAGTTGCGTTGCCATTTTGGCTATCTTCCCGATTCAGCCGATTTATTTGTCGAGCTACAGACGCCCGCGCTCGACAGTTTCCAAATCGGGGTCCGATTCAGCGTCCGACACTCCGGCATCTTCAGTGAGTGCAATTGAAGTTGCAGCAGTTGCAGTTGCCGCAGCGACCGGCATTGCCTGGGCTGTCCGGCCCTGCTCAGTCCGAAACTGATGTGTATCGAAAACGCTGAATGTCACTGTGGCGCAGGTACGAACAACAGCAAGCCAGCCGATTGCAGTGCGGCTTGCTCGGTAACCATTGTCGACCAGCTTTCGGTTGCTCCAACCGGATTTCTTCGGTGCGCTGCAACTGCCCAAGCGCGTCCTGAGAGCGAACGGTGCGTCGTCAAGTCTTCGATGCGAATAGCGATTTCAGCGGTCCAGCGACCCGCAACCGGCGCACTCGGCACCGCCACCGCGTATTTGGGATTGTAGCTTGGCAATCCACAACAGCGGTCAAACGTTTCACCCATCGCAGACACACCCAACTCGATCGCTGATGAATAATCGCGGTCGGTATCGAGCGTGAAATGCAGATGATCCATCGCACTTAGGTTGTTATCGTACCTGCGCAACTTCGGCGGCGGTCCTTGCTTGAAACTCGCCGTTTGCGGCGCATCGATTCCGATATACAGGTAGCGGTCATCGTAAGACCAAAAAACTTTCGCTGCATCGGTTGGCGATTGACCGGACGAATTCGAAAATTGGGAAACACTGGATATGCTCTCCGGTGCAAGCATTTGCTTTGCACTGGTGACCAGCTGCATTGGCGGACAAGTTGACCACATCGCTTCGTCGAGCACACCGTCGAGACGCGGTCGTTCCTTGGTATCCACTGCGAAGGCAATCCAACGAAGTTGTTCGGGACGTCCATGTGCAAGTAGCAGTTCTTGGCGAGCAACCTGAGGCCAACCAGCCAACGCACTGTGTTGCATTATCGATTCAAGGGTCGATGTCGTCACCGGCGCAGTTCGAGTCGCTTCCGATCGCGCGCGCTGAATCGACTCGCGCACCAACTCCAACTCGGGCAGTTTCACCAACCGAGGATCCGCTTTGTAGCAGTTGTCGAGCGCCACGAAAAACGCTTCATCGAGCCTTTCGTCCCGGGCATTTTTCGACGGTCCTACATCCGCTTCATGCGTTCGCAACTCATTGCCCGGAGTTTCGCTGCCCGTACTGCTGACAAACGATGCCACCACAACCTGTGAACTGTCTAGAGTACTCGCTGCGTTCTTGATTGCCTCGTTGTTGCGTGCGGTATCGAAAGGACTAATGGCGGAAGCCGTTCCAACCGCGCCGGCAATACTTGCATTCGCCAAGCCCCCTAGCCCAAGATTGCTGGCGCTCTCGTTCTCTACCGCTCGCTTCCAAGCACGCATCTCGTCACTACTTAACATCTGCAACAGCATCAGTCGCGCGCTACTAGCCGCATCGCTCTCGGGTTGCAACTGAACTAAACGCTCCAACGCGATTTGCCGACGCTGCCACTGATTCGGCGCTGCACAGCCGTTTGCGATGCGCAGCAAAGAGGGAGCGAGTTCGCGCGGCGGCAATGCACGAGCGACGAAGTCGAGTTGCTGTTGCCACTCAGTAATCGGCGTTTGAGGCGGCAACATGACGAGATTGTCGAGCGATGCCATGCGATGCACTCGTCCCATTATCAGTTGGTAGTTGCCCAGCGACTTCGCTGTGACTTGACGCCGCGATGCCGGGTTCAATGCAATGCCGCCGAACAGCGAAGCGGTGCTTGCGAACGTATGCTGCTCTTGTTGAATCGTGCGCATCGAAATAGCTTCAGCGTTCGCATTAAAGCCGGCACCGGTGGGCATTAGCAAATCCCAAATGGAAAGTCCCGGTTCGCGCAGCAGACGATTCGGATGTTCCGAATACTGACCTGTGCGAGTTTCAGTTACGGTTGCCAACTTTGTAACTTGCCATGCAGGCAAATGCAGTTCAGCGGAAACACTCTGCGGCAAACTTGACTTTGCCTTCTGGATCGCGTTTGTAATAACGACCAACGTCGCGCGGTTTGCTGATGCGACGCTTTCATTGCCGATCTCGTTCGAAAGCACGACGTCGGGACGCCAGCACCGCAACTCGATCGCCAAGCGTTCTGTGAGCGCCGCGAGGTCGACTGGAACTGCCGGCGAAGGTCTGCTTTGCAACCACGCTCGGTGCTCGACCAAACCCAACTGAGGCGCGATCGATTCACTGAAGACCCACTTTTCCACGCGATAATCTGCACTCTGCTCGGGACTATCCGCAAACAACGACACCGAACCGGTTGCAACCAAATCGTCCCAACTGGCGGCGATCAGCGAAGGCCATGGCACCTGCGCATCGGTGGCAGTAACAGTCAGCAGACCGAGACGCGATGCGGTTCGCTTTTGCGGATACCAACTGCGACCACCGTCACGCGTCGCCAGAATCAATCCCAGCGGACCGACCGACCAACCTCGTAACGAATCCGCAAAAGCAACGGCACGCAAAGGTAAAGTCTGCTCAGTTGGAAGCAGTTGCCACGTAATACCTTGATCCGCTGAATGCAGGACGATCGAGCCAGGTGAGCCGACGATCCAAAGTTCGTTTTCGACTTGAAATGCAGATCTCCAAACACAACTCTTCTGCGCTTCTGCGGAGAGCGGCAACTTGATGTGGTTCCATGATTGTCCATCCATGGTTCGCATTAGTTGTCCATCCGCGCCACCGGCGATCCAGGTTGTACCAACGTTTTCAACAAATGCGATCGGCTGATGGGGCTGCGTAGCGAATGAAGTCCGAGCTGGACCCAATTGACTGTTGAATACATTGCCAACTCGATCCACTGCCAGAACACTGCCGCTTGGATCTGCCCCCAATGCTGAAACATGAACGATCGACGAGGGCATCGGTTGCCAAGACCGACCATCATCGAGACTGAAGAAAATGCCGGTTCCCTGGCGTGGACAATAATCACCCCAAGCGATCAGTTGACTCCCAACCATTCGCATGCCAGTGAATCGCGGCAGGCCGTCGTTGGGTACAGCCGACCACGTCTCGCCACCATCAACTGTGCGCAGAATGACACCGCGACTCATCCGCGATAGTGCACCCGGTAAGCCGCCGACAGCGCACCCATCAAGAGTGTTCTTGAAGGTTACAGCGTAGAGGTTTGCGGTCGTGCCCGATTCTTGCTTCGCCCAGTTTCGACCTCCGTCCGCTGTTGCCCAGATCGTGCCGCGATCACCAACAGCCCAAACTCGGTCCGGTGATGCAGCGAATACACTGTTCAGTGAAGCGTCAGCAGCGCTTGCTGCAACATAAGCATCGAAAGGTTGTTTCGCGTTGGCGTTCGCAGATAGGAACGCAACTACGTTGGTCGCAACGAGGACTGCGACGACTTGCGATTTGGCAGTGCGAGCGATATTGAGCATAGTAGTACTTGTGCGAGCATCCGTTCCAGCAAGCCCCTATAACGACGCGAGCGCGGCAGTTTAGCGAGATCTAAGCCTCGTCCGCTATAGCAGTTAAGGTACGAAACGCGATCGGTTAAATAAGAGAATGAACGACGTCATTCCGCCAAAAATAACTGCATCAAACTGCGTGCAAGCTAAACTAGACCGAATATGCCCAACTCTATGCGACTTCGCTTGTCGGCGACCTGCACAGCAACTGGAATCATCCGCAAACCATGCCCAATCGACCGCAAATCGACGCACCGCCGATCGCCCCGCCACTGGCAACCAGCGTTGCTGGCGTCGGCGCGACTTCTGATGCTAGCGGTCAGGATGGTCGCAAGGATGGTAGCGATCCGATCGAATCGGCCGAGCTTGCGGAGCCTCCGATTAGCTTTGAAGCGCCGAGCGAAATTGCGAATACCAAAACGACTGAGTTACCGCGCAAGCATTCGCATCGCACGCCTGCAGTCTTAATCAGTTTCATCGTCCACACGTTTGCTCTGTTGCTGCTCGCAACGGTAACTATCACCCAGCGAGTCGGAATTCCGAACGCGTTCAAATTTGAGTCGGTGCTTACTGACGGCGATGCGGATATTGAGCCGCAAAACGTTGAGATCCTGAACTCCGGCGGACCGGCGGCGCCGCCAGCCGATTTGATTTTGGATGCGCCCTCGGCTAGCCCGGCTTCGACAGAAGTACTCAATCAAGCGATCGGCGAGTTGGCGAAGGTCGATTCAACTGCCAAACGAAGCCAAACACCCGGTGCGAGCCTTACCAACCAGCTATCGCAAGCCATCGGCGATCTTTCGGTAGCGACGCTCGCAAGCACCGGAGTGGAAGGTCGTTCGGCGGAGAATCGCGCGTCAACGGCGCGTGCGCGCGGCGGAACTTTGGAAAGTGAACTAGCGGTTGAGCGAGCGCTCGATTGGCTGGCTGCACATCAATTGCCCAGCGGCGGATGGTCACTGGTACATGACGGCGGCAAATGTGACGGGCGATGCAAGAACAACGGTTCGAACTCGCGTTATGAGCCCGCTGCAACCGGACTAGCTCTACTTGCGTTTCTGGGCGCTGGCTATACGCACGAATCCGGAAAACATCAGAAGACCGTCAACGATGGCGTCTACTACTTGCTACAAATTATGCATGAAGCCAACAACAGCGGCAGCTTCCTGCACCAGTCCGAGCGCGGAATGTACAACCACGGCATCGCTACGTTCGCGCTCTGCGAAGCTTATCAACTGTCCGGTGACGAAGACCTCAAAGCCCCAGCTCAACTGGCCGTCAACTTCATCTTCTCGGCGCAGAACTATGCGGGCGGTTGGGGTTATCTGCCGAAACAGCCCGGCGATCTGACGATTAGTGGTTGGCAGATGATGGCGATCAAGAGCGCTCATGCTGCTGGATTAGAAGTACCGGCGTCGGTGATCATACGGATCGACAATTTTCTCGAAACGAAGCAGGTGCCTTCAGGTATCTTTTACGGATACGCGAAACCCGCGGCGGATCCAACTTGTAGCGCTATCGGCATGCTGCTGCGATTGTTTAGCGGGTGGTCTCACACCGATCCCCGCGCACTCGAATTGGCTCAGTTTCTGGTCAAACAAGGCAAGTCAAACAACGACGTGTATTACAACTATTACGCCACGTTGCTGCTGTTTCACCTGGGCGGACCAACTTGGGAAACCTGGAATCCACGCATTCGCGAGCACCTGATTAAGACTCAAAATCAATCAGGTCACGAAGCAGGCAGTTGGTACTTCGAAGACCAATACGCGAAAGAGGGCGGGCGACTGTACACAACCGCCATGGGAGCCATGACGCTCGAAGTCTACTACCGCTTCGCACCACTCTATCAACAAGCGGACCGGGCTTTCGAATTATAAGTTGCCCGCCGCTTACCGCCACATTGCGATCCGCAATATCGCGGCGCGGTTCTTCAGGTTAAATTGACGTCGCGAACATTGTGCGACTTCAACAATACCGCGAATGAAGAACTGGATGTGCGGATGTCTGAACCACCAATCTTGCCCAATGCCCATTCACCCCAGAACAATGTGCCGAATCCCTTTGCACCTAGCGCCGCTGGAGTCGATCGTAGTTCGTCAGTTGGACGGATTGCGCTGAGCGCGGGTTTCTGGATCGCATTCACTGTTGTTATCTTAGCGAGTGTTGCTGCGATCTTCCTCGGTTTCCCTTTTGCGTGGTGCGGCGTAGCAACCATCATTGCAGCAGCCGTGCGCGTATTTCTGTTACAGCGCAACTATCCCATTCTTCATCCGAATCGACAGCGTCCACCATCATTCACACTACTGTTCGTATCGTGGGGATTCTGCACCGTTTTCGCTTTGGTTGCGTGCATCACCTTCGTGGTCGTCTGCGTGCCAACAACCATTGCGTTCGGAGCAGTTTCCGGATCAGGATTTGTCGTGATCCTTTCCACCAGCGGCCTTGTTGCCTTCCTGTCTTTTTGCACGATGGTATACCTCTCACTACGCCTGCCCGTTTAGTAGTCCCGATACAAGGTTTAAGATATGGCAACTGTTGATCACTCGCCGCGCGTCAAGCATCGAGACTACACCTACCTTGGTCTAACGCAGAGTCTTTGTCCGCAATGCAAAATAGTGGTACCAGCGAAGATCATCGCGCGTGGGAAACGAGTCTATTTTCGCAAGCAGTGCCCCGAGCATGGTGTGCGCGAGGACTTTATCTGCAGCGACGTAGCTCGTTACGATCTAGTTGAAACCAGCCTTCCAGCTAAGCTGCCGCAGAAAACGTCAGTCACACCGCAGCTTGGTTGCCCGCTCGACTGTGGTTTGTGCAGCGAGCATGAACAGCACACCTGCATCGCAGTGCTGGAAATCACCGATGGTTGCAATTTGACTTGCCCGATGTGCTACGCCGGAAGCGCTCCCGGACGAGCGCACAAGACTGTCGATGAAATTCGCAAGCAAATTGACACTATCGTCGCCGCGGAAGGCCGTGTCGAAGTTGTGCAACTCTCAGGTGGTGAACCAACTTTGCATCCGAATTTGCTGGAAGTCGTTGACTATGCGCTTTCGCAACCCATCGATTACGTCATGATTAACACCAACGGAATTCGATTGGCGCACGATCGCGAGTTGGTCGAAGCCTTATCAAGGCACCGCCTGCGGCTCGAAATCTACTTGCAGTTTGATGCAACCAACGACCTCGCAATGCAACAACTGCGCGGGCAAGCGGGACTGCTCGATATCAAACTGAAGGCCCTCGCGAACATCGAACAAGCTGGTTTAAACGTGACGCTGGTCGCAGCTCTGCAAGCTGGCGTCAACGAGTCGGCGCCTGCCGACTTGGTTGCCTTTGCTGCACAGCACAAGCATGTGACTGGACTCAGTTTCCAGCCTGCAACTTATAGCGGGCGGTACTTCTTGCCGGAAGAAATCGAACAACGCATTACGTTCCCCGATGTCATTGATCGGATTGCCAATGATTCTCGCAATCCGTTTTCCGCCGATGACTTTGTACCGCTTCCGTGCGCGCATCCGAATTGCCATTGGATCAGCTTAGCTGCGCGCGACTCAAACCGACTTTTACCTCTAACTCAATTCGTCGATGCTAAAGCCAACTTGGACCTCTTGGCCAACGGCATCAGTTTCACGCGCGAAAAAACAGAGCAGCTTGCGCGACAACTGATCGCTCGAATGACCTGCGGCGACGAGAGCTGCTGCAGCCCAACTCAGTCGATCCCGTCAGTTTCGGATGGCTTGCCGATCCTTTCATCATCTCAGGGCAACGACGATCGCAAGCGAGTCGAGAAGTTCCTTCAAGATGCTATCGCTCAAGCCGTCGGCGCGCGGGACCTTCTTCGAATTACAATCACTTCGTTTCTAGACACGTACAATTTTGACGTTCGTCGTGTGATGAAGTGCTGCACACATCACGTCCTTCCATCCGGCCACATCATACCATTCTGTGCTTACAACGTTCTTTACCGTGACGGCACCGTAAGCCTCCCTAGGCTTTCTTAAAGATCGCAAAACTAGGACGGACGAATCAATCAAAATTCCTTGCGACCGCTTCGTAAGACTAATGCTCGGCAAGCCGGAGACGGCAATTCGGTATCTTGAAAAGCATCTGCCGATCGAGGTTCGCGAAGGCATACTAGCCCAAGACCTCGCGTTTGCGGTCAATGTAATCCCATACAACGCAGCGATCCAAATCTTTTCCAGCCGTGAAAAACACCCGACCCTTTGTCTGCTCGGCGAGTCGATAGGCAAACTTAATATCTTCTTCCGACTGCGACCAACTCGGTACTAGGAAGATGTTGATCGTAATGCCGTCTCGCTGACAAAGCGCACCCTCTCGCATCGTCGCCTGTTCCGTGCGAGGGTTTGGCGGATACATCAAGTACAGCATCGATTCCTCGAAGTGCGCCGTAGGCAGCCCATCAGTGATCAAGATGATCTGTTTGTTCGGCGTATCCACTGAGACCAGATTCTGCCTGGCGAGCCGCAGCGCATGCTGAATATTTGTGAAGTGTGGATGAATTTGCGTTTCGGAAATATCATCGCGACTCATGTCTGCCCGCAAGTTGATCCACGGATCGTGGATCGTCACCTGCTTGGGCATCAATTCGATGATCTCGCCAGCAGGCCGCAGCTTTGCAAAGGTGAACATCTCGATGAATCGGAGAAAATCTCCAGGAAACTCGCTGGAAATCAAACCTTGCAAGGCGAGCGCCATGCGCTTCACGTTCATGTACTGACCGTCGTAACGCATCGACCCGCTCATGTCCATAATGACCGTCGTCGCGCATTTCGGTGAGTTTCGCGTTCGGTGAATTTCAATGTCTTCGGATCTCAGCCGAATCGAGGTCGCGTTTGGATCGCGAAGCATGGCATTGATCACTGTCTGCGTGGTATCCATGTTCGCAAGACTGTCGCCGAACTCATATTGCTTCGTTGACGGCAGCTCCACACTGCCTTCACCGATGATTCGCCCTGTATGACGACCACTGCGCCCCGGCTGCAATTTCGCAAAAATCCGCTCCAGCAACCTACCTTGGAATAACTTGTAAGCCTGCGGAGTCAAGCGGTACGAACCGGTCTTGCTGTCATGCTCCAGTCCTTGACGCTCGGCCATCTCGCGCACCAAGTTCTCAACTTGCTGCCGCATTTCTTCGAGGCTGCCCATGTCCTCCTGCGAAGCGAACTCGCCCAATTTCTCCATGTCGATGATGCCAATCTTGCCCGACTTGGCCGCTTCTTCCAATTGCTTCAGCAACTCGTCGATCGTCTCGAGCTCTTGCTTGATCTCGAGCGCTTCGGGAACCGTCATCCGTTCATCGCCGGTGAAAGCGTATTTCGAAATCAACTCTTCGACTTGGTATTTTTCGCCGAGCCGCTCGATGACGTGCACTAACTGATTTGCAAATCGATCCGTATCATCGCCGACTTGATAATAGATCCGCTCTAGTAAATAGATCTGCTCATCTTGGATCGCGCGCTTAAAGATGCCTCGCAACTCGGCAGGCGGATTCGCTTTCTTCGCACTGTTATCGTACGCCTTGGCAACTTTCTTATTGACCGCATCGGTTTCATACTTCGCGAGAATCTTGCGCTTACGTTCTTCTAGCAACTCGCGCAGGAAATCGATGCTCGGTCCCAGCCCTGCGAGCTGGCTTGGGTCGATCTCCACCGCATTGGCCAACTCTTCTTCCGTCAGTTCGCGATACTTGCCGTACATCATCGCGTGTTCGAACGCTGGAGTAACCAGATCTTGAGGCGGTTGAGTCGGACTGGGAAACTGCGCAGGGTCATACTTTTGATAAGTATGCACCACGCCACCGATCGCTTGCTTGCGAGTCAT
The DNA here is from genome assembly GCA_041742175.1 of Pirellulaceae bacterium. Taxonomy (GTDB): domain Bacteria; phylum Planctomycetota; class Planctomycetia; order Pirellulales; family Pirellulaceae; genus Aureliella. Next base: position 10,617 of record JBGSJB010000446.1, read on the forward strand.
AGGTCAACCTTTTGTTCCAGTTACTGGAAAGTTCCACGTGGTTTAGATTCTCAGACCTCGTAAACACTCAAACTTCATAATGTACTTTGCCATGCTTCGCGGCTCGGCTAATCCGGTCCAGCGAATAAAGTCCAGCCAGCACAAATTCGACACACGACGCGCGTACAGCTTCGTTGTCACTTGCGTTTACTTCGAACGCCTTTTCCCACGCC
>JBGSJB010000447.1:0-6385 GCA_041742175.1 Pirellulaceae bacterium
TGACAGATTTATAGGCCCAACATGCCAGCCAGAGTTTTGATTGGAGTGGTTACCAGCGACAAGGCAGCGAAGACTCGCCGCGTTGAGATTAACCGCACCATCCGTCACGCCAAGTACGGCAAATACATCAAGCGTCGATCAGTTTGCCATGTGCATGACGAGAACAACGAGTCTGCGTCTGGGGATTTAGTCGAAATCCGCGAGAGCCGTCCGTTGAGCAAGCTGAAGCGCTGGACGTTGGTCCGAGTTGTTGAGAAGAGCAAAGAGGTAGATATGGCGGCGCTGCGTGAAGCGCGTCGCAGCAGCTCCAATGAGTTGACGGCAACGATTGATCAGTTGGTTAGTGAGACTCCGGCTAGTGAGACTTCGGCGGAATAGCCGGAGGTTTGCGGTTTGTAAGCCCCGGCGGCGAAGTCGGTTGGTTTAGGAACTGCGAATGGAGCGATTGGGTTTGAGATTCGAACCGATGGTTTTGGTGAAGCATGATACAACAAGAAACACGACTGGCTGTAGCTGACAACACGGGTGCACGTGAGGTAATGTGCATCAAGGTGCTCGGTGGTAGCCGCCGTCGCTACGCTGGAATTGGCGACGTCATTATTTGCTCGGTCAAGAGTGTGAACTCGGCGAGTGAAATTAAGAAAAAAGCGGTCGTTCGAGCGGTGGTAGTACGTTGCAGCCACCCGACTCGCCGGCCAGATGGTAGTTACATTCGCTTTGACAACAATGCAGTGGTTTTGATTGACAAAGACTCAAACCCTCGTGGAACTCGCATCTTCGGTGCAGTGGCGCGAGAGCTACGTGATCGAAACTTTATGAAGATTGTCAGCTTGGCAAACGAGGTGGTCTGATGTTGATCCGCGTAGGTGATGAAGTATTGGTTATTCGCGGGGTCGACAAGGGCGCACGTGGCAAGGTGCTTAAGTTGGACCGTGAGAAGTTGCGAGTCGTCGTTGAGGGCGTCAATAAGGCGTACAAGCACGTTAAGCGTAGTGGCAAAAATCCTCAGGGTGGACGTTTGAGTAAGGAAATGGGCGTTAGCGTTAGTAACGTGATGCTGATTTGCCCTCAGACCGGCAAGCGAACACGTGTAGGCGTTCGGTTCCTGAAGGATGGTAGCAAAGAGCGTTTTGCTAAGAAGAGCGGTGCTGCGATGGGTATGATGGCTGGGCCAAATCCTAAATACGCGCAAAGCTAGAGGCTTGGCGGGTACGCTGCTTAGATAAAACAGTTTAGATACTGATAGTTTGAATACTGTGGCTCGTCGCGATGTCGAGCAGACCAAATTTTGTTGAGATTGTAGTAGGATTTTCGGCCATGGCCCCACGCTTACAACAGCGCTACCAAGACGAAATTCGCCCGGAGTTGTCCAAGCAGTTGGGTATCACGAATCCGATGGCGATCCCCAAGGTAACGAAGATCGTTATCAACATGGGTGTCGGCTCGGCAGTGGCGGACAAGAAGAACCTGGAGATTGCCTTCGACGCGATGGCTGACATTGCAGGTCAGCGTCCGATCATGACGTTATCCCGCAAGTCAATTGCTGGATTCAAACTTCGTGAGGGGATGCCGATTGGTTGCAAGGTCACGTTGCGCCGAGCGCGGATGTACGAGTTTCTGGATCGTTTGATCAGTATCGTACTACCTCGAGTGCGTGACTTTCGTGGCATCAGCCGCACTGCGTTTGATGGCCAGGGGAACTATAGCTTGGGGCTGCAGGAGCAGTTGGTATTTCCGGAGTTAAATCCGGACAAGTACACCAAGCCGCAAGGAATGAACATCACTGTATGCACCACAGCGACTGAGAATGATCACGCGCTGTTGCTGTTGGAGTTGATGGGAATGCCGTTCAAAGCCGGCAAGAAAGAAAACGCTGCCTAGGCAGCGCCGCGAGCTGTGTTTCGTAGGAATTCAGCGCGTGTAAATGTGGCTCATAACGTTCGATTTAACTAGACATTTGGATTAGCGGGGAAACCTATCCCGTGGCAAGCAAAAGCAAAATCGCAAAGGCGAATCGCACACCGAAATTTGCGGTGCGGCGTGAGAATCGCTGCAAGCTCTGTGGCCGGCCGCGTGCGGTCTATCGTAAGTTTGGTATCTGTCGTATTTGCTTCCGCAAGTTGGCAGACCAAGGCTTAATTCCCGGTGTTCGCAAGGCAAGCTGGTAGTTGTAAGGGGACACTGACGCCATGATGACCGACCCTATCGCAGATATGCTCACTCGCATTCGTAACGCTGTACGTGTGGAACGACAATTTGTCGATGTTCCGCTGTCGCAGGTTAAGGTTGGAGTAGCGGACGTCCTCAAACGTGAGGGCTACATCTGGGACTTTAAAGAAATTGAGGGCGATGAGCCCTTTAAAAAGCTTCGGATCGAGCTGAAATACGGACCTAACGGTGAGCGTGTTATTCAGACGATTCGTCGTGTTAGCAAGCCCGGTCGTCGGGTGTTCAGCAAAAGTCGCGACCTCCGTCCGGTGCTGAACGGCTTGGGCATTTCGATCATTAGTACCAGCTCCGGCGTGGTAAGTGATCGCGAGGCACGGCAAAAGAATATTGGTGGTGAGGTTTTGTGCGAGGTCTGTTAGCCTTGCGTTTTGATCCATACATGTTAGCGGTTGGCTAAGTCATGTCACGAATTGGTAAAAAAGCTGTTCCGGTTATCGCTGGCGTTAAAGTTAGCGTCGATGATCGGATCGTTTCGATCGAAGGTCCAAAGGGCAAGTTGCAGTTCGTGCATCGCCCCGAGGTTCTCGTTGCTGTGGACGAGAGCGGCGGCTCCGTATCGGTCACACGTCGAGACGACGAGCGAACTTCGCGTGAGTTGCATGGACTGACGCGAGCGGTGATCAATAACATGATCCTGGGCGTCAAGGACGGCTACTAGAAGCGATTGGAAGTCGTAGGTGTGGGCTACATTTGCGCAGTTCAAGGGAAAGTACTTCAGTTGAGAGTTGGTTACGCCAACGAACTGAAGAAAGAGATACCCGCTGGACTTGAGGTTACTTGTCCTGACCAGACGCATATCGTCGTTAAGGGCTGTGACAAGCAAAAGGTTGGCCAGTTCGCTGCTGAAGTGCGGTCACTGCGCAAGCCAGAACCGTATAAAGGTAAGGGAATTCGCTACCAGGGTGAGGTCGTCAAGATCAAGCCTGGTAAGTCGGCTACCTAATCAAATTGATGTTTCACTGTAATCACTTGGTATTGGAAATAGTGGCTGGTGCCCTATGAAAATGAAGAAGATCATCAACACGCAGCGCCAACGTCGAAAATTTCGCGTTCGCAAGACTGTTCGTGGAACCGCTGAGCGTCCTCGGCTTAGTGTATCGCGTTCACTGAAGCATTTCGGATGCCAGGTGATCGACGACGAGAGTGGCCGTACGCTGTTCTCGGCTTCGAGCAAAGACAAGGGCTTTGATGGCGTGGGCGGCAATTGCGACGCGGCGGTCAAAGTCGGACATGTGATCGCTGAGAAGGCGAAGGCAGCGGGTGTTCTCAAAGCGTGTCTGGATCGTGGTAGCAGCAAGTATCACGGTCGCGTAGCTGCGTTTGCGAATGCTGTTCGTGCTGGTGGTGTAGAGTTTTAGTCGGTATGTTTAGTGTTGGCGCGTCCAACTAATCGGAGTCTGTTGTTGTGGCAAACGTAGTTGAACAATCACAAGGCGATGGCGGCATAGAACGTGTCTTGAAGATCAAGCGCTGTGCTGCGGTCGTAAAGGGCGGACGCCGATTCAGCTGTGCTGCACTGGTCGTTGTTGGTGATGGCAAGGGCAGAGCGGGTTACGGTTACGGTAAGGCGAACGAAGTTCCGCCGAGCGTTACCAAGGCTCAGAAGCAGGCCAACCACAGCAATATTGATGTCCCGATTGTCAATGGAACAATCCCGCATGCTGTTATCGGTCGATTTGGAGCGGCGAAAGTCATTCTGCTGCCAGCGAGTCCTGGTACGGGTATTATTGCTGGTCCAGCCGTCCGTTCGGTGTGCGAAGCGGTAGGATTGAAGGACATTCTGTCCAAGAGTTTCCGGTCGAACAATCCATCGGTTCTCGTTAAAGCCACATTTGATGCATTGAAGCAGTTGCGGACTCGCGAAGATGTCGAGCGATTGCGTGGGGTGAAGTTGTCATGAGACTTGATCAAGTTAATGATGGAATTGTAAAAAATCGCAAGCCGCGCCGGCTTGGTCGTGGTCCGGGAACGGGCCAGGGCAAAACTGCTGGCCGCGGTCACAACGGACATAAGTCTCGCAGCGGTTACTCGCGGCATCCTGCCTTTCAGGGCGGTGACTTGCCGATGATTCGTCGCATTCCGAAGCGCGGTTTTCACAATCGCTACGCGCTGACTGTTATTGCGGTCAATGTCGGTCGGCTGAGCGAAGAGTTCGCAGTTGGCGAGGAAATTTCGCCGAAGTCTTTGCAGGAAAAGGGCATCGTCAAGAAGGTATTTGACGTGATCAAGATCCTTGGGGACGGCGATGTGGATAAGGCTTTGACGGTTTCGGCACATCGCTTTAGCGATTCGGCGAAAGAAAAGATCACCGCTGCAGGCGGTACCGTGACTGAGATGAGGGTCAAGCGAACGCCGAAAGAGCGCGTTGCAGACTTGGCTAAGCAGGATACAAAGAGCTAATCGACGCCGGTCGGCAAGGTTAGGTTCCGCCGGAGCCAAGTTGCCAACTGGGACGGGCGACGAAAGTTGGGAGCCTAACCTATGTTAGAAAAACTCAGAGTTATCTTCGCGATACCTGAACTACGTCAGAAGATCGTTCTGACGCTTGCACTGCTGGCGGTTTACCGCGTTGGCTATCAGATTCGTCTGCCAATGATTCGCGAGTCAGTAGGTGCCGGTGCTGGCAATGAGATGAACACGCTGCTCGAGAAATTTAGCGTATTTGCCGCTACAGACTTGCGGCAGATCACCATCTTTGGCCTCGGCATTATGCCTTATATTTCTGCTTCGATCGTTTTCCAATTGCTGGGAAGCGTCTGGAAGCCGATTGAGCAGTTGCGTAAAGAGGGCCAAACCGGCATGAAGAAGATCAACGAGTACACTCGTTATCTAACTGTGTTTCTTTGCATCATCCAGAGCTGGGTGTTCCTGAGATATGTGATCATGAGTGATCCTAACTCTGTAGCGCCGCAGTTTTACGCTTCGGGGACCCAGACGCTTCACTTTGGCTGGCAATTGACAGCCATTGCCATCATGACCTGCGGAACTGTGTTCCTGATGTGGTTGGGTGAGCAGATTGATGAGTACGGGATAGGGAACGGGATCAGTTTGTTGATTATGGCGAGTATTTTGGCGCAGATGCCAAAGGCGCTTTACGATTTGCGTCAGAACATGACGACCGAGCTAAGCGGTTCATCGGGTGCGATTGGGCCTGACAAGCTAATTGTACTGGCGATTCTATTCGTGGCGGTGGTGTTTGGCGTGGTGTTTATCACGCTCGGCCAGCGGCGGATACAAACGCAGAGTGCCAAGCACGTTCGCGGCCGTCGCGTGTATGGTGGAACCAAGCAGTACTTGCCGTTGCGCTTGAACCAAGCGGGTGTGATGCCGATCATTTTTGCTAGCAGTTTGCTGATGCTTCCTGGTCTGCTGTTTGGTGTGGTTGCTACCTGGTTTCAAAACAAGAATGTCGTTGAGTTTTTCACGGCTCTCGGCAACGCGTTTACAAACGGTCAGTCGCTGACATACATCGTGCTTTATGTTCTGCTGATTTTCTTCTTCTGCTATTTTTGGACTTCGATTACCTTCAATCCGAAGGAAATGTCCGAAAACTTGAAGGATCACGGGACGTTTATTCCAGGTTACAGGCCTGGCAAGCGAACTGCAGATTATCTTGAAAAAGTGATGGTACGTATTACATACGTAGGTGCAGCGTTTCTTTCGGTGGTAGCTATTGTGCCTATCGTTGTGAACCTGCAGCTTGATGTACCATTTTCGGTCGCGTCGTTCTATGGTGGGACTGGATTATTGATCGCAGTGAGCGTTGCGTTCGATTTAATTCAGAAAATTGATAACCACTTGCTTATGAGGAACTATCGCGGATTACTTGAGTCGTAGGTCGCTGCTACAGGTTTGAGATGCAAGCTGATTTCAACATGTATGGGGCGGCCAATGCGGGTAGTTTTCATAGGTCCACCTGGCGCAGGCAAGGGGACGCAGTGCAGACGGTTGGTCGAATGGCTGGGGGTGCCTCAGTTATCGACAGGAATGCTGCTACGTGAGTTAGTTCTGCAAGCGACAGCTGAAGCGAAGTGGATCGGTGAGCATTTGGCTGCGGGTAAGCTGGCGCCGGATCATCTGGTAATGAGCATCGTGTCGCGACGCTTGGAAGAACCCGACTGTGATTCCGGTTGCCTGTTTGATGGCTTTCCGAGGA
>JBGSJB010000448.1:0-5029 GCA_041742175.1 Pirellulaceae bacterium
CTCGTTCGCAGCAAAGCCAGCAAACTGGGCGAAGCGAAGAAGACGCTCGAAACCAAATACGGTCGCGCTCCGACTGAACGCGAACTGTCTGAACACATGCAGATTCCAGCCGCTGAGCTAGACAAGATGCTCATGGAAGCTAGCGCTGTGAACCTCGTCAGCCTCAATAAAAAATGGTACGAGACAGACAGCTACAAAGATGTTCGTGAAATTGACATCCTTGAAGACAAGAAGGGTGAAGACCCAACACGTCGCGTCCAAAAAAGCGACTTGATGCGTCTCGTAACCAAAGGTCTCAATCGCAACGAACGCTTGATCATCATTCTTTACTACTATGAAGAACTGACGATGAAGGAAATCGGCGCGACTCTCGACCTCAGCGAAAGCCGTGTGAGCCAAATGCACTCCAGCATCGTAGCTCGCTTGCAAGAACAACTCGGCCGCCGTCGCCCAGAATTCGGCACCTAGTCGATAGTGACCGAAAGCTAAACAGAACTTATAGGGATGCCCTCGGGCATCCCTTTTTTGCTTTAGATCTTCTGCTCGCAACACTCTGTGGCCTCTGCGTCTCTGTGTTTCATTTCTCCGCATTCGGCTTTAAACACGGAGACACAGAGATCACAGAGTTTCAGTGGTTAGTGCAAATCGCCGCTTCATGCTTGAGCAACCACTTCTTAATCGCAAGTCCGCCACCATATCCGGTTAACTCTCCGTCGGCACCGATGACTCGGTGACATGGTATCACGATCGCTATTTGATTGGCTCCGTTGGCTCTTGCAACCGCGCGCACGGAATTCGGCGAACCGATCGCAATGGCTTGTTGCGAGTAACTTCGAACTTCGCCCTTTGGTATTCGAACGAGTTCACTCCAAACACGCTTTTGAAACTCAGTACCAATTGGCGTCAGCGGAGTTTCGAAGTGCTCTCGTACCCCAGAAAAATATTCGGTCAGCTCCCGTTCGATCATTTTGAGGATCAAATTCATTCCGGGAACGACGGCCGCTTTGGTCCGTGCTTTGAGTCGCTCGACGCCGCGCTCAAGTCCACGCCGACAAGTAAACTCAAGTAGATACAGCGCATCGTCGCTAGCGATGGCAATCATCGGTCCAAGTCGCGTATCGATCCAACTTGATTTGAGAACCAGTCCTTGAAATCCTTTGGGGGGCGATCCGAGGATTCTTGAAAACGCGTCACGAAATCCACTACCCGATTCAAAGCCTGCGTCCAACTGAGCATCGATGACGCTGCTGCCGTGCCGCATCTGTTCAACCGCTAGTCCAATCCTTCGCGCTCTCGCATAAGCAACAAATGTCATTCCGAAGCGTTTCTTAAATTGTCTTCGGGCAGTGGAAGAGTCGATCCCCAGGTTACAAAAGTCCTGATCCTTCCAGCGTTTCTCGGGTTCCGCTTCAACAGCCTCAATCATCTGCTTCAGCATGGGTGAGATTTCATTCGGAAGGCTCATTGGTTGGCATCGCTTGCAAGGTCGATATCCAGCGAGCAAAGCGTCGCGTGCCGACTGGTAGAACTCGCAGTTCTCGAACTTGGGTTTTCGCGCTGTGCAAACTGAACGGCAGAAGATCCCGGTCGTTTTGATCCCGTAATAAACCACTCCATCGAACTCTGCGTTTCGATCCGTCAACGCTCGGTAGTAGTCCTGTTTGGACTGGATTGATAGATCTCGATCAAACATTTGAAGATTGCTGTTCGACGGCGCTGGTTTTGTATCTGCGATCATCTATTGACCCCAAGTAACATCTAGCAGTGGAATGAGAACAAAGATCATTGCACAACTACTGACCTAGTGCCGCCGAAAATTGAGCGCGGAATTCTTATTTCCTGTCACGCGCAATTTGGGTATGGCGTGTTGACTCAATAGCATTAAGCTGAAAGGGTTCCGTTATTGAGCCCAGGGTTGCGAGGCGCAACTAATTCGGAGTAAATCAGTGATCTGCGTTTGGGTCGCGATCGTGGTGATGCTGGTCGATGTGCACATGCAAGTTTGGCTTTGCTTGGAACAACTTCTGCCAAGCCGCATCGCTCAAGTGACAATCATCGATGTAAAGAGAGGAGAGCTTCGGTGCGTTCGCTAGGTGCTCAAGAGCTACGTCGGTAAACTTGGGGCCAATCAAATGCAGTGATCGCAGCGAGGGAAAACTAGCGAGCACTTCCGCCGCGCGATCATCAAACTTTGATGCACTCAATCGCAATTGAACGAGCGACGGGAAACGAGCCAAGTGCTCCAGCCCCGCCAGCGTTAGGCTCGCCTGAGGCAGATTCAGAATCTTCAACTCCGGCAAATGAACGGGATCTAGTTTTGCAATTCCAGCATCTGTGATCGGACTTTCGCGCAAACGTAGATGTTCCAGCGCTTCGAGGTTTGCGATCGCTGCAATGGAATCGTCATCCACGATACCCGCGTCCAATTGCAACTCTAGCAATCGTTCGCTGACGCTGCTGAGCTCCAGTAGTTGCTCAGCAGTGATTTTCGCTTTAGTCATCCGAATCGCAATCGCTTCGCCGCTGCGCACGCGAGCAAGCGCCTCATCGAAACTCGGTTCACTAGTCACGCCGCTTTCGCTTGTTGAAGCTTCGCTTGTTGAAGCTTCGCTTGTTGACGTTTCGCGTGTTACCGAGTCATCTACAGTCGGCATGTCCGATTGCTTTGAACAACCAAGCATGCCTAGCAAGCTGAACTCACCGACAACCATCGCAATGCAAAACGCTCTACTCGTCAGCCACATTGACGAAGACTTTCAATGCGGAGTTGTCTTCGACCAGCAATCGCATCATCTCTGCGTAGTTATCCAAACCGTCGACTGGATTGGTCAGAATTTTCTGCAGCACTCCGGGGTACATCACTTCGCCGAGCGCCATATCCTTGATACCCGATTCGAAGTACTCGCGGTTCGCGTTCACTGATCCGAGCAGCAGTTTGTTGCCGAGCACCCATTCGATGTTGATCTTGTCGGATGGAACTTCCGTCTTCTTGCTGCCGCCAGTGATGCTGGTCCAAACCAAAGTTCCGTTGTGGCCCAGCGCCTGCATCGCTTCGAACGCGATGGAGCTGCTGCCCGTCGCGTCAATGATCAAATCCGCTTTGCCAACCTTCTTCACCAATTCCATCAGCGGCGTTTCGCTGGTACTGACATAAGTCGCTTCCATCCCGGTTACGATTTCGCTCTTCAAGTGCGGACCGGGAGCGCGAGCCAAAGTGAAGACATCCAGACCCTTCAATCGCAGCACGAGCGTTGATAACAAACCGATCTGGCCCGCACCGAGAACAAAGGCGCGCGTCGGTCGCCATACTCGCATCCGACGCTGAGCTTCGAAGGCTTGTTGGATCGCTTTCGCTGCGCAGCTCATCGGCTCCATCAGCACGTGCAAGTGCTTCAAACCCTGAGGCACACGCACAACGTACTCCTCGGCATCGACAATTCGCTCTGTCAAATAGCCGTGCAGCAGATTGATTCCGCGTTCGTAATAAGTCTCTTCGCTGGTCATATCGTAAGTTCCGATGTCGTCGTAGATCGACCCACCGGGGCGGCGAACTGTCGCAGTCACGTAGTCGCCGGGCTTGATCGTGCGCACATTCGCACCGACCGCCTCGACGATTCCAAAGCACTCGTGGCCCAGCACGAGGTAGTCATCGCCTGGTGGTGAGTTGCCGTACAACGCATCGTTGATTTCGCGGTCTGTAGCGTCCACGCCAACTTTGAGTACCTTAATTTGGATGCCTTTGCCATCGGGCACGCTATCCAGCTTTGGCTCGGGAATATCGCGAAGATGGACACTCGATGGTTTTCCAGGACGGACAGCGATGGCTTTCATTTAGGCAACTTGATCTCTAGTTGTGATAACCCAGCGGGTTGAGAAACGGATGAAATGTGGTGACTGCGCTCGTGCGATAAGGGCGTCTTGCGAAAACTCAGCTAGTGAACAAATTTAGCCGCGAAGTGAGTCTGGTTCGAGGGGGTGCGATTTAGCGCACAAGGCAATTCACTCCCTTTTAACGAGCGTTACCCTAGAATAGAGTTGGCAAGCAAACTAAAAAGAAATAACCGCTCCGACCTTTTCAATTCGAGTAAGGCGATTGGCTGATGGAGAAGCAGTCGAGCGGCAGCGGCTTTTGAAATTAAGTTTCAGAACGTTTTAAGACTTGAATACGATTCCCAAGCCCCTCGCTCTCCAGTTACAGCAGTCCGTTTTCGTTCCCACCTTTCGATCGAGGTCGATGCAGTATGCGTAAGTTAATTTTGGCTTCCCTAGTCTTAGTCGCCAGCTTCAGTGGGCGAGCTTTTGCCGCAGATGGAAACCCTATTCGTCTCGGTGATGGTGCGCTGACGGGCGGCATTCCGGGTTCCGGCGCGCTCAAACTTGCCGAAGTGGAAACCTGACTGAACAATCCCGACAATCACAAGCCGCTGGAAGTTGAGCTCCCGCCGGCCCTACAAGTCGGTAAGTCGCAAGTTTACATTCCCGCCGACAATCCTCTAACCCGCGCCAAAGTTGAACTTGGCCGCCAACTGTTCTTCGACAAGCGATTCTCCAAGAATGCCGAAGTAAGCTGCGCCGACTGCCATCACCCAAGCTTCGGTTATGCCAAGGATACGCAGTTCGGTGTCGGTGTCGGCGGGCAAACCGGCAATCGCAACTCGCCCGTCGCCTACAACCGCATCCTCAGCAAAGAACAGTTCTGGGACGGTCGCGCCGACTCGCTCGAAGCCCAAGCGGTTGGTCCGATCGCCAATCCAATCGAAATGACCTTCACTCATGAACTCGCCGTGAAGCTGGTCAGCGACAACAAGATCTATCGCAAACAATTTGAAAAGATCTTTGGTCGCGCTCCAAACATTGACGACATCGGCCGCGCACTCGCTTCCTTCGAACGCGTGTTAGTCACCGGCGATAGCGCTTACGATGCCAACGAACCATTCATCAAATTGAAGGAAGTCTTCGCCGATGACCTCGAAGATCTCGAAGCGCTCAAGGAAGATGATCCAGAGTTGTTTGCAAAGTATGAAAAGCT
>JBGSJB010000449.1:0-1710 GCA_041742175.1 Pirellulaceae bacterium
TACAAACGTGCTTATCGGCAGGTGTTGGCTGAAAAGTTTGCCTGAAGCGGAATAATCCGCACGATCGTTTTCCGCGGCACCCCAAAAATCGCCTGCGATGTCAAGACAGGAATTTCAGGTTCACTTTGCGGGCCGACAAATGCGTTATGACAGCAAACGTGCCATGTTCTGGGTGAAGTGTGGTAGCGGTCGATCATAGGTGAGATGCGCCGGATTCTGACGCATCTTCGTTGGTTGCGTTGCAAGTTGCTGGGGGACGCAGGCTAGCGTCTCTGCAGCGAGACGCTGTTTCGAGCCCTACGCTCCAATTCCCATATCGCCAGATCGACGTAAGTAGCGTTGAAAGTGCTCTCTACCGCGTCAGTGGTCGCAATTCCTTCGCCTTCGCCAGCATCGCGATTTCTTGTGTTCAGCACGTTTATTACAAGTAGTGCGTCGAGCGGTGTAATCAGTTCATCATTGTTTGAATCGGCGAACAACTTCGATCCATCCGTCGGCTGCGTTAACTCGTAAACGGATTTTCCGCGGGCAACGTTGAGCAAGTTGATAACCAATAAGGCATCAAGCGGGGAAATGGAGCCGTTACCACTTACGTCTTGTGAAGAATCAAAATTGTGCCAGGGCGAGTCGTCATCGGTTAATGAAAGACTGGCCGTTCCCACTGCCAAGCTACTGACGCTCGCCGTTATCAGTGTTGCTGGATTAGGCTTCCAAGTCGAGTCGTTGATGACTATCGCGTCGAAAGTCACCGAAGGAGCGTCGGCAGGAATCGTCACTGAACTCGGGACCTGCACTAGCGATGAATCGCTGCTGTCGAGTGAAACATCGATCGCGCCCACCATGCCCGCGCCTCGCGCTACGGTGACTTGTACGGTGCCAAGATTCTCGCGACCGTGCGTCACGGACGTCGACACTGCGAGTGTTTCCAGCATATTAACGGCTCCGGAGAACTCAGACGTTCCTGAAACCGCGGAAGTCGCCGTCGCAACGATGGACTTTGTTACGTCGACACTCGCATCCAACTCAACGATCCAATTCACATTACCCAATCGATCGGTGGTCACACTGGTGGAACCAAGATAGTTCATTGAGTCAAAGCGGTTCGGTGTTCCTGTAGTTTCAAAGAACTCGATGCGAAAAGCTGTGTTAGCGAGGCTATTGAGGCTGCCGGCAATTTGAATCTTTGAACCGGTTGTCGAAGCACTCACAAGTCTCGGGTAGTTTTGCAAACTGTTGGGCCCGCCATCCGCGTCGTTCGCATCGTTGCTCGTCGGTCCATCGCTCGCAAGATCAATCGCTAAACCCGAATTTGCATAAATCGAGTTCTTTGAGAGATCGTTCAACACTGAGCTGTTTGAAATAACTGCGATGCCCGCTTGAGCGTTATACGCGAGCGTGTTGGCAGCGCTGGTTCCAATCTGACTTCGCGAGCTGTTTTCAATCGCCAGTCCGCTGAGGCTATTGCCCATGGGTGTGAAGTGATCTATCGCGAAACCGATGAAGTTTCCATCCACAGAATTACGGATCGAACCGTCAACAATCCATACTCCGTGATACTCATTCGCTCCTATCGTGTTGGCTTGTCCCAGCGTTGTTCCACCAATGAAGTTGCCAACTGGACCTTCGGCGATGGTGACGCCTGCGTGTTTGTTGCCAAGTGGCTGCATTCCGTCGGCGCTCAAACCGATAAGGTTGCCAGAGACATAGTTG
>JBGSJB010000450.1:0-1528 GCA_041742175.1 Pirellulaceae bacterium
CCCAGCGACTCCGCCGGCAGCCGACCGTCCACTCCCTCCGAGCCGCACAAGTTCGGCTGTAGAATCAAATTGCCTACGACGGCTTGGCATTCCACTTCGTGATCGAAACCTGCCTGCTCACCCCGCGGCAAGTCCTGAACCGCTCTAGCGATCCATGAATACGACATGCCGCCACTCGAACCATTCGCTGACTCGACCGCCTGAGAGCACTGATCGCACGCATCGACATGCGCGAGCGCGCTCGCAAACCGTTCCGGCGGCAACCGACCGGACAGCAAATCGTTGAGCGAGTCAGGTTCCAAGCATTGTTGTCGATTGGCAATCACGTTCATTTCCTCAGTATAGGAGTTTAGCAGCGAATCGAGTTATCCTTCCCAAGTACATCGGAATCGTTGGACATCAAATTTTTTCGCAACCACCGATCGATTTTGTCTACAATGCGATAGCGTCTAATCGATGCAATCAATTTTTTGCCGCGCGAGCGAGGCTGATGACAATTACTGATACACCGATCTCGCAGAGCACTTCGCCAACTTTGCTTGGGCGAGCTGCGAGGGGCGATGGAACTGCGTGGCAGCGACTGGTCCAGATCTACGGCCCACTGGTCTACTCGTGGGCGCGACGCACTGGCCTGCAAGCTCAGGATGCTGCGGATGTGACGCAAGAGACCTTTGCGGCCGTCTCAGTTCGAATTGCAAGTTTCGATGCGCAAAAGCCCGGCGCGACGTTTCGCGGTTGGCTCTGGACGATCACTCGCAACAAAGCGGTTGATCACGTGCGAGCCGGAAACGTTCAACCGAGAGCTCGTGGTGGCAGCACGAACCTTGCCAAGTTGAATGCGGTGTCGGGGCAAGTTGTCGATGCTGTTAAGCTAGAAAGCAACGATCCTCCTTCGGATTTTGTCACGGATCAGCAAGAGATTGTTCGCCGCACAATCGCGCTCCTGCGAACTAATTTTGAACCGAGAACGTGGCAATACTTTTGGCGAACCGTTATCGATGGTTGCACGCCGGATGAAGTCGCGGCTGAGTTCGCTGTTTCGCGCTGGGCGGTGTACAAAGCGCGTTCACGCGTCCTCCACCAGTTGCGCACCGAACTGAAAGGGCTTGAAGAAATCGAGTGAGTTAAGCGAGGCTGCCTTTGCCACTTGATCGCAATACGATTTCATAGATGACCAGCATCGGCAACCAACTGAGCCAAGCCAGTGCACCGTAGCTGATCCAATCGAGCTCGAACGTGTTTACGATAGCGGCCAGAAATCGCAACATCACGGCTGAACACATCAGCAGATAACTGCGCGTCATCCATCGACCGTGTTCGCGAAGCCGCCAGTCCACGCCGGCGCGGTAACCGAGCCAAGTGCAAGCGACCGTGGCGATTGCGAGCACTGCGAAGCCAGCAATTGCAATCGCTTCACTCGCTTTGAATGCCATCGCCAAACCGCTCGGAGCGACCAGCAGCAGAGCGATCCACGCATAAGCGACGCCCAGCCTTCGATGCAACTCGGGTCGACTGCGACGCAACCATC
>JBGSJB010000451.1:0-2521 GCA_041742175.1 Pirellulaceae bacterium
CGTCGTCGTCGTCGGTCGCAGCGATATCGTTGGCAAGCCGCTGGCGAATATGTTGATGCAGCGCGATATCGGCTTGGGCCGCGAGTACGCTAACGCGACCGTCACCGTTTGCCATAGCCAATGTGCCAATCTTTCATCAATCACTCGTACCGCCGACATTCTCGTGGCAGCCGTCGGTCGCCCGCGCTTGATTACTGCCGACATGGTGAAGTTGGGTGCAGTTGTAATTGATGTCGGTATCAATCGCGAAGGCGATAAACTCGTCGGCGACGTCGACTTCGACGCCATCAAACAAGTCGCGTCGGCCATCACTCCCGTTCCCGGCGGAATCGGACCACTAACAATCGCTATGCTTCTGCGAAACACGCTAACCGCCGCAAGTTTACAAGCGCGCCGCAATCAATAATTCGTGCGCTTTCGAAAAGCCTCCGCGCAATCGCCTTGCGTGGTATGCAAGATGCAAACTTTGTTTGGCAGCGGCAACGGCGCCGCCATCACTTGTATCGAGCTTTATCGAGGAGGCGAACCGATGAGCAATGCAACCGCATCCATGAAAGAATGCATTCAAAACTGCCACGAATGCCAAACTATCTGCGCGGACACTCTGACCAGTCACTGTTTAACGCAAGGCGGTGAGCACGTTGAACAAACGCACGTTAAACTGATGCTCGATTGCATCGCTGCCTGTGCAACTTGCATCGATTTCATGAGCCGCAATAGCGAACATCAGGCACTGTATGGCAGAGCCTGCGCTGAAATATGCAAGGCATGTGCAGAAAGCTGCGAGAAAGTCGGCAATATGGACAATTGCGTCCAATGTTGTCGCACGTGCGAAGAGAGCTGCTCCGCAATGGCTTCTTAACTCCGCATGCTCGTGCTTGTGGTCAATCTAGTTCCCGTACTCGTACTCAATGCAATGGTTCTCGTACTCGTACTCGAACCGAATCAACAGCCCAGATCGAGTACGAGTACCGGCGGTGTCTGAGTACGAGTACGAGATTGGGGACGAGCCTGAACCTGGGCATAGAGTACGAATAGCACAAGTTTCTGCTGACAAATCCCGCGAAGGTAAATCATGCCAGCTCGACCACAAACACGATCAGTGATCGCTCACCTAGCGATCTGTATCCTCAGCAGCATGTTTGGTAACTCAATTGGCAATATTGCGTTGGCTGCCGAACGGGTCAATCAAGCATCCCTGATTGCGGACGTGGAGCAAGCGGTTGTCAAAAAGACGAATGAGTTCCGAATAAGCAACGACCTGAAAGCCGTTGAAGTCGACGAGGAACTCAAGCAAGCGGCTTTGAAGTTCGCAAAGTTCATGGCCTCGACAGGGAAATACGGACATCATGCCGACGGCAGCACACCGGCTGAACGAGTCCAAGCGGCAGGTTACGAGTACTGCGTCGTTCGAGAGAATATCGCGTATCGCACCAACACCGGCGAAGTGACCACCGAAGGCCTCATCAAAGCGTTCGCTGAAGGCTGGATCGACTCGCCGCCACATCGCGAGAACATGCTAGCGGATTACGTTACGCACACAGCAGTTGCAGTCGCAACCACGGACGAAGAAACCTACTACGCAGTCCAATTATTTGCCCGCCCCAAATCTGCAGCGATCAAAATCAAAGTTACGAACGAATCGGACGAGATGCGAACACTCGTTGTGGAAGCCAACGATAGCACCGACGAAGTGGAAATGCCCGCTCGCAGCGTCTTGACCATGACACGCTGTTTCCCAACGACCCTCAGCCTACCCGGCCAGAAACCCATCGCAGAGCTGAAGCAGTCAGCAGAACTTGCGATCACTGTCGATGGCGCGATCGAAAAGCGGAAGTAGAATCCGAATATGAGGTCGACTTTTGGTTGAGGTTTAGTGAGTTGGCGACTGAAAGTTGCCACCACTAGTTTTGTTCGCGCTCTACTTGCCAATGATCTCAACCTGTTGTCCCGCCTGCAACGAAGCGGCTCGTACGAGCACCACGGTTTCAGTGCCATCGAGCCCGGATTTAACTTCAACGTCGTCGCCCACGCGAAGCCCCAGCTCAATCGCGCGCTGCTGAACCTTGCCATCGATGACAACACAGCATTTGGTTCCATCAGCGTCCTTTACGATGGCACCCGTCGGCAATGTTAAAACATTTTCGCGCTGCTCCAATAGCATCTTGGTTGTAACGAACGCGCCAGGCAGCAAAATCAAATCGCTATTATCAAGCTCGATTTCGGCCGACAGCGATCGGCTCTGCGGATCAACTTGCAAACTGGTACGAGTGACTCGCGATTCGATTTTTCCAGCGGGCAGCGAGGGAGAGAGAATCGTAACTGGATCGCCAGAACTCGCGTCACTAAAACCCGCGTTAACCCAAGCCGCTTCGCTTTCAGGAATGTTCACAAAAACTCGAACCTTACTCACATTCGAGACCGTCATCAGCGGCTGCGCGTTGTTCGCTCCAGCGGGTTGCACATAGTGACCTGCATCCACATGACGACTCGTTACAAAGCCATCGAAGGGCGCAATCAA
>JBGSJB010000452.1:0-8004 GCA_041742175.1 Pirellulaceae bacterium
TCTTCAAATCTCGAACAACGAAACATCCATCAAAGGTGATAGAACAAAAAGCACGAAGGCGGTCTTCCGACTCCTCCATCAATTTGATTCGAACTTCAGTTATCTCCACTGCAACTGCCCCCATGCACGCGACGTGGATCGTCAGCCGAAATGCCTATGAAGAACGAATGAGCCTAATCTGCTCTTCGATAGACGGCTGGAACCAAGATTTAACAGCATAGACTCTCGACAGTCCAGCGGCTTGAGCCGCTCGACGCACCTCCGCCATTTCATAGTTATGCGAAGCCAATGCAAAGCAACTCGATCCGCTACCCGTCATCGCATTATACTGAAACTGGCATGCCAGGAAGAACCTTAACTGGTTATCTATCCAAGGTGTAACCTGACGCGCACTACTCGTTAGAGCATTGGAAAGCAAACTTCCAATTCGTTCAATTTGGCAGCTTTGAAGGGCGCTTACGAGTGGTTCGGCGCTTCGGGTTTGCGACGACTTAAGCCAATTTGCGTAAACTGCGCTGGTTGAGCAGCCTGCGGGAGGATGCGTCACTACAAATTCGAGTTCGGGAGCGGCTGCAAGGACTCTACACTTTTCGCCGCGGCCTTGTGCAAGTGATAGCCCTATCCGGTTTACATCACCAAGGAAGACATTCAGGTCGCTGCCCAGAGTTTCACAAATTTTTGCGGCTCGCAATCGATCCCATTGGTCCCATGCAAGCATTGCCGCCACAACGGTCGCTGCCGCATCGCTGCTCCCACCGCCCAAACCAGCCGACGAGGGAATCGCCTTCGTCAGCTTGATCGAACACCCGCGCGATACGCCCAATGCATCGCGAATGCACTTTGCCGCGCAATAGACTAAGTTAGTTTCATCCAATGGGACGTCCCACGCCGGATCGTTCTCAATAGCTGAGTTATCGCAGTTGATCGAGTCCGTCGGTAGCACGACTTCCAAACGGATCTCGGGTTCCTCGATGGGCTGAAACTCCAGAACGTCACACAGCGAGATTGGGCACATCAGAGATTCGATTTCATGGTAACCATCTTCCCGCTTGCCCAGCACTTCGAGAAAAAGATTCAACTTAGCTGGAGCCGCTATACGGTAGCCATTGCCTTGCATTTCAATCAGCATTCAAAGCGACTCCAAAATGTTTCGCTACGGTCCATGTGCACGGAATCGAATTTGCTAGGATGAATTTACTGCGCGGTTGACAGCGGTTAGCGTATCATAGTCGTCAGAGAGAGAGTAACTCAGCGTTTGTAGCAACTATGGAAACCGTCAACCCAGTTTTTTTCGCGGTCATATTGTACATCTTGGCGATCGGCTTGGCGGTGATCGATGCCTACGTACCGAGCGCTGGGATGTTGGTAATGTTGTCGTTTCTTGCCGCTCTAGGTAGTGTCCTATTCGGCTTTCGGGCGGGAACGAGTACGGGAATGACCATGTTAACGCTAGTCGCCGCCTCCATTCCTTTGCTTGCTATTTTAACGCTTAGAATCTGGCCACATACGCCAGTTGCGAGACGCATTGTGCTGCCGCCTCCAAGCGAGTTGCGTAAGCCCGATGCCGCCGGACAAGATGAACTTCAACACTGGATCGGCTGCGTTGTGGAGAGCGAATATCCGCTGATGCCCACAGGACAATTAACCATCGGTCGCAAACCGTTCAACGCCATGGCCGAAGCGGGCTACGTTGAAGCCGGTCAACGAGTTGAAATTGTAGCGGTCCGCCAGCGCAATCTGATTGTTCGACCGACCGACAAACCGCTAACTCCAATCGCCAAACCCGATCGATTCGCGAAAGCAGCATTTCACGCTACACCAACGGCGCCGTCACAAAGCTTACTCGATCTACCCGCCGAAGAACTGGGGATCGAGTCGATCGAGGAGTGAGTTTCGATCGACAGATTATTTGACGATCGGCTCGGTTGTTACGCAATAATCTCGAGCAATCAGCACTTTGCGGAATTCCTTGAACCGTTGAGCCGCTTTTTTGCGCTTCGAACCGCCAATAGTCGGGTCGTTCATGCGACGTTCTGCGGTCTTCATCACACGAAACATCTGTAGAGCCCTGTTGTAATCTGGAGTTCCTGGAGCAATTTGTCGAGTCATTTCGTTGTCCTTGATGTTGCAAGTTGGATTATCAAACACAGCAGTAGCAGGCTGCAGGAACGGCGTAAATTTCGAAAGAACAGATTCTAGTGGAAGGATCGAAAAGCGAAAACAGGTGTTTTATGAATGTCTTCGCCTCCTAATCGAATCAACGCGCCAATCGTGACCGTGTTTCGATCGGCGATTAAGCCGTTAACAAGGCGATCGCGAGGTGCCCGAAACGCGATCGCATTGCCAGCAAAGCTGTTTCAATCGTTGCAATTGAGTCCGCAACTCGCAAACAACCCGGCGGTATAAGCAGAATCGGCTTGAGAAGGGTGGAATCGAATTAGTCTTGATTGGTGAGATTCGATCGTTGCCCCTCCTCGGAGCTTTCCCATGCAATTGCAAATCACGGCATCCTTGCTGGCCTGCGCAAGTCTGATTTTTATGTCGGTCCATGCGTTCGGAATCGACCATTTGGCAGGCCACCTCAACAAACACGCCTGCACTGGGAACTGCGCAAATCACTTCGCTTGGCACTCGCTTGGCCTTAGACACTTTGCAGACTCTCGGTTTAACTCAATCGAAGATCGGTACCTGTCCGCGTTCGGCAATGACGCCCTTTTGGATTCTGAAGCCCATTTCACTAGTCCCTACGCGAACGGGATTCGGTTGCATTTGGACGTTCAGTCGGCTGATGGCAGCCAATTATTCGCTTCCAGCGTGACCAGGTCCGCAAAAGTTGAGTACGGTCCGCTGAAGTTCACTTTGCATGTCGAAAGTGACGCGTTTCCAACTGAGTTCCGTTTGTTTGTCGACGGTTCTGCAGCACACCCTGAGCATTTCAAGTTGACGAACGAATGGTTGTTCAACGAGCAAGGTGCTACCCGCGAAGTTCTCTGGAACTGCCCACCGCTCGGCAAACATACAGTTCAATTCGAAGTGCGCTTGCTCGGTCAACTCGTTTCATCCGACGCGCTCTGGATCGAAATCGTTGCCCCCGCCAAGCCCGAAGTCGTTGCCGTCGGCTCCATAGAACTTGGCACATCGCCGATCAAGAATGGCGAAATTGTCAAAGTCTATCGCGACTCCATGATCGTACGGTTTGCAATGCCGCCCGCCGCTGAGATGGTGATGCACTGCGATCGACTTGAGGACACAAAATCAGAACGCATCGATGAGTGCTGTTTCGAATTCAGTCTTAAAGAACTTCCCGTCGGTCGTCACGCGCTTCGGTTCAGTCGCGTCGTTGGCGACGGCTGTGCCATGACCAGCGAACCGTCGCACACGTTGTGGATCCAGTACGAGCCCGTCAACTCGCTGTACTCACTGCGAAACGAAAACGCCGTTAGACGCAAAGCGATCGTTGACGCAATCAAAAAGATCTCGATCACTTCGCGTCCCTCATTCGATGAAGCGGCAAGTATCTTTGGCAACGTCAATTCCAGCTTCGTGGAACTTGAGCACTCCCAGCCCGCGATCGATCCAGACTTGAATGCTAGTACGCAGAGTCGCCCCGCAGGAGGAGTTAACGCGGAGTTGCTTCCAACTCCAGCTTCCATGCCGCACACTCCTCGAGTTCAAGTAAACGATCAACAAACTATTCCTTCAAATCAGACACCAAACTTAACTCCTGCTCCACCAGACGAATCATCACCTTCACCGTCGGAAGCTGAAGAATCTTCCGAACTCAGGAACCAACACCCTCACACTCCCATTCCAGATCCGAGCGCAAACATGACGCAAGGCAACGCGACGCATCACACCAGCACTGCACCGGGGAACAATACGCATGACGCGAAGCTCATTGCGATTGCAAACCAACAATCTGCAATGAACGCTAATGGGAACGCTACTGTGAATGCAACTGAGAACGTTCAACCTGTGGACAGCCAGTCAAACCAGCCGCAGCCGGATCAACCTTCAACTTCACTTCGCAAAGTTGCCCAGCAAGGCGAAGACTTGCTGAATAAGTTTGAAGACGATCTACGCATCGCTGAGTCGGTATGGCATACGGACAAAGTGGTATCGCATGTCATCTTTGATGCACCGGCTTATTTCACGCAAAACGGTTACGGCATCGCTGGCCAAGAGGACGCGCGAACAGGACTTGTGCTGCTCGAAGGTATGGAACTGAGCACACAAGCCAACGGCCACTGGGAATTAAAGATTCCTTACATCAAGTCGAAAACGCCAGTAGTCCTGCATCTTCAAATTCAATTCAAAACCGACCAAGGTGAGTGGAAGCCGTTGACGATTCAACCGATCTGCTTCAAAGGCGGCCGGCCGTGCGTTGATCCAAACGATTGCGGGTGCGAATCAGGCGACGCGAACGAAAGTCAAATTGTTCGCTGTGCGTGCGCCGAGAACGGTCAACCGCTGGTAACGATGCACGGTTATTCACCACTACTGCGACGCGAAGTAGGCGTTTTCACGGATGTTCGTCGCCGAGGCTCAGCAGTGTTCGGACACGGCTACGCCGCACTCCAAACTCGACAAAGCTTTTGATGGCAAACTCGCAGTTACGCAACGCTTGCAATCTATCCGGCGTAGCCGCGCCATAATTTCGACGTACATTCTGAAACGTACTCACCCGGCTCTCAGAGTTTGCCGATTGTAGCGGTTAGACGGCGCAGACTACTCTCGCAACGTCATTTGCAAGCGTTCGTGACAAGCGAATCGGCAGGAGGCCAACGCAGTGCGTCAAGCAATCGTTCTAGGTGTCGGTTTGTTTCTAATTGCAGTTTGGGGCATCGGTCTGCGAATCGCTATCCACGGCCACAAAGCAGCCCGTGAACCCGCACGCATTCCCATAAATTCGAACGCTTCGCATCTTCAGAAACAAAACCCCGCACCGCGTTTCATCGACGATTCAAGAGTCGTCCCGGTCGCTTATCAAATTGTCACAGATGAGAAACTTCCAGAGCTAATGGAAGTCGTTGATAATTTTGGTGGGACGAATTGGATTTGGCCAGGCAAGAATCTGAAAGGCTCAGATTCAGTCGTCTGGTTGCGCGGCGAGAGTGCAGTTTTCGAACTTGAATCCATCGAAATTGATCCAACGGTGGAGGTGACTTTGTCCCAACCCGAGCTGGGCAAAGATCTAATACCACCCACAATTTCGCAAGGCACCACTCCACTAACGCTCACTTTCGACTTCTCGAAAGTCGCAAGCAACGACTTTCGAATCCAATTTGTCGCGAAGAAGTTTGACAGCAAGCCCAACTATAAGCTCTATGTGGAACTGCACGCCTCAGGTAGTGAGGGTGTTCGCATTCGCAAGCGAACATCAAATGGTCCTTTCGCACCAAGCGTGAGCAAGACTCGCATCAGCGCGTTCTACCCCTGGGTAGAAGCGCCCGCGGGAGATGAAATTCCTGTAAAAATCTTTCAAGACCGGACCAGCACGGTAGGGACTTTATTACGAGTTTACGAGAAGACCGACGCTGTTGTCGGCATCACGCTGGCGACTAATTCTAAAAACGAAAGCGAAGTATTGGGCGTTGTTACGGTACCGACGCGAAACCTATCCGACCTGCACGAGTTGGCTCAAGAAGTTGATTTTCGCCGTTTGACAGGCAGGAGCTTCGAACATGTCAATCTGCATTTCGCTTCCGTTAGCGATTCAAGCCAACTGCGAGGTCATACGTTCAGCAAACAGATCGTTAAGGCGACGCCAATCGGTAACCGCCAAGATGAGATAGTCACGCGGATCGATCAAGTCGGCGTAAACAAAGTTGGCGCTAACAAAGCGGATGCGACCAAGCAATTTGCGCCACCCGAAGTCAAAGTCACCGTAGAAACGAGCGATGCGAATCCAGATAACACTGTCGCTTGCATCCTCTATCGCGGCGAACAACCCATCTCAGAACCTGCAACGATCAAAAACAAGAGTGCAACTTTCAAGAATGCGAATCTCTTGGAAGGAATCAATCTGATCGAAGCGAGGTTGTTCGCAGGCGACACACCGCTTGAGAAAAGCAAACCAACGCCAGCGACAGTTGACGTACTAACCAACGGCTTCCGAGTGCAAAACATCGGACCGGACTCGTTTGGAAGCGCACTTCGCGAAAAAACCATTCAAATCGAATTCTCGCGACCGATTCGTCTCAAGGACGCAGCCGAATTCGAAAAATTGCTACACGTTCGCTTCAGCGAGTCGGGCCAGTTCGGCGGCGGCTCGGCAGTGGTAACGATTACCGGCAGTTCGAAGTTGGATGCTTCCAATACGGTGATCACGTTTACGCCTACTCCCACCGCCACGGCAGGTTACTATCAAGTCACTGTAGTCGGCACGGATCTCGTGGACTTCTATGGCAATGTACTGGAAGGTTCCGATGGAACACTGCGCGGGAACTTTGTAAAAGTCCTCGGCGGTCCACTGCAACTCGCTGCTGAAGCGTATCCAGTCACCGCGGGTGTGAATCGTGGTAATGCGCCGATGGTCGAGTTTCCCGAGTTCGTCGCTCCCCGCAAAGTTCCAACCGGCTTCAATCCCAACGACAAAGTTGAAACACGAGTTGCGCGATTGTATTTCTATCGCGATGCGCATCGCGTCGCGCAGATCCTGAATCGTCGTGTTCAGTCTTACAATCGCCAAGAAGTCGCAGCCCGACGTCAACTAGCGGACAAGTCGCGACAGGAAGCTGATTCGCGAACTACGAATCGCATGTCTGCCGAACGCGCTGCCGTGCAAGCCGCGCAGCGAACTCGCGAACTTGAGAATCAACTCAGCGATACGCAACGCGCGCTCAACTCGACAATTCAACAACTCCAATCCGCCGCTGCACAACCCGTTGCACCAGACGGCGAAGCACGCAAACAGCAGATCGTCGACCAACTGCAAAACACCGCTCGCAGCTTTGCACAGCAAGCTGAAACGCTCGAATCACAAGTTCGAACCGCGCGCGACACCGAAGTGGCAACTAATGAACGCTGGCAAAGCGCTCAGCGTGAAGAAGAGCTCGCCCGCACCGATCAGTTCCGCATGGAGACCGCCGCAGCTCACGCCGATCCAGACACTTTCGCCGCCGGCAATCCGCTCAGCGACGATCCAGTTGCACAAGTCAGCATCTCGGTAATCGGCGAAGGCTTGCTCCATCTCCGCGGCCCGCTCAAAGGCGTGAACCAAGTTCGCATGATGGTCGACCAAATCGATTCGCCACAAGGTCAAGTTCGCATCAACGTCCACTCGACACAGATTAACGGCGACGAAGCGGATGAGTTGGAAGTGGTCGCCAACCGCATCCAAACTTACATCGACCAAGCGCGCTTCTTGACCGTACAGTCGGCTGAGATGCTCCGCAAAGCGGTTATTCACGTAGCGTCATTGCGTGCCGAAGAAGCTCGCGGGTTATACCCCGGCGCAACGCAAGCCGAGCGCGATCAACTGTACTTGAATGCGTTCTTCGGTGCCGATTTCGTCAACGAACTGCGCACGATGGATTCGGAACTGCTGCAGACCGGAAACAAACTGCTGTCTCTGCATTCGATGGACGTAACCAGTTTGTCGAGCGCACTGATGTTGCTCGCTCTAGCTAACAACAGCACGCGACTGGCGATCCTCGAAGAGTTTCAGCATCTGGTCCAAGCGGATCTTACGATGGCCGAACGGCAATACATTCACAGCAGCATCGGCGCTTGTGTGGGCGGTTGCAAGAAAGGCTGTAAGCATCAGCACGGACCACCCATTTGCCATCTGTCGGGTAATTCAAGCTTCGTTAGCCTCCGAGGCTTCTTTGATTCGCAGTTACAGAACGATGACACGATGAGCCCCCCTGCAACGTGAGGCGATCGGATTAGCTCAGATCTTAAAAGCACGCTTGATCACCGAAATGGAATACAAGCAACGTGTGATGGAACGCGCCGTCATCGAAGATCGTACACAAGCCGTCGAGAACTCTGAAGCGCAGC
>JBGSJB010000453.1:0-3389 GCA_041742175.1 Pirellulaceae bacterium
ACACAGCTACTCGGCGTTCGAATACATGCCTTTTGGCGGCGGGCACAGACGTTGTATCGGTGCCGCGTTTGCATCCTATGAAATGGCGATTGTGCTCGGTACGATCCTTAAGCGTTATCAGCTTGAGCTAGTCGATACCAATCCGGTCGTTCCCAAGCGTCGTAACGTTACGATGGGGCCATCATCGGGCGTTCCGATTCGCGTTAACAAACGCTAAACCGTTGTTCCTGAACGAGGATTAAAATCGGGTTCAACACTTCGTCGAAAGAAGTCGGACAGACCGAGTCGTTCGGGCCGACCGGCAACTTGCTGTTTTCAATTCATTCATTTTTTGTCGATGGACCCAATCGAGTTTTAAGTTGAAGTACAGCCCCCGTTAGTACTCGGCTATGACTTTCCATTGATCGTCCGCTTTACGCAGTTGCACGAATCGGAATGCACCTGGCACTGAGAGTTTTAGTAAAACATCATTCCGCTCGATCTTGAATCGAATCGATCGGAAAAGAGATTCGCTCTGCTGATTCGGTTCCGTTGCATAGTCACCCACCGCAACGTCCAGTTGCTCGATTCGAAACGCGTTGACGAGCGTTCCAGCAACAAAGGCCGGCATGGGATCTCGCGCGGCCTGCTTTTTGAGAGCCACGAGCATTTCGTCACGCTTCACCGGGACCCCCGATTCGGTCATTTTCCGGGGGACTTCGAGTCCAAAAGAGAATAGGCGGTTTCCTGGAAGCAATTGCACCTCGGCAGCGTAAAGTTGGACCAGCTTCTTTTCGTCGTAAACCATGCACGCCTGGAGCAAGTCTTTCGCAAAGGCGGTAACTTCAGGAGTGGGCTGGTGGAGCGCTGCCGTCTTTCGAGTCGGCCCCGAAATTTTGGCGTCCTTAAGGCCCAACCAGAAAACAGGATGTGTGGTTGAATCGAGATGGTAAATCGCGACGGGGCCAGAGGGAGCTAAAAGCGCGGCGAGCCCCTTATTTTCAGAAGCGTCCCCAATTGTTGCGTCCAGTCGTACGACATCTCCGGCCTTGAAGTCGAGTTGGGCGGCTGACTTAATCCTAATCACTGCGAGAAATGACGTTGCTTTCACGTTGGAGGCGACTTTCGGTTGGAGTTGGGCAACACCATTGAAAGCCGTAGCCGCGTCGAGTGCCAATTCAAATTCCCACTTTACCTTTTGCCCTTTCAGCGCATCGTTCACTTGAAACTGAACGGTCTCCTCGGCTGGGGCCAAGTCGACAAACCCGCCGGCACCATCAGTAACGGGCAGGACTTCAGAATTTGTTTCTTGACTGCCAGGGATGATCGTGACTCGCTTTTCCAGCGATGGCTTATCAGGAACCCTTGCCTTGCCCACGAGTTCACCGAGATAGGTGTCGAAAGCGACAATATCCGACTGCCAGCCTTCGCTTGATCGTTTTGTTTTTTTAGGCATATCTTCTTGTGAGAGCTCCTCTGCGGGCGTCGCCTGGGCGACCGAGTTGTTCTGAATCTTTCTTTCGCGAATAATCTCCCAAGCCTTGGTGAACTGGTCAGTGTAGATATTCAACACGTGCGCTTCTCGATTCTGCAATTGCGCCGTGTTGATCGCTGGGTCAGCCGCGATACTCAACGCCTGCCAACCGGTGGTCTCGGTGAATTCTGCAGTCGCGATGGCCACGGGATCTTTTTGCTTGATTCCAGGTGGCCAGATTGAACGCTTGACCTTCAGCGAATTGGCTGTCGATGTGACTTGATAGACGTCACCATAATTCGGCAGAAACACGTAGTACTGATGATCATCCGCCAAGAGCGCTGAAAGAAACGTATCAAGGTCCGCTACTTTGAGGAAAGTTCTAGGGTCAGCGTTCTCAATTGATTGATCGCCGGCGTAGACACCGTTTTTGTCCTTAATGACAGATTGGTGAATTGCCTGAAACGTCGGCGCATCAAATCCTGTGATCTGTTTATCGCCGCGCCAAACACTGCGTCGATCTGCAGCGTACGGACTGTCGTTTCCAAAAGTGCGAAACGTATCGAGATCGGCACCATCCAGCGGCGTCATCGACCAATAGACTCGATTCGCATCCCGGTAAAACGCCTGTTCTAGATGTCGGAACGTCTTTGCATCGGCGCCAGAAATCTTTTCTTTTTGGTACCAAACACTCTTAGCATCTTTCCAAACAAATCCAGGATTCACAAGTTCGACAGTCTTTGGATCGACACCTTGTAGAGGCTCGCCGTGCCACCACACATTCTTCGAGTCCTTTGCAAGATTGAAGCCGATGACCTCGAAGCTCTTGGCATCCGCCAGCGGTAGTTCAACGACCCAAAAGCGTCCGGAGCTGATCCATTTGTAATACACTTTGTTTCCATCCTTGGTGTACTCTTCGCTTAGAGCCTTGAAGGTCGCCGCGTCGATGTCCGCACATTGACTTAGCTTCAAATTGGCAAGTCTCGCAAACCTGTCGAAATCTTCTCTACCGGCTTGATCGATGCGTTGCTTATCAAAATAGATGAAGTCACCATGCCGCGCGTAACCATGTCCTAGGACTTCCGCTTGTGTTTCATCAAACTGCGTGAGAGGTTCTAAAGTGCTCGTTTGAAATAAAAACCCCACAGCGACAGCCGTCAATAGACTAAGCATTATTAGTACTCCAAGAGTAAGTTGGTAACGTCTTAGGAATGCGAGTTTTCGAAAATTGGGTAGTTCTAGTGTTGATATGCGGGGAGGCAGCTTAAAGTTCTCTGGCTGTTGTACGTGGCTTAAGCACGCTTCGAGCAGTTCACGTACTTCACTTGCGGAATTGAAGCGTTCCGTTTTTGCTTTAGCCATCAATTTCTCGATGATCAGCACGAGCCATTCCGGAGTGTCGGGGTTCAGTTCGCGAATCGGCGTCGCAATTTCGTCACTGATTCTTTTAATCACAGCGTAGGTAGATTCAGCTCGGAACGGTGGTCTTCCGGTGCACATCGTGTAGAGTGTGCTTCCCAGGCTGAACAAGTCGCTGCGTGCGTCAACGCTTTGACCGACTGCCTGTTCCGGCGACATGTACTGCGGTGTGCCGGGATGGCAGCCAGAACGAGTCAGACTGGCATCATCCGCGGCGCGAGCCAGTCCAAAGTCGCTGATGAGCGCTCGATCGACATCTTCTTCCAATAAGATGTTTGAAGGCTTGATGTCACGATGTACAAGCCCCTGCTGGTGAGCGGCGGATAGCCCATCGGCGACTTGCATACCGATGCGTAGAATCTCGCGTAACTCGAGCTGTCCATTGCGGTCAATGCGTGCCTGCAACGATTCGCCTGACACAAACTGCATGACGATGAAAGGCGATTCACGTTCTGTCTCGACGTTGTAAATCGGCACCACGTGCTGATGCACAACGGCGGCTGCCGCGCGTGCTTCA
>JBGSJB010000454.1:0-4623 GCA_041742175.1 Pirellulaceae bacterium
AGCGGCGAACAAGCTGTTTACGGTCCGCAAAGATGCAACGAAACGCGGCGGCACCGATGAGTCTGGAAGCGCGTGGCACGCTGAGCAGGTGCTGGACTATCTTCAAGAGCGCGAAGCATCGAAGGATGAAGATCCATTTCTGATTTACTTTGGTTTCTCACATCCTCACGATACGCGCGATGGCAAAGTGGAATTGCTGGCGAAGTACGGTGCGACCAATCACACGGATAAGCGAACGTTGCCGGCCGCGAATGAAAAGCAACCGCCGTTACCGATCAATTATTTGCCAGCGCATCCGTTTCCGCATGGGCATCCTGGACTGCGCGACGAAGTGGATGTTAGCGGCGTGTGGGAGAATCGCGACGAACGAACGATTCGCAACGAACTGGGCCGCCAGTTCGCTTGTAGCGAGTACATCGACACGCAGATCGATCGCGTGCTCAAGCGGCTCGAAGCGATGGGCGAGTTAGACAACACTTACATCATCTATACCGCAGATCATGGGATGGCGATCGGTCGGCACGGTTTGCAAGGCAAGCAGAATTTGTATCAGCACACTTGGCGTGTGCCGTTGATCGTGGCAGGTCCTGGCATCCGTGCGGGCAGCCGTGTTGAAGGAAATGTCTATCTGCTAGACATGCTCGCGACGCTTTGCGATTTGGCGGGCATCGCTGCGCCTGAGACCAATGAAGGGATCAGTTTCAAACCGGTCCTCGAAGGCAAGCAATCGCATGTTCGCGACGTTTTGTACGGCGTGTACAACGGCGGAACGAAGCCCGGGATGCGTTGTGTCAAGCGAGGCGATTGGAAACTGATGAAGTACGATGTGCTCGATGGTGCGGTTCAGGAAACCCAACTGTTCAACTTGGCTGACAATGAAAATGAGTTTCTGAAGGAGCATCAGGAAGCCGGCGTTCGCAAACTGTCGCATGCCTCACCTCGACCTGAGCAAGTTAATTTGGCGAGTGATCCGAAGTACGCTGACCAGTTGGCTGAGATGGAATCGCTGCTGTTGGCAGAGATGCGTCGCTTGAATGACCCGTGGCGGTTGTGGAACCAACCGGACGATGGCTTGCTTGCGCCTGATCCGGCTGCGAAGAAGAAAACGAAGGCGGGTGCACCTAAGTAGCTGAACGCGGGCTGGTAAAGGTCGAGAACTTGGCTTTGCACCGCGATCTATGGTAGAATTCAGCAGTCAATGGCGGAAGCAAGCCGGTTCTCCACTTGCATCGCAGACGACGACCAGACAACAATGTCTGCTGCCGGAACGAACGGAATTCGTGCTCGGTCCCTCCCACCTATCCTACCTACCAAAAAACGGTGTTGCCATGCTGACGATCTTCGGCAAGTCGGGTCGCTATTGTGATGGAATTTCGCGCCGAAGTTTTCTGGCGATCGGTGGCTTGACTTTTGGCGCCGGCGGTTTTGGTTTAGCGGATCTATTGCGAGCTGAATCGAAGCAGCAGGCGAGTTTGAAATCGGGCTTGGGACATAAAGCGGTTATCAATATTTTTTTGGCCGGTGGTCCGCCGCATCAAGACATGTGGGAGATCAAGACCGAAGCGCCGTCGGAGATTCGCGGCGAGTTCCGTCCGATTGCGACAAAGGTTGCTGGCATCCAGATTTGCGAAGTGTTTCCGCAGCTTGCGAAGTGCATGGACAAAGCGGCTGTGATTCGTTCGGTTGTCGGATGCAAAGATCGGCACGAAGCCTTCCAATGCATGACCGGCTGGTTCCCGGACGATCTCAAACCGCTTGGCGGACGCCCTTCAATCGGCGCGGCGGTGACAAAACTGCGCGGTCAAGTGGATCCTGCGGTGCCAGCCAATATCGGCTTAGCGGCCAAGACTCAGCACGTGCCTTGGTCTGACCCAGGTGCGACCGGCTTTCTCGGTGCAGCGTACTCGCCGTTCAAGCCCGATGGACCGGGAATGGACAATATGAAGTTGAACGGCATTTCACTCGATCGACTGCAAGACCGTCGGCAGTTGTTGACAAGTATTGACACGCTCCGTCGTGACATCGATTCAAAGGGCACGATGGAGGGGATGGATGTTTTCGGTGAGCGGGCGTTGGATGTGTTGACGAGTAGCAAGTTGCTCGACGCGCTGGATCTGTCGAAGGAAGATCCCAAAGTTGTCCAGCGTTACGGCGACGGCAAGCCTTACCAGTATCAGTACGATGGTGCACCGACTTGTAATGATCACTTGTTGATCGCACGTCGCTTGGTTGAAGCGGGCGCTCGCTGTGTGAGTTTGAGCTTTGGTCGCTGGGACAGTCACGGTCAGAACTTCGACTTGGTTCGCGACCACGGCGGCAAACTTGATCAGTGCCTCAGCGCATTGATTGAAGACTTGGATCAACGTGGAATATTGGACGACGTCAGCATCGTCGTTTGGGGCGAATTTGGGAGAACGCCGAAGATTAACAACGGCGCGGGTCGCGATCACTGGTCGAATGTGAGCTGTGCGTTCTTGGCGGGCGGCGGCATTCGAGCTGGCCAAGCGATCGGAGCCACAAATCGACTGGGCGAGTATGCCACCGAACGCCCTGTGCACATGCAAGAGATTATCGCGACGCTGTACCACAACTTGGGTATCGATACATCGACAACCACTTTGGTCGACCCAACCGGGCGGCCGCAATACTTGGTCGATCATCCGCCGATCGCCGAATTGATTTAAACCGAGTTGATCGTCACCGCTTTACACTCCCGCCTTCCTTCCCACCCTGTTTTTTACAAGTGTAGTTTCCATGCCATCGCTGTTAAAGAACGCGCTCGGAATCGCATGTTTGTTTGCGTTGTATAGCTGCGTCAGCGGTTTAGTTGCTTGCGCGGCTGAGCCCATGCGACCGGCGAACATAAATGCGAATGCGAACGAGCCGCCTGCGATCGCTGTTGAGAAGTTAAGGTTCGAAGCGAGCGAATCGAAAATCACGCTGCACGGACGTGACGCTCGTTGGCAATTGCAATTGACGGCAACTTCGCCCACGCAGCAAGCATTCGATGTGACGCGCATTGCAACGTTTTCCGTTGAACCGGCCAAGCTTGCGACTATCGATGCTGCCGGATTCGTGACGCCGCTGGCGAACGGTAGCGGTCGGATCACCGGGAAGATTAGGAGCGACGAAACGAAAAGCGATGCAACGGCTGAGTTGGCGATCGAGATTGTTGGCATGGAGACGATTGAACCGGTCAGTTTTCCTAATCAGGTTGTGCCGATTTTTACCAAGCTGGGCTGCAACGGCGGAGGTTGCCATGGCAAAGCGGCTGGACAAAACGGGTTTAAACTTTCGTTGCTGGGATTCGAACCGCGCGAGGATTACGAGCATCTGGTGAATGAAGCTCGCGGTCGCCGTCTGTTCCCGGCGGATCCTGATCAGAGTTTGTTGCTTACCAAAGCGATCAATGTTTCACCGCACGGCGGCGGGCAACGCCTGCAAGCGGATTCGCAAGAGTATCGAGTGATGCGGCGTTGGATTGCGCAAGGCATGCCGTATGGCAATGATTCCGATGCGGTTGTATCGCGCATCGAAGTGACACCGACAGAGCGTACTTTGGCAACAAACAGCAGCCAGCAGTTGTCGGTTGTCGCGCACTATTCGAATGGCAAGTCGGAAGACATTACTCGTACGGCTCAGTTCGATTCGAACAACAGCGACCTGGCGACTGTCAGTGATACTGGGTTGGTGCAGTTGACGGATCGCGCGGGCGATGCGGCGATCATGGCTCGTTATCAGGGCAAGGTTGGCGTGTTCCGCGTTAGTATCCCGCTGGGTGCTGAAGTTGCCGAGTGGCCTGCGGTTCGCAACTTGGTCGATGAACATGTGTTTGCAAAACTGAAATCGCTCGGCATTCCGACTTCGCAACTGTGTGATGATTCGACGTTCATTCGTCGCGCTTCACTTGATATTTGTGGGCGCTTACCGACGCTTGAAGAGACGCAACAATTTCTGGCGGATTCGAGTGAATCGAAGTACGAATCGGCCGTTGATCGATTGCTCAATAGCGGCGAGTACGCCGATTTCTTTGCGAAAAAGTGGAGTGCGATCCTTCGCAACAAGCGCGACAGTCAAGCGGAGATGTTTAATTCGTTCGCTTTTCATGATTGGTTGCGTGGAAGTTTTTATGAGAACAAACCGTACGACCAAATCGTGCGTGAGTTGTTGACCGCGACCGGTTCCGTTGAAACGAATCCTGCGGTCGCTTGGTATCGAGAAGTACCGAACACGGAATCGCGAGTTGAGGACGCCGCGCAGTTGTTCTTGGGGCAACGCATTCAGTGTGCGCGGTGCCATCATCATCCGTTTGAGAAATGGAGCCAAGCGGATTACTTCCACATGGCTGCTTTCTTCAGCAAGGTGACTTCCAAAGAAGGTGCGACGCCCGAGCAACCGATGTATGTCTCGCGACTGGGCAATGCAACCGCACAACATCCCAAGTCGGGTCAACCGCTGCAACCGGCGGGTTTGGACGGTGAGAAATTGCAAGTAACGGCGATGGACGATCCGCGCAGCAGCCTAGTTGACTGGATGGTTGCTCCGGAGAATCCGTTCTTTGCGCGATCGCTCACCAATCGTTACTGGAAACATTTCTTTGAACGCGGACTGGTTGAACCGGAG
>JBGSJB010000455.1:0-2717 GCA_041742175.1 Pirellulaceae bacterium
GAACACAGAAATCCATATA
The DNA here is from genome assembly GCA_041742175.1 of Pirellulaceae bacterium. Classification (GTDB taxonomy): domain Bacteria; phylum Planctomycetota; class Planctomycetia; order Pirellulales; family Pirellulaceae; genus Aureliella. The sequence goes on from JBGSJB010000455.1 coordinate 20, forward strand.
CCAGAGCTAGGACCAATGCCAGTGCGATCAAAACAAAGCCCCAAATGATGGCCAAGTTGAGACCAAGGAACGGCACCCACTCCACCCAGGTCGACGCAAACGCATTCACAAGCACAAAGCCGAGATAGAAAGCAGAGTAGATCGAAAACAAAATCAATCCGTACTTCGAATTACGAGCTTGAGAAGAAGGTGTGTCCACGCTGTTGCCTTGGTGATAAGGATGCGGCTGGTTTCGAAACTGTGCAAACTGCATTTCGACCGTACGCGCGGCGTCGCGCTTTACTTTTGAGGATCCAGCAAGCCGCGTATCTTAAACCATTCGGTTGCTCGTGAGGGCCAAGTTGAAATTACTGAGTTCGGACGTTCGCGAACTCCATAGCCGTGACCACCGTTTTGATAGACATGCAGTTCTGCTGAGACGTTGAGCTTCTTCAGTTCGATATAAACCTTGGCCGCACCGATGGAACTCGAAGCATCGTCATGGGTATGCACAATGAACGCCGGAGCTGCTTTGTCAGTGAATTTGATCGGCTCGAGCAACTCGTCACGTTCATGGATGACTCTCCACGGATAAATGAGCAGAGAGAAATCGGGCGCAAACCTCTGCTTGTCAGTCTCATCGCTGCTTGGATAAGCGGCTTGCGTGCTGGCATGCAGAATCGTGGCAACCTGGCCTCCAGCCGAAAATCCCAATACGCCAACACGATCGGGATCAAGTTTCCAATTCGCAGCGCCTTGTCGCACGACACGAATCGCGCGCTGCGCATCTTGTAGCGGTCGCTTCCAAGCCGCCTCACCTGGCGCAATCGCTTCGTTCGTGCGATAGCGCAGTACGAAAGCGGTAACGCCGATCTCGTTCAGCCACTCTGCCGCTTCCGATCCTTCCAAGTTCGGAACAACGTACGAAAACCCGCCGCCTGGAAGAATGATTACCGCAGTGCCCGATGGGTTGTTCTTGGCAACGTAAACCTCCAAAGTAGGTCTCCGCACACCTGACACTCGATCGATCGGTTTGATCTCGCCCTCTCTACGAGGCATCAAAGTGCCTGCATCGCGACTGGTTTCGCCAGGCGCCAGATCACTCCACACATCAACGTTTGTCGGTTCGTCCGCGCAAGAGTTCGTGGTCCAGCAAACATTGAAGCAAGCCATTACGCCAAACTGCAGGCAGAACGCTAAACCGATTTCATTCAGCCATCGAAAGTGAAGCCAAGTCGAATACTGCATACTTATGAAGCTGTGTTAAAAGCCAAGAAAATTGGCGGACACGATTCGCATCCGCCTTTGAAGTTTATAAAGTTTCTACAAGTCAGGAACGTCTGAAAACTCACGAAACTGACTTGTTTCTCGAACTTGGACTACTTGCCGATCCCAGCTTTAGCCAGCAAGTCTTTCGCTTCCGGAGTGCCGATCTTCTCAGCGATCGCGATCGCCGCAGCCCTCGCGTCATCTTTGACTTCGGAACTCTCAGTCGCCTTGATTGCCAGCTTCAAATTCTCCAGGTTTGGATATCGCTTCAGCACTTCTAGCACAAGCTTCTTTTCTGCGGGCGCTTTAGCAATTTCGTACGCCTTCTGGCACATTGCGATGCGCTCCGGCTCAGCCATCGCAAATTGACGGGCGATGCGAATGTAGCCACGAATGTTGCGAACTTGAAACTTGTCAGCTTGCCCAGTTGTCGACAGGTCGTACAACACGGGTGCAGCGTCGATCGTCATCCAATCACCGAGCAGTCGACTGCTAACATCCTTCAGTGTGGCATCGGAGCTCTTGCCAGCACCGGCAACCGCAGCTAACGCGTTGGTACCGCCTACGTTCGCAAGAATGTCGAGTAGTACCGATTGGATTTCAACGGGTTTGCCATCTATCGCCGCCGCAATCTGCTTAGCACATGCTTCGCGATCCGGCATGCGAACCGCCGCGGCCTTCAGTGCTTGCTGCGCCGTTTCAGCGTCTTCTTTGTGCTTGGGAGCGACGACTTGTGAAATGAGAACGGATAGTTTGTCCGCAGGAACCGTTGCACCCAGCGAAGTCAAAGCCGCACTGCGAACATTTTCATCGGAGCTATCAAGCGCTTTGATCAGTTGATCGGCGGCCTCGATGCGGCGCTGCCCCACGACCTCGATCAATGCAACCAGTTCTTTGCCGGTCGCTGAAGGCAAACGCGATAGAATCTCCTTGCTGATACTCTCATCGGGCAGTTCCGACAAGGCAGTCTTGGCATTCTGAGCCAGCACGGTGTCGCTGTCACTGGCGATCTCAAGCAGCGCTGGCACACACGAAGCATCACCAACTCGGCCAAGTGCATTGATGGCTGAAAATCGAACAAGATTGTCCCCAGTAGTTGCCGCTTTCAAGATTGCTGACAACTCAACGGTACCTTGTCGATCCGCCATCGCTTGAACAAGCAGTGCTGCACGTTCCGGTTGAGCCTTCGCCAACTCCGTTGCGAGCGCTTGATCCACTTCACGGCCTGACAACTCGCGAGCGGTTGCGAGCGCAATATTGAAAAGCTCTTTCTTCGGTGAATTCAGTTGTTCAACCAACAACGGTATCCCCTCGAGCTTGCGAGCGATAATGGCTCCGCGAGTCGCTTCGACGACACGTTGAGCTGGCACGTCCGCTTTTCGAACTCCGTCGTAAATTGCGATGGCTTCCGGTGCGTTACCTTCAGCCAAAAAACGCTCAGCAGACAACA
>JBGSJB010000456.1:0-2509 GCA_041742175.1 Pirellulaceae bacterium
GTGCTGTGGCAATCGGCGCACATGTTATTCCAACGCTGCGCGATTCCGGTCCAATGCAAATCGTCTGTCGGATCCAATTTCTCTTTGACGTCAGGTGGGTCGAGGTGAAACCACTGTTTTTTCTCCGTGTCCCAACTCAGCCTCAACACTTGCACGCGAGGCAATTCACCGTCCGATCGACTTGAATTCGTAGCGGGACATTCGACCATAAATTGCTGAAGCGGTGTGACTCCGAAAACATACTTCACTTCGAAGTCTTGCATCGTTCCGTCAGGCCCTTCGGTATTGACCACGAAACGTTTTCCGTCGCGGAACATGCGGCTGGTAATGCCATGATGTTCCAGTTCCGCGTTATCGAAGTTGGCGAGCACTGTTTCGTCAGTCGCTAGTTTCATCGCGAGATCGTGATGCGAACCTTGCCACTTCAGCGACTCTTCAGCGTGACAACTCACGCATTTCGATTGACCGACGTAGGACGCGCGGCTGAGGTCGAACGGCTTTGTTTCGCGACTGCATCCAGCCAAGAGAACCGCGCAGGTAAGCGTGCATTTCAACAGCAGTTCGACGCGCACTAGAAATCGACTTTGCAACTAGAGATCTAACTCGGGCAATCAACGAAAGTAACATTATCTTCGACGGCAGCTACTTTCGGGAAGATAGCTGCCTAAAAAACTCAGAATGACGGTGGTTTCTCAGCCATTGACAGATTTATTCGCTTTTGCCCGCTTTGGTTTCTTTGCGGAAAAGCAAAATAAAAAATTGTCGCGCGGCGAGAAAACATTGGCGTTACAATGATAATCGGTTCACGAAAGCTCGCAGGTACTTTTCGCTGGAAGTTCTTTGTAGATATGACGCAGACAAGCTTGAGCTTTCAATGGACCACAGGCACGCTGGCGATCTCTATCGCTGCGCTAGCGATCGCTGCGACGCTCGGCTTCGTCGCTTGGCAGCGTAGCGGCTTTCGACGACAAATCATGTGGCTAGAGTTGCTGCGGACGGCGATGGTCGCTTTTGCAGTCGTGCTTTTGAATCAACCCGAATCGGTTGAACAATTCTTGCCGGACCAACAACCCACGATCGCTGTGCTGGGCGATGCGTCGCTGAGTATGTCGACGCGCGATGTCGGCTTAAATGATTCGAGCACTGGCTTGCTGCAGTCGCGCGAAGAAGCCATCTCGGGCTTGATGCAACCAGAAGCTTGGAAGAATGTAGCGGGCGAAATGAAAGTTGTGTTGGCACCGTTTGGAGGTGGCGACGCGCGCAATCAAAGCGACTTGCACGCCGCGCTGAAACAAGCTCGCGAAGATCATCCGAACTTGCGAGCTGTCGTGATGGCTTCCGACGGCGATTGGAATACCGGTGCACCACCAGTTGAAATGGCGATGCGCATGCGGCTTGACCAAGTTCCAATCTTCGCCGTTCCCGTTGGCAGTCAAACGCGGTTGCCGGATGTGGAGCTGCTGAGTTTCGATGTGCCGACGTTCGGCGTTGCGGGTAAAGCAGTGCGTATTCCGTTCACGATCGAAAGTTCACTTCCTCGCGATCATGTTGCCACAGTTGTCATGACGACAGCGGAAGGTGCGCGCGTGACTCAAGACGTTCGCGTCGCCGCGATGGGACGAACGACCGATGCGATGATCTGGAAACCCGAGACCGTTGGCGATTACACATTGACGTTAACTGTTCCAACGCACGGCGAAGAGCGGTTAACGGAGAACAATGTCAAGACCGCTCCGATCGCCATTCGTGAAGAGAAGTTGCGGGTACTGGTAATCGAAACGTTGCCGCGCTGGGAGTATCGTTACCTGCGCAACGCATTGTCGCGCGACCCCGGCGTAGAAGTATCTTGCCTGCTATTTCATCCCGGCCTGAGCAAAGTCGGTGGTGGTAATCGCGACTATATCCAAGCTTTCCCAGATGCGTTGGAAGAGCTGTCGAAGTATGACGTGGTTTTCTTAGGCGATGTGGGCATCGAAGAAGGTCAGTTGACTGAGGAGCAATGTCGCTTGTTAAAGGGACTCGTTGAGCAGCAAGCGAGCGGGCTGGTGTTTATGCCAGGCTGGCAAGGGAATCAATTGTCCTTAGTCGGCTCGCCGCTCGATCCGCTTTTGCCAGTTGTGTATGACGAATCGCAGGCAACCGGTTGGGGATCGCGAACTCCCAGTCACTTTGCATTAACTGAAATCGGCAGGCGCAGTCTCTTGACGAAGCTGGCTGATACTCAAGATGAAAACATGCAGGTGTGGGAGAACTTGCCGGGCTTCCAATGGCACACTGCGGTAACGCGGTCGAAGGCAGGGACAGACGTGCTCGCAGTGCATCAAGAATCGGCGAATGAGTACGGACGCATTCCGCTGTTGGTCACGCGAACTTATGGTGCTGGCAAAGTTTTGTTCATGGGTACCGATGGAGCCTGGCGATGGCGTCGCGGCGTTGAAGATCTTTATCACTATCGGTTCTGGGGACAAGTTGTTCGCTGGATGGCTTATCAACGCAATATGGCCAAAGG
>JBGSJB010000457.1:0-7064 GCA_041742175.1 Pirellulaceae bacterium
GCCTCGGAACTTATTGCACCGCAGGCTCCGCCTCGGCTGTGCGGCAAATAGCCGTTTCAACCGAATTTTTCTTATTTGCTTCGTACAACTTTTATTCCATTTTGAGCCTGAGGCGCTAGCCGATTTGAAAAACCAAATACGCTCGGCTAGCGCCTCAGGCTCAAGAAGGTTAGGCTCGCGGTGGAACGGAAGTCGCATCTTCAGCTCTCCAATCTTATCTCAACACTTCGGCCGTGGGCAGTCAGTCCTTCTTTATTCGCTAACTGACTCACATCGCTCGCTACCTCAGCTAGCGCCTCGCGAGAAAACTCAATCACACTACCGCTTCTCAAGAACGAATTCGCCGACAACCCGGCCGCCCATCGCGCCGTACCGCCAGTCGGTAGAACGTGCGACGGACCCGCCGCATAATCACCGAGCGCTACCGGACTATAAGGCCCCAAAAAAGTCGCACCAGCGTTCCGGATCTTGTCGCTTAAATCGCGAGGATTGCGGCAAGCGATATGCAAATGTTCCGGCGCGATCAAATCGGTAACTTCACACGCTTGTTCCGCATCACGCACCAACAAGAACGCGCCGAACGAATTCAAACTATCTAGACTCAGCTCGCCACGACTTAGCTCAGTTAATTGCAACTTCAACTGCTCGTTCACCGCTTCGATCAAAGCTTCGTGCCACGTCACTAACAAACTCGCTCCGGGCGAATGCTCTGCCTGAGCCAACATGTCCGCTGCTGTGAACGCTGCATCCGTCGTCTCATCAGCGATTACAACCACTTCGCTTGGACCCGCGATGGAGTCGATATCGACATCCCCGTAAACAAACTTCTTCGCCAGCGCCACGAATAAACTACCCGGCCCCACGATCTTGTCGACCGCTGGCAATCCATCAACTCCATAAGCCATCGCAGCCACCGCTTGTGCACCGCCAATCGGATACATTTCGCGCACGCCCAACTCATAACAAGTCGCTAACACATCGGAGTTGTAAGCCCCAAACTTTGTGGGCGGCGCGACCACCGCAATCTGCTCCACACCAGCCGCCTGAGCTGGAACGACTGTCATCAACACGGTCGAAGGATACGCCGCCGCCCCGCCTGGTACGCAAACACCAATTCTCTTGAGCGGCACATAGCGCTGATCTAAACGCACTCCTGGACGTGGTCGAGTTGACACGCTTGTATGCAAGATCGCCTTTTGAAACTCAAGAATGTTTGCGCGAATGCGTCGCACGCAATGCAAAAACTCCGGCGACGCGGCCGCATGAGCTTCCTGCAGTTTTTCCTCAGGCAGTCGCAAAAGCCCCGTCAACTCTGCACCGTCCAGTTGCCGCGAGTAATGAAGCAGCGCGGACAGCCCGTCGTTTTTCACCGCGTCGCAAATCCGCTCGACTACCGCCCCCGGCGCGAGGGGCTCACCAAAAACGCGTAACGTTAACTCACGCCCTTTTGGACTCACCACGTTTCCACGCGGGCTAAGCTGCTCGCGCAACCGATTCAGTTCTCCTTCGAATCCGCCGCTTCGTGCGTCGATCCGAGCGATCTTCAACCCTGATCCATCTTGTCCGGTCCGTTTTACCATCGTCCCCTGCAGTCAAAAAGCGAATCGCGAAGAAAGTCCGAGAGTTATTGTCCCGAATTGGCAAGTCGCGAGAAGCGGTCGGAAAACGGTTTGCAGTGAACAAATACCGCGACAAATCTGCCAAAGCCGTGCATCAGTTTAGCCAGGATTACGCCAATACCCACAGTTTTGCGCGTGCAGGCATGTACTTTGCTTTCCCGAATAACTTCAGTGCTTGCCTCACTCAACGTCGAATCGGCGTTTGAAAGTGAAGGATTCGATAGTCGAAACAACGAAGGTGCTTTGTGAAAACTGCAGCGCAACAAGGAAACGAAGACACGTTGCGACTCTATCTAGCAACGCTGCTGCCTCCACTTGCTGTGTACCGAGACTATGGACTCAAGTCCGAGTTTTGGACCAACCTCGCGCTCACATCCTTAGGAATTTATCCCGGCGTCATCCATGCAATGTTTGCTGTGCTAAAGAAAATGAACTAGCCGTCAAACGCATGCTCAATGACAGCCCACAACATACGAACTTTCGGCCGCTTTTGTATCGCTCGCTTTTTCTACAACCTGTTTAGCTGCTCTGGCGGCTACCTGAATCCTGTTGATCCATGCAAATCGATGTCAAAGAAACGTCGCGCAACCTGCAACGGTCGTCGAACTGCATCCGTTCGAACGCATTTCGCGGCTTGGCAAAATTAGCCGAACTGTCCACGGCACTTTGACCGTATAACCTTGGCAGTAGGTTAGCAATCGCATGTGTCAGGCAAGCGTTTGCTTAGACCCTGCGTAAGATCGAATCGTCAATCTCAGCATTCAAACTCTTGACCACTACCGGAAGCCCGAATACATTTGTGCTCGGTCGGACCGCGTCTTCAGCGGGGTCTTTGTGTTCTATCGCAAGTTTATTGCATTTACCTTACTGGCACTCTACGGAGTTCCGGCGGCGATTGGTCCGCATTGGCACAGCCATTATGGCTCTGGCGAGCAATGTGGCTGCGCCTCGACTTGCCATGATTCGCACTCTCACGACGACCATTCATCGGCTGATGTTCAGCATACACAAGAGTGCCACTTTCACTCGCAACATGAAAGTGCCGACAGCAATTCTTCGGCGCCGAAGTCAGTTGTTGTAGGGCAAGCCGATGATTGCAGCTCCTGCTTGATTTGCCATTTCTACGCTTGCACACCCTTCATCGGGTTTGCAGTCCTCTTTCAATCTCTGAGTTCCTTGGTGGAGGCGTTAGTTGTTGCTCATCCTGAGCCACGACATACGCTTGACCAACTTCATCTCGCGCGCGGCCCGCCGATCTAACGCACGCGTAGCTTCAAGCTGCCGTTTCATTCAAGCCTAGCTGCCAAGCCAATCAGTTCGCGCCTAGCTGCGTATGTGCCATTGCTCAAGTCTTTGGACAGTCGTTGGCGTCGAGCATCCCGCCTGCAGCGAAGTGTCAGCGAACCTTGCTGAAGTGATATGCCCTTCGGTGCGCGACGAATGCAAAAGATACGGTCCGACCACCTTATTCCATGCACACTCGCGCACCGGGGCACCTTCAGGCAGATTCACACTGTCGGCTTCGTTTTGCATGGGACCGACAATGTTTGCTGCATGAGCATACTCTGCGCGCACATTTACATATCAAACCGAATTATCCACCAGTACATTGATTTAGGAATCCAAACATGAAACGTACCTTTCACTCCGCTTTCACGCTTGTCGAACTGCTTGTCGTCATCGCAATCATCGGCATTCTTGTCGGCTTGCTGCTCCCAGCCGTGCAATCAGCACGAGAGGCCGCGCGACGCATGCAGTGCTCGAACAATCTCAAGCAACTTGCGCTAGCAACACACAACTACGAATCGTCGTTCAAACGCTTTCCAGCACTAACCGGCTCCAGCTCCTTCTCACCTCAAGCCCGTGTGCTTCCCTTCATCGAACAAGCCAACTTGCAGAACCTAATCGACTTCCAACAACCGCTGTTCGTTGGCCCTGCATTTGCCGCCCAGTTGAATCCGCTGTTCGCAGTTCCCGCTGGTACCGTTGTGCCAACTTTTCTTTGCCCCAGCGATGCGATCGAACCTCGCCGCCCGACTACATTGGCTGGCGGTGCACCGGGAAGCTACGCTGCAACCAACTACATGTTCTCACTCGGTTCGGGTACTTCGACGCACTATGATGATCGCTATAAGACCGACGGCATCGTGTGGGAAAACTCGTGGGCTCGCTTTGCCGACATCACCGACGGAACATCGAACACAGTCATGATGTCCGAAACGCTCATCGGCGATAATCTCACCGCCACCACCTTGCCACCCGCTGGCATGCCGCACCGCAAGACCGCTAGTTGGAGCGGGTCGAGTTCGAATCCGTCCGGCACTCCCGGGTTCAGGATGGGCGGCGTAACGATTATCAATCCTGACTTGGCTGCCATTGTTCCCACGATTACTTCGTTTCGCGGCAACCGAGCGGAAGCTTGGATTCGCGGCGTCCCATTTTCCGTCGTCACCAACGGTTATCTAACTCCGAACGGCCGCATTCCGGATGTCAACGTTCATGGACGTGGCTGGTTCGCACCGCGAAGTCTGCACGCCGGAGGAGCCCAAGTGGCTCTCTGCGATGGCAGTGTGAGGATGATCAACGACAGCGTCGATCGAGCGACACAGTGGTCCGTGTTCTCACGCAACGGAGGCGAAGTTGCAAATATCGATGCACTCTAAGCTTCACCGGCTCACCGCCCGTTGGCTCACTGCTTTGGTGCTCGCCCTGTGTGCACTCCAATCGGGCTGCACACAGAGACAATCACCCAGCGTGCTAACTTGTCGCGTGCTGGTTGATGGCATACCCGCCCTTGAAGTACGTCTGGTGTTGATGCAATCCGATCAAGGCGGACTACAACCGGTACTTGAAGGGATTGCCGACCCGAGTGGAAACATTGCGATGATGCTGGTCGAAGGCGTTGAGCTACCAAGCGATAAAGAGCTGGAGTTGATCGCGATGGTCGAATCAGTAGGCAGCAGCGAATGGCAGTTGAATAAACCCTGGTCGGATCCCACGACAACTCCATTGAAAATAAAGTGGCCAGCCGGAGTAGAGCAACTCGATATCCAGCTACCCAAGAAAGCGATCCGATCGATCTAACCGTTTCAACTTCCGTTTCGAGTCCAACAGCCGATGCCATCAACATCCGAACCGGAACTCGACTCTACTGCAACCGATAAAACAAATTACAGAACCATACCTAACGAAATGCCAAAATGAAACAAATAAACCTACAAGTTCTAACCGCTTCAATCGCTTTAGCACTCAGCACAACCGGCTACGGTCAGCAATCTGCAACGAAAGCGGCAGCTCCACAATCGCGAACCATCACTCGCCTATTCTGGCAAGACACCGACGCAAACTCCGTGCGTTGGAGCAACTTGCAAAAAGGCGCTGAGTGGTCCATCAATGCGTCCGACGTCGCCGCTTTCCCAAAACTGGACAAAGAGCAATGCAGTCTTGTACAGATGGAAGAGGCCGACGGGTTTCTGCTGACCGGTGTTCACGACCAAGAAGACGGAACCATCCAAAGCGGCTGGGTCGCAATTGATTCAGGTGTCGAACAGGAAGCACACGGCGATCACTTTCATTGGAAATTCGCGGCCGCACCAAAGATCAAAACCACGAAACTAGATACCACACAAGGAAATCCAGCCCATGTTTACCTGTATGACAATCAGTTTTATCTGGCCAACGACAAGAAAGACGGTTTCACAATGGTGGATCCCAAAGCCTTGCTCGCTGGCAAACCAGCCGATCGCTTCTTCAGCGGTGGCGGGGGCCATATCACCATGGCAGCCGTCGGGAATAAAGTCTGTTACTCGACTTGGATCGATCGCGAAGGAGACAACATGGGGCGCGTCGATGTGGTGCCGCTATCAAGCGGTTCACGCAGCGGCTATTCCTTCAAACTGCCTTCAGGAGGTATCCATGGCGCCACCGCAAATTCGGGCAGAATCTTCTTTGCACCCACTGACGGTGTCTGCTGGGTCGATGCGGATTTGAGCCTTGCCAAGAATGAATCGACCGCCAACGTCAATCATCTATCGCTCGGCATAGATGCCAACGACAAACCGCTTCGATCCGGTGCTTTCGCCAATCACCTAAACTGGGTGCTGTTCGTGACCGGGACCGGCGAAGCCGCTCAACTGTGCATGATCGACGCCAAGTCACCGAAGCCTGCGGTAACGAAGTTCCCACTTGGATTGGCCGAAGGCACTTCAGCCACAACACCCGTGGCGGTCAAAGCAGCCAATGGAAAACACTACGCATTCGTGTTTCAAGAATCGAAAGATGGCCAGCAACCCGAAAAGCTATTAGCGATTCAGTTGGATGCAAACAGCGATGGAAACCTCTCCGACCCAGTCATCGCAAAGTCGATCGAAGTCGGCGCTAGCAAAATTGAAGGACATGGCGGACATCACGAAATCGCTATCACACCCAGTCGCCGCTTTGCGATGCTCACCAATCCCGGCAGCGGTTCGATCTGGGTTGTCGCTCTAGCCGATCTCACCGTGCAAGCAAAACTCTCCGTCGGTGGCACTCCAACGCGTATCGTCGCCGTCGGCGGTTAGTAACCGGCGAAAGCCTGTAATTTCATCTGCACAGTTGCGACATAATCTGAAGCTCGCGCCAAGGCTACTTCACCCGGTAGCCGTTCGGCGCGAGCTCTTACATGATGAGCCACAGAAACCACAGACTCAGTATTTAAGCACCTTGTACGTCTCGTTCCCCTCAGTGACTTCAATAAACTGGTTCGCCGTAATAGCGCTCAGCACTTGCGTCTCACCGGTCGCCGGCCAGAAAATTTCCAGCTCATCCACCTGTGCACTATCCGCCAATCCAAAGTGCACTCGCAACGGGTTCGCACCGAAACTTCCTCCTGAATCCATCCAACGATAGACCGACCGCGAATTGCCCTGCTTGTCCGTGACTCGCGCCTTCAAACGGCAGCCAACGCCGAAGCGATTCGATTCATTACCAACTAGCTTGACGTACAACCAGTTGCTCGTGCTGCCAGGATTCTTGAAAACCGCACGAGCGAATGCGTCGCCCGAGAACCAACCACCCATCACCGCAAACAGGTCCAAATCACCGTCTGCGTCAAAGTCGGCGAACGCAATACCATGCCCTTTTTGCAGATGACCAACCCGAGCCGAGAAAGTGATGTCAACAAACTTCTCACCACCCAAATTATGGAACAGCAAATTCGGAATCAGCCCCTCGTAGTCGACGTACCCTGTTCCAATGTAAAAGTCCAGAAAACCATCGTTGTCAATGTCACCGACGTTTACTCCCATCGGCTGCGTCACGCGTGAGAACCCAACAGCCTCACTACGATTCTCAAACTTGCCATCCTCGATGCCAAAATAAAATGCGTCGGGTTCGTTGGCGTCTGGCATCCCCAGATAATCGCCCACGACATGTTCGATCCCCGGCGTGTAACTCGATACGTACAGA
>JBGSJB010000458.1:0-2734 GCA_041742175.1 Pirellulaceae bacterium
AATTCAAAACGTCCTCGCTCAGGCAGTTGCTCGAGCGTTACGCGAGGCAGCAGCTCAAGCGGAATCGAGTCGCTTAGTTCCATCCCGACGAGCATCTTTTCGCGTCGGACGCGCGCGACGTTGCGAGTCAATACCACGCTATTGAGTAGATCGATTCCTTCGCTCGGCGAGTAAGATCGCGCGTCGCTGTAAGTGAATGTACCGGCGGGAACGCGGTCCATGACGAGCGTAAGGTCTTGTTGAGCCGCAAACCAATTGAGCACATCGTCCCATTTCATTTCGCGAAACTGAAACATCAGCTTCATTTGCGAGGGGGCTTCAGCGAATTTGGCACGCTGTTCGTCGGTCAATATTGCGAGCATCTTGGCTTCCGCCTCGCTGGCCGCCTTGGTCTTGGCGGCGGCGTCCGGCGCTGCGGCGATCGCTTCAGCGCGAGCTTGCAGCATCTGTTGCAGCGCGATGCGTTGTGCGTCATCGAGACTCAATCGCTCTGCAACTTCGGGATGAACCAACTTGGCAACATCCGCTTGCTGGCACTGGGCAGTTCGTGCGACGAAAACGGCTGCTGCCAAGAGAGCAAACGAAATGGAATAGCGGAACGCGTTCATCAAAGCCATTCGATATCAACTTCAGTTGGGTAGGTCGGCGAGCGTGTGTGGCTCAGCGGCAGGACTTATCACTATAGTTGATGTCGTGCGAAATGTCGTGTATTTGCAATTCGAACCTGTCACCGAGTCGAATCTTCGTCGGCTTTGCTGTAGTCTGCTTAGATGGAATTTCCCTGGAGCGAACAGATTGGCCAAGCCTGAATTCATAACATCAGGCGATCCTTCGGGCAACTTAATGTGACTGTAAACACCACTGTTCCAGCAATTTTAATTGTGTGCGCTTTTGTCGGCGGGCTCGACAGAGTTGCAATTCGTGCTGAAAGTCCCTCGCTCGATCGCAATCTTGAATGGAAACCGCTGCCGAACTTGCCGAACGAGTTGGGAGTGGCGGGGCCATTTGTGGGTGTTCACAGCGATGCCCTGATCGTGGCGGGCGGTGCGAATTTCCCGCGACCTGTTTGGGAGACGCAAAAAAACTGGACTGATGAAGTCTGGGTGCTGACAAAGACAGAAACGAAAGGTGAACTCGCGTGGTGCAGTGGCGGCAGACTGGAGCGTTCCATCGCGTATGGCGCTGCGGTTTCAACTTCCCAGGGCGTGATTTGCATTGGTGGCAGCGACCAGCAGCGATTGTATAGCGATGTGTTTTCATTGCAGTGGGATGCGACACAGCGACAGGTCGTGCGCACTGAGTTGCCTCCGCTTCCGATACCGTTCACCAACGGACAAGCAACTGCGATTGACGAAGTCATTTATGTAGCGTGCGGTCAGAGCGAAGTGCAGCTAACCTCAGCGATGAACAGCCTCTGGTCGCTCGACTTGTCCGCGAGCGGAGATCCAGACCAATTTCGTTGGAAACCACTCCCCGCACTACCAGCTCGAGGTCGCGCGTTTAATATTACCGCTTACCAAAGCAACGGCTCTGTGGATTGCATCTACGTGATCGGAGGTCGATATCAAGATGGATCCGAAGTCAAATTTCTGAAAGACGTTTGGGAATTCAACGTCAAGCAATCTATATGGCGGCGGAGAGCCGATGCGCCGCGCTGTGTTGTAGCGGGAACAGGTATCGGTTTCGCAAGCGATGAGATTCTTGTTCTCAGCGGCGATGACGGTTCGCTGTACGCACAAATTGATGTGCTCAAAGATCAGCACCCAGGATTTCTCCGGGAAGCGTTCGCGTACAACACGATCGCAGATAATTGGCGACGAGTTGGAGCGACACCGATGAATCAGGTAACCACGATCCCAGTGATCTGGGACGATTGCATCATTTTGGCAAGTGGTGAAGTTCGACCGCGAGTTAGAACTTCAGCAGTTTGGACAGTGAGCCAAACTGCATCTGCCGGCAACAATTAGATTACTTTGAAGATGATTACTTGCGACGCTTGATCGCTTCTTGGATCGCCTTGCCCATATCAGCCGGCGATGGCGCGACGACAATTCCAGCGGCTTCCAGAGCAGCTTGTTTCTCTGCGGCTGTTCCTTTTCCGCCCGAGATGATCGCGCCTGCGTGACCCATGCGTTTGCCTGTTGGCGCGGTTGCACCGGCGATGAACGCAGCCACCGGCTTCGTAACGTGAGCTTTCACAAACGCGGCAGCTTGCTCTTCTGCATCGCCACCGATTTCACCGATCACCAGAATTGCTTCGGTTTGATCGTCTGCTTGGTAGAGTTTAAGCAAATCGATGTAGGACGTTCCAACGATTGGGTCACCGCCGATACCAACGCAAGTCGATTGGCCCAACCCGATGCCGGTGGTTTGCCAAACCGCTTCGTAGGTCAATGTTCCGCTGCGGCTGATAATGCCAATCTTACCGGGTTTGTGAATGTAACCAGGCATGATGCCGATCTTGCACTCGCCGGGTGTGATCAAGCCGGGGCAGTTCGGTCCGATCAGCACTGAATCGCTCGCACGGACGCGTTTGTAAACTTCAACCATGTCGAGAACTGGAACACCTTCAGTGATCGCTGCGATCACTTTGATACCAGCGTCGATAGCTTCGTTGATCGCGTCCGCCGCAAACGGTGGGGGAACGAAGATCATGGTAGCATTCGCGCCGGTCTGCTGAACCGCTTCTTCAACCGTATCGAAGACTGGAATTCCATCGACGTTCTCACCGGAC
>JBGSJB010000459.1:0-6104 GCA_041742175.1 Pirellulaceae bacterium
AGCCAGCGGCCAAGTGATCAGTGCCGCTATGTTCGGCGCACCGTCACCTGCGTTAGCCGCGTAGTCGCTGCGCGTGGTGCCAGCGAGCGCCGCACTGGTGCCGATCGGCTGCGGACAACTCGGGCAACTCGGATCAAACTGCTGCACCTCACCGCCGCGACGCGATGGGCAATTGTAAATCGGCACCGGAGTTTGAATGCGGCGTTGCAAGTCTTGATGACGCACCGCGGCGGCACTGTGGTAACTACCCAACTGATACAGCGCCGCTTGCTCGACATACGGCAGCAACGAGTACGTCCAACTTCCCGGTTGTCCCGCCGCTGTGCTTAGGTCCGCAAAGCCTTGCCACTGATAGCCCCAACCGCCTGCGGGTAGTTTCTGCCGAGCCGATTCAAAGTTCAGCGCCGCCAACCCCAGTTGCTTCAAGTGCGATTGGCATTGCATCCGTCGAGCCGCTTCGCGAGCCGCCTGCACCGCTGGGAGCAGCAAGCCGACCAGCACACCGATGATCGAGATCACCACCAGCAGTTCCACCAGCGTGAAGCCTGCCTGTTTTCTTACTCGCGATTGGCAGTTGCTCATCGAAGCGCCTCCTCGGCGATCACCGTGTGCAGTAGATCCACCGTGAAGGTATGTTTCGCTCCGTCCGCCAACGTTGCTTCAATGATCACACTCAAGTCCGCTGTCACATTGCTGGTGCCAGACGATTCACCTGAAGTTGGCTCAGCGACAAACTCCAGCAAGACGCCCCGCGCAGTCGCCTCGCCCAAGACTTTGTATTCCACCAAACGAGGTTGAACGCACTCGCAAGAAGAAGATAGCGAAACGACCTCTGCCCGCGCCTCCAAACCCACCCTCTGCAATGGCAAACACAAGTAACCGGAGCGGTCCGCAAACACTACCCCTGCATCGATCTTTGGAACAGAAGTGTTACCAACTGCAACGAGAGCAACATCGCTATCAGTAGCCTTCAACCGCCCCTCGCAACCCACTGCAGCGAGCATCAGCACCACAATAAGCATCTGAGCTGCTGAGCTGTCGAGCTGTCGAGCTGTCGAGCTGATTGCGCATTTTTGTAGGCCTCGGGATTTTCGACCTATGACGGTGCCTTATTCGCCGCCGAAGTGGATTAGAGCGACTTCGAGCCCCCGCTGCAAGAAAATTCCGCCATTTTCATAAAAATAATTTCCACACAAGAGCGTCACACTTGGTGCGGCCAGGAATCATGCAGCGGGTGGTTTCCGAGGCGGGTGCCCGACGGGTGTCGTTTCGAGCTATTCGAGCCGCTGCGCGATATCGTCATTGGGTCTGAAGTTCGGATGGCGGAGGTTAACGAGAGTGATGCTGCTGATGTTGCATGCGACGTTGGGAAACGCGCGATCGACGAAATCGCACTGCACTAGCTGGTCAAGTTGCGAGGTTGTAATAGCTTCTGTGCTCGCTTCTCCCAAAGAAGTGGACTTGAGTAAGACGAGCTCAGCGGCGTTGATTTGCGTTGCAAACCAAGCTGCGATGGAATCGCTGGTGCATGTCCAATCTTGGGGCAATCGCGTGTCTGGAAGTGCTGTGCCCTGTCGGCGGTAGTAAGCGATCGGCGCTACGATTACAAACTGTGGTTCGGTATTGACCGGCGCGGTGCGATTGAAATCCATGAGCTGAGAGAGTTGATCGGGTGCATCGACCAACTGGTCTATCGCTAAGATCTCGGCGGCGATTTTTGCCCCAGCGGACATCAGGTCGATGCACAGCCAATGGAGGTCGGTTTGATCGAGTGAATGAGCTTGATCGATTTGGCGGATCGCCTCCACGAGTTCTCCGCCGCCGACCACGATTAAGTTCAACGCGGGCGGCTGCGTACAGCACCACAACTCGAATCGCTTTCGCAAATCGTGAAGTTCGAGCAAGCTGCCGCCCAGTTTTATGACTCGCACTATTGGTGCAATAACAACCTCGTGCATCAGAGCTTGATGATCCGTTGGCTAGCGGTGGGTAGCGGGCCGCTGCGCACGCCGGTGAACTGCTGTGCGTCGGGGCGGTCGCGACCAACTTTGATCGTGTAAGTGCCGTTCGCAAACACTGGCGGTTGGAAACGTTCACCGCCAACTCGCAAGGTGTAAAGCACTTCGCGATTGCTTTCATCGATCACTTGAACGACCGGATCGCTGTGGCCTTCGAAGACAAGCTCGGGCAACCAGGCGACCGGCTGACGACCATCGTTGTCTTTCAAGTCAACTGTGATCGGCCAACCTGGAAACTGAGCTTGATCGCCATCGGCGGCGTTTGCAAATCGCGGCCAGCATTCGAAAGTGGCTTGTCGCGTGCGTTTGTTGAAACGAACCACTCCGTAACCATCGCCGCGTTGACGTTCGTCGCTGATGTCAGGTGGATTGGCGTAAGCGAGCATCGAAATCTTGTTGCCGAGCCCATCGAGAAAGTCACCAGTCCAAGGAAGTGGGCTGTTCGGCACTGCGTTCGAGCCCGGTTTCTCGTCAAGCGGATGCCACCAGCGACCGTAAATTGTGTTTACTAGTGCGGGGCTAGTGAAGGCATACGGACCGTCACCGAAAGCGTCGATACCATGTTTGACGGTAACTGCTAAATGTTGATCGCCGCACAGATGAACCGCCTGAATGCGCCGCAGCTTGCGGAGCGCATCGGCGCGGGGTGTCTGTGGCCAACCGTTGCAATCCAAATCTGCCAACAGTCGGTCGTTGCGTTTTCCGTGCATGTGAACTGCACCGCAAAATGCGGTTTGAGACAAAACGACTTTGATTGCTGCGCCGGACCAGTCTTCACTCCACGCGTCCAAGAACTTGTGTTGCCGTTCGCCGAGCAATTCCAATCCAGGCAGATCGATCGTTTTCGGATCGTAGTTTGGATCGTTGATATGATCGGGTCGAGGACCCATTTGCGGAATTTTTCCAGCAGGCCCAGTCTTGAATTTGCGATCTTCGAGAATCGCAAAGTCGATTTCACCGACGCGCAGGCGCGTGAAGTAAACTGTAATGTCTTGCTCGATCAACGTCGGATCAACTGGGTCTGGCAGATGCCATGTCTGTTGACGTTGGACGAGGTTCACGTAGGAAGCCGGGTATTGGTAACCACCATCTGCATTGCCGCTGAGCGTTGATACTCGACCGTTCTCGCCCCACAAGTTCGGATGTCCAACATCGTGATCATCGGGAATTGTGATGGTTGGTCGATCGCGCATCAGTTCGCGAAATTGCAATCCAAACTCGATCCAGCCTGCGGTGTGTTCGGTGTGACGATAAGTCTGATCGCCTGCAAAGAAGAGCAGGTCCGGATTCTGTGACTTTAGGTTCTCCAGAATTTCTGGTCGCAGTCCCGTCGTGCGGCTCGAGTTGCAGGACATGTTCGCGATGACGATCACCTCTTTATCGATCGGATCTCGGCGTATCGTGCCCGTGAATTCCGCTTGCTCGCCATGCCGCACTCGGTAGGGAACGTCTACAGTCGCGTCCCAGTTTTCGACTCGGAAATGCGCGCCCCAGCCGGGATACAGTACCGGCGCTTTGGCCGCTTCCGTCCATTTTCCATCGCGCTGGAATTCTAGTCGCGCTTCGCGAGCT
This sequence comes from Pirellulaceae bacterium, assembly GCA_041742175.1. GTDB lineage: Bacteria > Planctomycetota > Planctomycetia > Pirellulales > Pirellulaceae > Aureliella. The sequence continues at coordinate 3,591 of JBGSJB010000459.1, forward strand.
TCGTCGGGCATCAGCGGATACAACTGAGCGGTCATTTTCAAGACGCCGTCTTGCTGTGTGTAGACCGCAAAGGCGACCACCTGATCGCGCGGCACATTCATGGTGGGCGGCGGATTCGGCCCCTTCGGTTTCGGCTTCTTCCACCACTCACCAACTGCCAGTGAATCGAGATTGGGGTTCTTAGCTCCGAACGGCTGCGGCGACTCCGGTGCAACGGGTTGTTCGGCTGGTAGCTCAGTTGTTTTCGAAGCGGCTTGTGCAAAAGCAATTTGCGTAAGGCTCGTGAGAATCAACTGCGTGGCCCAAATGCAGCTCAGCATTGAAATCTTGTTCATGATCAGGTTCGTGGTGGGAGGAGAGAACAGTCGGTTGCCACTGTGCCAACACGTACTAACGCATTTCGGCATGAGAATAGTCTACGAAGTAACCGGCTGGTGACGAGAGCGCCACCGCTGCAGTAAATGGAACGAGAGTTCCAACGCCGACTCTGCTAAACAACTAAGGAAGATGACCTCTGGCCGTACAACTGGAAAATAATGCCCAGGTTGCGTAAATTCACCCTCCTCAGCGATTCCATAAACTCTGAAACTGCAGTTGGCAGTATTCCGTCGATCGCAATTGTGTCGTCCTGGTGTTGCAAACAGTCATCATCGCGGTCATTTGTCATGGAAAACCGGCTCTTTACTTTTCGAAGCTCTGGTTCTCAAAGCGCCATGCGCTTACAAGCAATTAACATCTGGTTACCCTGGATTCACGCGAATCGGTCATAATGCGCGGCCAAAACGGACGCTAATCCAAATTCTCCAAAAATTCAAAAAATAATGTTTGGGGGATACTTCTACACTTATGGCGATTATCGGAGCGTTAAAACCGAATCGATCTTTTCGTCCAAACAAATTGCATTTTCTTATAGCGAAGGGCTACCCGGCGAAAACTCGCCTTAGCGGCAACGAAGTGACCGCTCTCGTCACTCACAATTGAAAAGCTGCTCCTGGTCAATCGCCCTTATCTGAAATCCACATTCCAGTAAACTTTCCGCCGAAAGTTCGAGGCTGTTGAGTTCAAGCTTGCCAATGGTATAACCGCGTACCGGTCCGAGGCGGGAATTCATCACGAGGGCAATCATGATACGACACGTAGTTAGTCTAATCGGTCCAGTTTTGTTTTTTTGTTCGACTTTGATTGCGCCATCGCTTCTTCAATCCCCCGATATCTCAGTTGATATTTTTGGAGAATCAAAGATTGCACCAACTGCGGACTCCGAATTGGTGCGAGTTGGATCTACCGCCGCCGAGGAACTGATCCCTAAGCGTGTCGATCTCGATGATTTTTACCCTCCAGCTTTCGATCACTCGAGCGATGAGGAGTCTCTCGCAGAAGTTATTGCATTTACTGAGAAGACTCTTGCTTTGCGCGAGAAGGTTGCGGTCGAATCCCATACTGCTGGCGAACTAGTATCCATTTTTTCGGACATCGAACTGCCCCGGCCTGTTTGGGATGCGACCACGAATTCGGAAGATATTGCTGGCGCTTCGGAAATTAATCAACGGGAGGATGCGAATTCAGCCTTCATGCTGCCACAAACAGATCCGACTCGCAGCATAGCGTCAGGGGATGTTCCAAGTCTGCTAAGTCTGGATGGTAGTAGTAGCGTCAGGGCGTTGACATCTGCGGCGAAGTCACGACGTCAGAGCCGATACCCATTTCCGATGAGCTTAGGTTCCGGTTCTTCTGCGAATTCTCGCTCGGTCACGCAGGGCTCAGGGCCTTCGGCGGGGAGTGGTGCTGGAGGCTCTGCGACTGGAGCAACGAGTGGGGGCAGCGGACCGGGCTCGGCGGGTTTAGGAGGTTCAGGTTCAACGGCCTCAACTTCAGCCATTGACGAATTTCTTGCAAGACAGCAGTTATCGCCCGCTCGGTCTTCTGGATTCGGTTCGCAACCTGCTACGCCTCCGGCAACATCGCTAGTGTCCACTTCGTCGCGTCCGCAGTTGAAGCCCGACGGGAAGTTCGGAATTCCAAATGCGCAGTATTGGACATTTGACTTCCAAGACAATGATGGTGACAACGACGTCGACGTCGATGATGCGCGAAATCACTTCCGTGCTTACACTAGCAGCCTTGAGCCGTTGCTGCAGAGTGCAAAGCAAGTTGTCAAGTACAGTCCATCTGAGCTAAATGCGATTTTCGACGATTTGAATTCGCAGATTCCAACCACTCCTACGCCTAGAAGTCCATCCTATTTAACGTTCATGATCATCGAGTTTCCAATCAAAGGCTTTTATCTGCCGCGTGATGAAATTCCTGACAACCCGGGTTTGCCTCCGGGCGGACTCGATTAGCGGTTCTAAGATGAATTCCACTAGGAGCCGAAACCAGTGCTTTGAAGGTCGCAAATTAGGCTACGCATTGGTTGAATTCGCGGATTCGTTTAACAATTGGTATGTTGAGACGTGTGGTGTGCCTTTGAAACGGGTTCGAGGAGTTGGTGGTTTCTTCGGGCCGCGTGTGTTT
>JBGSJB010000460.1:0-2793 GCA_041742175.1 Pirellulaceae bacterium
GCGCCGATCCCAGCTCCCGTCACCTCGGTATTCGCCAAATCGATCGACTTAAGATGCTCGAGCGACGATATTGCTGCAACCCCTGCATCAGTCACCCGCGAGTGCTGCACATCCAGCGTTCGTAGATTGCTAAGCTGACCCATTTCAGCCATCCCAGCGTCATCTATGGCTGAGAAGTAACAGTGCAGCGAACGCAGAGACGGAAAACGACTCGCGCTGATGTGCTTCCCGGTGAGTTTATCGCTGAATGCGAGCGTCAATGTCTTCAAATTCGGCAAGCGCGGTAGCCGGGCTAGGTCATCGTCACTGATTCCACCTATATCGAGCTCCTCCAGCACGCGACATCGCGCGAGATGCGGAAAGTCTCGCGGATCAAGAAGCTTTTCGTCAATGCTCAAGCTTCTTAAGCGCGCGAGCTGCGAAACCCAGACCAATAGATCATTGTCATAAGGAGTGCCATGCAGGACCGAATTGCTGCGCACATGTAAGTTGACTTCGGTTACCGAGCAGAAGTAGTGGCCATCGCCTGCCGACAAGAACGACTCGGGCAACCACCGCAGCCATGGCGACGGCGAGTCAAGTGAGATTTCAATACCCACTTCAGTCAACCGGTTACAAACATCCCGCTGAACGTGAACTTCGCGCAGCCACAATCCGCATACCGCTGCAACAATGGTCGTCAGCACCAGGATCGACCTGAGTCCGAAACGCAACAAGCTTCCGCGTCGTGATTGCATCGTGTGCCTGCCATAATTATTGAATGAGCAGCACACATTGTAACGCACATTTTGCCGCTACTTCGACTCGAAGAAAAATGAATGGAAGCTGCCTGCCGATACCAAAGAATGCCAAGCAATCGACTCGACTCGGTGCTCGTGCCTGTAAGGAACAAATGTCTTCAGGTCCTCCCCCAAAGAATTCGCAATGCGAATCGCACAGTGCCGACTGGCAGTCACTGTGTAAGCCAACTACTCTCCGTCGCTCGACATACCTGACGCGATTCCATGTACCGCTCCACATGCGGACAATCAAAACGAATAGTCCCCACGGTTGCGTCTTTCCTAATCGGGTTGAAATAGCCTTGAGTAGTAAACGCTCATTACTGTGACGTCTCTACACAGTTTTCAGCGGCTCCAAAATCGGCGTTATAGTATACCCTCAAAGGGGAAATATTTCGCACCATTAATAACTTCCGCACCAACACACAAACTCTCGACTGCCAGTTCAAGAGAGATCGCCGGGCTACTTCGCGGTGACCGATCGGTGTCGCTTGGATGATTGGCAGACCTTCAAATACTAACGGATGAAAAGCGAACTCTTTTACGTACGCCTTAAGAGGCTCGGCGATCATTACCGACGACGGTTCAGCCGAGCTTGTAACGACTCCAAACGACTCATGAGAACATCAACACCTTGCGAGAGCAATTCTTCATCAAGCGACACTTCATCACAAAGAAGCTCTTGTAGAGTTTGGATCCTCGCAGCTAACTTTCCAAGACGCACTCCCTTTGCAATTCCGATCTGCTCGCCTTCCTCGCGTCCTTCTTCGCGGCCTTCTTCGCGGCCTTCCTCTCGTGCCGCGTCGAGCTTGGCGGCTTCGTCGCGGAGAAATTTCAACCGGTCTTCATAGTACTGAAGATCCTCTGGTGATTTCGAAATCATCTCCAATACTCCGATAGCTTCGCAAAACTCAGGCTCAACGAACTGCGACATCAACTCCCGCGGCTCAAAATTGACCGCTTCCTTGATCAGATACAACCATTGCTCATCAGCGGGCAACTCGATCACATTATCGCTGCTGGGCACAAACTTGGGAAGCTCGAAGATGTGGAATTCAAAGTTGTCAGTGAGCACCAAATCGCTGCGTTGGTCGCACCGCAACCGGAAACTGTGATGCCAGCGACCGACTTCCTCAGCTTGATCGAACATGCACCTATCAAGCAAACAGATGCTGATCGCCGGATGAAGTTTTTCGTAACCGTCCCCATCCTTGATTTGTCGCACGTAGTTGCTGCTGTTGTAGTACAGCAGGCGATTTGGGAACGACAGCGGGATGCGCGTTTGCATCTCGATGTTGAATATGCGTCCCCCCGCGTCTTTAGCCAACACATCGAGAATAACGATTTTGTCTTCCGAACGTTCTTTGCCCACGAGCGGATTCAGTATCTTGACGCTCACGATCGGCACCTTGAGCTTTAGCAACGCATTCAGAAAGTGAACTGTGACGCGTGTATGCTTGGGGCTACCGATCATTAATTTGAAGACAAAGTCGACTCGCGCATCGATTCGAATAGCCATAGCGATCCTCCGGCATGGCAAGCATTCAAGACGCAAAGCCGTAATAAGCCTAACGCTCAAGTGCCAGCCCGTGCGAGAACGTGAGGTTGCCATGCCGAGTGCAGTGGCTATAAAACTGCGTGGCGTTTGACATCCGCTAGTCATGACTGCTGGCGAGTGGCGTTGGTAATAGCAGGCTGGCTCGCCCCGCGTATTGTGTCCTAGCCGATGTCGCTGTCCCAGACAACTTGGTTATCAAAACTTACAATGTTATTTATCACTAGGCAACGGTACTAATTCCCGCGCGGCTTTAACGTTCGCTTCATCGTTGTCCCCTTCAGAACTCGCTGGTGCCTTCGCTTTGCTCACCGATGTATCTTCTTCCAACTCTTCCGTGGCCGTTGGACCCGGCACTCGTTCCAGAGCGGGTTTGGCGGAGGCGAAATCAGGGCGAGCCCCAACGTTCAGCGCTTCCCAAGGCTTGGGGTACATGTATCGTTTGTAAACGGGTGGCAG
>JBGSJB010000461.1:0-2192 GCA_041742175.1 Pirellulaceae bacterium
CTTGGGGATCGCGCGGCAGAGTTTTGCGAGATCTATAACGTGACTGCGAATGGCAATTTCGAAGGCCATGCGATCCTAAACCTCCCGGTTCCGATTGCTGAGTATGCGAAGGTACATGGAATCAACGAAGACGATCTGCAACAGCGGCTGAGCGAAAGTCGCGGCAAGCTGTTTGAGCGTCGAGCCAAGCGCGTTCGCCCGGGCCTTGATGATAAAGTGATCGTCAGTTGGAACGCGCTGATGATGTCAGCGATGGTAAAGGGCTATCGCGCGTTGGGCGAGGAGCGTTACTTACAAGCCGCAGTTAAGAATGCGGAGTTCATGCGGACTGGGATGCGCCGCGATGACGGACGACTGTATCATTCATGGCGACATGGCAAAGCCAACTTTGCCGCTTATTTGGACGATTACTCGTATCTAATTGACGCGTTGACTGAATTGCTTCAAGTCCATGCCGACGCCGAGTTGCTGAAGTGGGCTGTTGAGCTTGCAAAGGAGATGCAGAAAAACTTTGAGGATCCGGCAGGTGGCTATTATTATACCGCAGCGGATCACGAGCAATTAATCGCTCGCAACAAGGACATGGCCGATAGCAGTGTGCCGAGCAGCAACGCGATGACTGCTTCAGGTCTGCTGACGCTCGGAAGACTCACCGACCAAACGGAATGGCTCGACGCATCGCAGCGTACTTTGCAAGCGTGTTCGGGGGTCGTTGCATCGACACCGCAAGCGGCTGGGCAGTCGCTGCGAGCTTTGTATCGAGGGCTAATGCCAAGTCGCCAGTGGGCGCTGATCGGAGGCGAGGATCCATCAGCGTTCGATGTGTTGCGGCCCGCGTTGCTGCAGATCCTTCAGCCGCAAACGGTCACCATTGTCTGCCGTAATGAAGCGGTCCGAGCTGCGATGGAACCGCTCTGTCCGCTGGTCGAAGGTCGCAAAGCGGTCGACGGACAAGTCACGCTGTACGCTTGTACCGATTTTGTTTGCCAGGCCCCAATCGTGGGCCTCGAAGCCGTTCGACAGTTTATCAGCACGGAAAACAATCGCTGATCCGCTCCTGCAATTCGTAGCCGCAGGCGACGGCGTTTCGTGGGTATCTTGCGGATGCATACAGTTTGGATGGTATCGAATTGCGGCGTCTTAGGTTACGATTGGTGTAGCCCCATGTTGGTGATGCAAGTGAATCATCAACGGTGTACCAATTGATAACTTCGCAACATCGGGAGCAACGATGGCTGTTAGTGCGACTGTGATGCAACAACTGCATCGCATCAATCGTCAGAAAAGTGATTTGCGAGGGCAACTTGATCGCGGCCCGAAGACCATTCTTGCAGCGCAGCGAAAACTGCAGGCCGCTGAAGCGAATGTTGAGCAGATTCGGAGCGAGCGCAAGCAGATGCGCATGGACGCTGATCGCAAGCAGTTGCTGCTGAAGGAGCGTGAACAGAAAATTCACTCGTGGGAAGCGAAACTGAACGCCGCGAAGGAGAATCGCGAATACCAAACGATCAAAGAGCAGATTGCGGCGGACCATCAAGCCAACATCGTGCTATCTGATGAGACATTGGAGTTGCTTGATCAGATCGACTCGAAAGCCGAGTCGCTGAAAATTGCGATTCAGTTTGTCGAAGAGGTGAAGGCGGAAGTTGCGAAGGTAGAAAAGCAAGTCACCGAGCGGATGGCCGTTGTCGAGTCGGAGTTAGCACGCGTCGAAAGTGAACTGCTATCAGTCGAATCGCAATTGGAAGGCGATTTCAAGCGTGATTACTTTCGCTTGGTCGCCGCGCGAGGCGAGGACGCCATGGCGGAGTTGGAAGGGAACAGCTGCGGCGGTTGTTATCAAACGCTAACTACTCAATTACTTGATAAACTGAACAGTGGTTTGCCGGTGAATTGCCCTGGTTGCGGACGATTACTTTATCAAACCAACGTTCGCACCTTGCACTGATCGCGGTTCCTAATCGCGGTCTTTGGATGGCTCGGAATAGTCTAAGACCGGCCGGCTTTCGTCTGGCGCAATTTTGTCCAGAGCACTAGTGCTTTGTTCCAATTGGAATTTAGGATTGGGGAGGTAGGATTTTAGGGTATACGCTTTTGAGTTTGCATCGTGGCTCGAAAATCCGCTGTTCAATCGCAAATTACGGCTCAATCTCGGTCAGCGAATTTGCTACTTCAGCGCCACTTCCCACTTT
>JBGSJB010000462.1:0-2547 GCA_041742175.1 Pirellulaceae bacterium
CGCCCGTGACGCCGTAGGTTTCGAAACCGTCGGCGCTTGGGCCAACGGAATCGCCAGCGTTATCACCTGTGCAGTCCGCGATGATACCTGGGTTGCGCGCATCGTCTTCCTTGATCTTGAAAACGATTTTCATCAAGTCCGCGCCGATGTCAGCGATCTTCGTAAAAATACCGCCAGCGATACGTAGCACCGCCGCTCCGAGACTTTCCCCGATCGCGAATCCGATGAAGCAAGGACCAGCGTAATCACCGGGAATGAAGAGCAAGATGATCAACATGATCAACAGTTCGACGCTGATCAGCATCATGCCGATACTCATGCCGGCGCGAAGCGGAATGTCGTAGATCGCATAGGGCTTGCCTCGTAAGCTGGCGAAAGCAGTGCGAGAGTTTGCGAAAGTGTTCACACGAATTCCGAACCAAGCCACTCCGTAGCTGCCCAGAATCCCAATGACGCTGAACAGCACGATGATAGCGACGCGTTGAGTTTCGAAGTTCAGTAAAAACGAGTAATAGAAGACGATCACAGCGCCGATAGCGATCCACAGCAGCCCGATGAACAATCCTTGACGCTGCAGGTAAGTCTTGCAGGTTTCGTAGATCAAGTCCGAGATTTCGAGCATCGATTGGTGCGCTGGCATGTTTTTCAGATCTTGATACATCTTGAAGCCGAAGCCGAGGCCGAGAGCGCAGACGACTAAGCCGGCGAACAGTAGAGTGCGACCAGAGATTCCGCCAAGAAAAGTCACCCGCTGTAGGTCGGGCAGTTTCAAATTCGCTTCGCCGCCCATGTGTGCTTCATCGATCACGGGCGCTGATGCAGGTGCTGCGAGCGGAGCGGCCGAATTACTTTGAACAACACCTTGGGCTGCACTTTGAACTGGTTCAGAGGGCGTTGGCAGCGTTGCATCCTGAGCGAGTAGAGCTTGTGAGCAGGTTGCAATGGCGGCGGTTAGAACTAGGAATAGGCCAGCTTGTACGATCCTTAACAACACTCGGCGCGAGTTCATTTGCATCCTCTTTCCGTTGATTCGTCGATGCGTAAAGCGGAGTTAATTGAGCTGAAGCATCGAAAGCACGCAGCCTTCAACGCTGCGAGCTAAGTGCGAGTCTAAAGCCCCAAGGTAAGCCGATCAACCCCAGAGGACGATTTCGGAGGCTTTAATGCACCTTAATCGAGTGTGAATGTTGAAGAGCAATGGGAGGTGGCCCGGAAGTAAACATGCGGTTGGGCCTGTTTAGGTATGGGGGACGATCGGCTCGCGCCTCAGGCTCATGAAGAACTGGTTTTTGATAGGGGGTGGTCGCAAGATTGGTGATGCGTGCTTGAAAAGCGGGTAACATACTGCAGAGCTGCGCAATTCGCCGCAGTAACTATTTACGCATTTGATTGAAACGGAGACAGATGATGGTTGAAAACGACTCGATGGAAGTTTTGGAAGGTGCAAACGTTGCGGCAACTGGAACGAGCCTGATGACGAAGGCAATTCGTGGCTTCGTGGCCGTGTTTGTCTTGGGTTCTGTGACGGCCTATGGCGCGATCACTGTCAAACCGGAGTTAGTTGAATATCTATCTTTCGTTCCAGGCTTGGAACCAGCGCGCAGTTCTTGTTCGATGGGGCTGATCGAATCAAGCGAGTGCGGCGGTTGCGGATCAGGTGCAAGTTGTTGTTCTGAAGCGGGTGAATCAGCCACAGTGCTCGTAGGAGTTGCGGCTACGGAATCGCAAGCAAGTGAAAGCTGTGCGACAGGTTGCCCGCATTGCCCTTCATCGCAATCTGAAGCGCAAGCCACGACTGAGCAAGCACCTGCTGAGTTGGCAACTGCTGAGCAAGCAACTGCTGAGTTGGCACCTGCTGAGCAAGAATAAGCTCACCCGTTTGCGAATGAACGATTCGGAGCTTCGGATGCGCGGCGTCTAACTGAATCAAAATTGATTCGAGTCACGTCGCGCGCCCTGACCGCAGTTTGGTAAGCTATGGGTGGCTGCGTGTTAGGCGGTTCGAAAGCTCCGGATTCAAGGTGATGTGATGAAGTTTGTGGCTGCGGTATTTGCGTTCTTAATGACGATGGCCAGTAACCCTGGTCATGCGCAGGAAATCTTAGAACCCGTGGCTCTTTGGCCGGGGACTCCGCCGGGACGAATTGCTGCGCAAGGTGAAGAGAAGGACACGACCAAAGCCGATGGAAACAAAGTTGCCGGCAAACCGGTGATTCGCTTGGGCAATGTCGCCTCGCCAACGCTGACGATCTATAGACCTGATGCTTCGAAGAACGCAGGCGCGGCTGTACTGATTTGCCCGGGTGGCGGCTACAACATCTTGGCTTACGATCTGGAAGGAACGGAAGTATGCGAGTGGCTGAACTCGATCGGTGTGACGGCAGGGTTGCTAAAGTATCGAGTTCCAAAGGCGGACCGGGATCCGCGGCCAATTGAAGCTCTGCAAGATGCGCAGCGAGCGATGTCGATGTTGCGGAGTCGAGCGACTGAGTTGCAGATCGACGAGAAACGTATCGGTGTGCTGGGTTTTTCAGCGGGTGGGCATCT
>JBGSJB010000463.1:0-2352 GCA_041742175.1 Pirellulaceae bacterium
AAGCTACGTCGACAGATCACTTTCGAAGCTGCCCGACTGATGTACTTCCGACAAGAATCGGAATACTACCGAGCCAAACAAAAGGCTTCGCGGCACATTTGCAAAGGCTGGGTGAAACCCGCCGACCTTCCAACGAATGCCGAAATCCGCGACGAGATCCAATCGCTCGCGCGACTTCACGAAGGCCAAACACGGACCGACAACTTGCAACAGATGCGTCTGGTAGCGCTGCGAGTGATGCGGCTGCTAGAGCGTTTCAAACCGCGGCTGATCGGCAGCACCTTCACCGGCCACGTACGACGCGGTTCAGATATCGACCTGCATGTCTTTTCCGACAGCCTCGAAGCCATTACCGCCACACTCGACGAACAGATGTTGTTCTATGACGTCGAACATAAACGTGTTCGCAAGGACGGCGTCGAACGCGTCTTCACGCACATTCACCTGAAAGATACTTTCCCAGTTGAATTGACCGTTTACGCGTCCAATTTGATCAACCATGTTTTCAAAAGCTCGATCACAGGCAAACCGATCGAACGCGCCAGCATCGCGCAACTTGAAGAGTTTCTAGCGGAAGAATATCCCGAGCTTCAAGTCAACGCTTCACTCGATGAAATGGATGACTCGCCAGATCGTTTCCAAGTGTTCCTCAGCCTCATGCTGCCACTCGAAAACGTCAAACAGTCGCCCAAGTATCATCCGGAAGGCGATGTGCTGTACCACAGTCTGCAAGTCTTCGATCTGGCGTGTGACGAGCTGCCCTACGACGAAGAGTTTCTGTTAGCGGCGTTGCTGCACGATGTTGGCAAAGGCATAGACAAACTGGACCATGTGAATTCAGGGTTGGAAGCGCTCGAAGGTTTTATCAGCCCGCGGACCGCTTGGTTGATCGAACATCACATGGAAGCGCACAAGATCTTGGATGGTACGATCGGAGCGCGAGCCCACCGTCGAATGCAAGAGAATGAGAGTTACGAAGAACTGCTCCTGCTCTGCCATTGCGACCGCGGCGGGCGAGTTCCCGGAGTTCAAACAATCGAGTTGGAAGACGCACTCGACTACGTCCGACAACTCGGCTACAGCTTCGGTTGAACAATTATCATGGAACAGTTATCACAGAAAGCGATTCAGTCGCTCATCCTTCAATTGGCCGCCAAGTCGCGTACGCCAACGGTCCCTGTAGCCATCTTCATCATTGCATCACGTTGTTCCCAGTAATCCAAGATGGCGACACGAACATTTACCGGCAATCGATTGGTGGCGCTGTCAAAGTAAGGCTGCGAAGAACCTTTGCTAGCCGATGCGCCAAACAAAACTTGCGACATGTAGTCAGCCGGAATCTTGGGTTCGACGACTTCTAAAGCCGCTCCCATCTTGTGCCAAAATGTAGGTAGCGATTTTTCTTCGATCTGCTTCTGACTAGCGGCGGCCAACGCTCGCAGCGCACGTTCCTGGGCAACGTATCGCTGAGCTTGCGCGGCCGCCGCTTGATCTCCCTCCTGGTGAACCGTCATCCACAGACGGCTTTGCCCCAGCGTTTCGGCGCGAGCCGATCTAGCTTGTCCAACCGCATGCATCGACACTTGCAGCAAATCAGCTCGCCAGTTTTGAGGCACTTCGAACAGAATCGCTACTTCGCGTTCGCCTTCCAATTGCGGCACGGGACCGGGACGAAACTTGTAAAACACTCCGAAGCCACGGCGTACCGAACCCGCAGAAGTTAGCAACTGCATCGGCGGCTTGCGCTCGAATTGCTGATGCGAATCGATCTTCTCATTGAACTCGCCGTTCGCATTGCCTCGCACGAAAGGCTCGTAACCACCCGATACGTTAAATGCAAAGTGACTGTCCTTGTGATACTTGTTATCCACCGACACAGTACCTTGGACATCGGAGTACAACTCTTGCTTTGGCCAGAAGTCGACGACGCGCATCGATTGTTGCGGCGACTGAATCTCCACGACATACTCGGTGACTTGTCCAGTGAACTCAGGCGACAGAAAAGTTGAAACCGGAATCTTGACTCGAATCAGTTTGCCGCCGGTCAGCGGTGTGTTGACCACAGCAGGATTTACAGGAACCGCTACAGCGATTGCGGGCGCGTCGAAGGCAACCACAGCTTCGTTGGCTGTGACCTCAGTCGTAACGCAGATCACTGTGAATAACGTCAAACCAAACCGTACATTCAACCAGTTCGTCTTGATCATCGCCGAGTCCCCCTAAGGATAACGACTCTCTGCCTGCAGAGAGATCGAAACAAGTCACCGTGTGTGGTGCTCTTGACATCCTTGCTGTAGACTCGCCGCAATGTCATTAAAGTGAGAAGCTATCATTGCCGTCGTAAAGATTCCT
>JBGSJB010000464.1:0-2842 GCA_041742175.1 Pirellulaceae bacterium
ATTCAACGCAGTCAAACGGAGCCTGATGCAACGAATACCACAACGGCTCAAGATTAAAGCACGTCTCTGACGATTTGGCAACGCGAATCAAATTTGTTCGATCGGATTTATCGGAGCCCTTTGTTAGACTCAGAGCCTGTATCAAATCGGTTCTTCCCGAACGGATTTGATATGGGCTCTTCGTGTTACTTCTACTCGTGCGACTTCGACTTTTATTGGCGTATTCCGAGTTTAACTGAAACTCATAAGCTCTTCTGGTTGGTCGACTGTTGGTTGGTCGACTGTTGCGATTGTTGGTTGGTCGGCTGCCACTCGATGGCATTGCGTCTCGCTAACTCGAGCAGCAACGCCTGCGTCCCACTCTTCGCCTGCCCATTCTCGGCCAGCGCTGTATAAAGTTCGCGTGCTAGAGCCAGTCCTGGCAAATTCATTTGCATGCGACCTGCTTCAGCAAGTGCGATGCCGATATCCTTCACAAAGTGCTCGACGAAGAAACCTGGAGCGAAATCGCCAGCCAAGCAACGCGGGGCGAGATTGCTCAGCGACCACGAGCCGGCGGCACCCGAGCTGACCGACCGTAACATGGTTTCCAAGTCCAAGCCCGCTCGCAGTCCGTAGAGCAGCGCTTCACAAACACCGATCATATTACTCGCGATTAGAACTTGATTGACCATCTTCGTATGCTGACCACTTCCAGCAGGCCCTTGATAGACAATCGTCTTCCCCATCGCTTGCCAACACGGCGCGAGCGCGTCGCACACTTCACTATCACCACCCAACATGATTGACAGCCGCGCTTCGCGAGCTCCGATGTCACCACCTGATACAGGTGCGTCGACTGAATGAACGCCCTTCGATTTCGCCGTATTGAAAATCTCCGCAGCCAAATTCGGTTCGCTGGTCGTCATATCCACCAGCACCTTCCCCGGTGCAGCTGCTTGTAAGGTTCCTCGTTCACCAAGGACCACTTCGCGAACATCCCGTGGGAAACCCACGATCGTGAAAATCACATCTGCTTGCTCAGCGACCGAGGCGGGCGACTTCGCGGCGGTTGCACCAGCTTCGATCAAACCCCGCATCTTCTCTGGCGACCGGTTGTAGATGACCGCCGCGAATCCAGCTCGGATCAAATTCCCGCACATGCTGCTGCCCATCACACCCGTTCCGATCCAGCCTATCGTTGTCTTTTCCGGTGCAATCAACATGCTCTTCTCTTCATTCGATCAACGTTAGTGAGACGTGATCTGGGGGTAGGGTTCTATCTGATTGTACGGTCTAGTAATCAGTTGCTGCCGCGCAGGCGTCTAACTCGGATCGCAGTGCGATCGCCCTAGCCGCTCAGCGCGTCTGTTAGGATGATGCATCGAGCTGCTTTGTGCAACGCCCGCTAGATGACTTAAAAAACTGCAGTATATGAGGCAATTTTTGGGCACTACATTTGCATCGAGCGAGTCAAATCCGCCGCAAATAGCAAAGCCGCCTTCTCCAGAACGCAAATAGGTTTCAACATGCCAACTGCCGTCAAACAAGCCGCTGACAAATATACTGCCGTCCAACTGATCGATCCTCGCGAAGCTTATCCGAAACCGCCCTTCAAGAACCAAAAAGCGATCTCTTCATCTGCGACCACGGTCAAAATGGACCCGCAACCTGACCACGGCGAGAAATCTTATCGCGGCAGCGGTAGACTTCAGGGACTGAGCGCGATCATTACTGGTGGCGATAGCGGGATTGGTCGAGCGATAGCGATTGCATACGCGCGTGAAGGCGCCAACGTAATCGTTGGCTATCACTCATCGAAAGATGACGCGCACGAGACGGTTGGTTTAGTTGAGGAAGCCGGTGTGAAGGGGTTAGCGGTACAAGGCGATTTGCAAGAGGAATCTGTTTGCGAGTCGTTGATCGACAAAGCGATTTCAGAGTTCGGTCGACTTGATGTTTTGATCAATAACGCAGCCTATCAGCAAACTCGCGATACGCTCGAAGAGTTCTCGACCGAAGTCTTTGATCGTGTATTTAAGACAAACGTATACGCGACATTCTGGCTCAGTCGCGCTGCGGTACCGAAGATGACACCGGGCGGCAGCATCATTAATACTGTGTCCATTCAAGGTTACACACCATCGCCCGAGTTGCTGCCGTATTCGGCTAGCAAGTCAGCGCTGCTCGGAATGACCAAAGGGCTCGCGAAGTTGGCGATGCAAAACGGCATTCGAGTCAATGCAGTGGCACCGGGCCCCGTTTGGACGCCGTTGATTCCATCGACAGTTGATCTGGAGAAAGCGCAGAACTTCGGTGCCGATACCATTTTCGAACGCCCGGCGCAGCCCGCGGAGTTGGCGCCACTGTACGTTTGGCTCGCTTCGCCCGAGGCCAGTTATGTTTCGGCGGAAGTCTTTGGTGCCACCGGCGGTCGCACGCCGGTTTGATGAATCGAACGTTTTGATCACTTTCAAACGCTTGCGCACGGTCCAGCCGGGAAAATCAGCCGAACTTATCGCGACAAACTTGGATTGCTAGTTGATTTCGCCACCGCGAACCAGTTACGATAACTGGTTGGCTCGCCCGCCTTTCCGCCGAGCCTTAGGTTGTTGATTCCCGCCTCAAGCAAATCAGGTGAATTTGCGAGCGACGTTTCGCTGTGCTCGAGCACGATAGGAAACGGTCGCTCTAAAGGATTCGCCTGCAATCTCACGGATTGAATTCAATGCGTTTCCAATATGCCCACCGCGATTCCTGCGCCGCTCTCTGCTTCTTAATCTGTCTTTCGTTCGTCGCTCGCGTTTCTGTAGCGGACGAACCAAGCGCGGAAGCTCGCAAAGTTAGCTATGCGAAAGAGATT
>JBGSJB010000465.1:0-6401 GCA_041742175.1 Pirellulaceae bacterium
GACTTTGGGGATTGATCGGTCACCACCCAAAGCCGCTCCGCCGTCACCCAATCCTAGCCCGCCAGCGGCCTGGGAGGTTGCTCCGCCGCTAGCGCCGATGTCGGGCAGCAGACCCTCCAGCAGAGATTGTGTAGCCGAGGATAATTGGCTTGCATCAGGCAGAGTACTCGTCAAATCGCTACTAGGCGAAGTGCTATCGCTGCTGCCAAGCGCCGCAGCGCCGGATGCCTTAAGGAAATAGGCTTCACCGCCGTTGGACTCATAGACTACGGCGATTCCCACCGGGCGATCTGATTCGCTCCCTGTGCCACTGGGCTTCGCTACCCAGACCAGACTGAGTGTAACGATCACGCAGACATGCAGGAGCAATGAAAGAATCCACGCTGGGAAATTCCGCAAGCGTTCCGGTTCGGGAAGCTCTGGGATCTCGCGGCGCTGCAAGCGATCGCTTTTGCGTGATGTGGAATTTGGCATTCCATTATTCTAACCCAGATCCGCACACGGAAAAGATGATTTCCTAATAACCAACGTTCGAATGGGCTGTAGCCCAAACAGTACTTTGTTGCAACCAAGCCTCGCCGCAGAACGTTGCAAATGCAACATCTGCAGCATCGCGACCAGTTGCGATGCGAACTACGCGATCCGTCTGCGACTTGCCGGTCGGATCAAAAAGCAACCACTGATCGCCAACAAAGGCTTCCATGAGACCATGGAAATCAGGTGGCTGCAGATCGGCGGCATAGGCCGAAACATAACGAGCGGGAATGCCCAAACTGCGACAGAAAGAAATTGCTAAGTGAGCATAGTCACGGCAAACACCCGCTCGCTGAAGCAGTACATCTGTGGCCGTCGTGTAGGAGGTCGTGCTCCCCGGCACATACTCCAAATGATTGGCCACCCAATCGCAGATAACTTGCACTCTATAGACGCCGCGAGAAACGTTGCCAAACTCTTTCAACGCGAATTGCGATAGCGAGTCGCTTAAGCAGTATCGACTCGGATATAAGTAGGTTAACACATCCGCCGGGAGATGCTGAAGATCTGCCTCCGCAGCGCAAGGCATTCGATTATTATTGTTTGCATGTAGCAAATGGACTGTCGCGCTATATACGACCCGCAGTTGACAAGGCTCAACGAACAACCGTTGCAATTGATTGCATTCGAAGCCTACCTGGCAATTGTCAATTCCTACGACGGGATCAACGTTCGTGAGTTCCGCAGTGATTTGTTGCTGCCATGTTTGGGCAGCGCGAATTTTTAACAGGAATACTGTTGATTGCCGGACGTCGTAAACCAGTTCACAGCCAATATCAATTCCTATCATAGTGTCTCTGTTTACAGGTCAGGCATTTAAGAAAGTCGAAATGCGAAGCCCAATTTCTTCAGAGCGCCCCATTGAAAAGCAACAGGCCAACTCAGCGGGGATGTAATCAAACAGCACTCGGTTGAGCTTCGAGCAAAATCAACATGGGAGATAGTTGTTAGAGCTTCAATATAATTTAACTTTAGGGTTGCGTTTGATCGGCTAACTACGACAAACTGTTGGTAACTAAGAAAGGTACTGATGGAAGAGTAGTATATCGTAAGGTTGACTAAGCGTCAGCGTGAAGTGGCAAAGCGTGTAGTTGAAAAGCTCGAAGCCTCGCCGCGCAGTGTTTAGAGAGCACAGATTTTTCTCAAAGCTGATCAGAGCCAGGACGCTTGGACTGATAGCGATAATGCCGAAGCACTCCCCCGCACAACCAATACCGTCGAGAATTTGCGCAGACGCTCTTCGGAGTCTGATTTTGAAACAGCGATTTCCGGAAAACGGCGTGCCAATCCACCTAAGGAAAGGACGTTTGATGGTGATTTTGAAGCTTCCGTGGTTGCCTTTCGACTTACCCAGTCGCTACAGGGTTACGCAAACTGGACCTTGGAACTGCTCCAAGAAAAAGTGATCGCTTTACGCACTGTCGAGCAGGTCTCCTGGGGTGGACCTTAAAAGAGGCTCTGCAACGAAGGGGGCTTTGGCAAGACCCACGCCCAACAGCCTTAATTCCTGCTTGTAACAAAGCACTAGTTTGCAATCGGAACTTTTGCCCTGGCATGGCTGGGCTTATCTTTTTTAGCGACTTCTATGGACGCACAGCTGCCATGCCAAAATACTTAACATTCAAAAATGGGCAGTAGTGAGCCTGGCTTGTAACAGGTAGAATTGACACATTGAATGGTGAATCTCAATTGAATCTACACGGTGAGCTATGAAGATTTCGTTCGCAACTCGAAATGGCTTGACAATCTCGCAATCCGCAGTGTTTGCTTTCGCATTGTTGTGCTTTTCGCAAGTTGACCTCGCGACCGCGCTAGCGGACACAAGAACTTGGACAAGTGCCAATGGTTCGTTTACGTTGGAGGCTGAAGAAATTGCGTTCGACGACAGTACGGTCGTGCTAAAAAAGTCCGACGGAAACCTAGTCGCAGTTGAACTAAGTGAACTCTCTGAGGCAGATCGAGAGTACGTCCAATCGAAAGAGGCGGAAGAGGGACGCAAGTCCGCAGAGAAAATGCAGACGTGGACCAGCGTCGACGGCATGAAGATTCAAGGGAGGGTCATCGCCTATGGCAAGAAAGATGTAGCGATCCAACGCAAACGCGGGAAAGTTTTCGTGGGCGAAGTTGAATTTTCGCAGAAAGAACCTTTGCAACAGCGTGTGATACTCAAGGTCATTTCAAAACTTGAAAAGAAAGATATCACGGATGAAAAGCAGTTGATCGAATGGGCGAAGTCGCTGGGTTCACAACCTAAAGTCTATCCGCTGGAAGGCGTCTTGCTCGAACTGGAAAGCGGAGACGAAGTGGGCGTGCCCTTCTTCATGTTCGCCGAAGAAGATCTAAAGATTCTTGAGCCAGGCTGGAAGCACTGGTTGGAGCAGCACGAAAGTGAAGATCGTCGTGATTACGAGAGTCTAATGGTTCGTGCTCAGGCACAGGCTTACCAGGCTGATCGGCAGGCACAAAGACAAATCGAAACTCTTAAGTTGGGTCTGTTGGCTACTGCGACCGGCGTAACTAGTATCTGGCAAGTAGCATTGGTGCCTCCGCAGGGGAGATTCGGTCGTCCTATGACTGTGATGGTCACCGCGCGCGATAGCCAAACCGCTGAGTTCCAGGCCATGCAACGCTACCCTGGATATGTGGTAGCCGGTGTCAGGAAATTGAGCAACTAATTCTTGGGGCCAAAAATTCTTTGCGGAGCGTGAGATCGCAGCTATAGATAATCCCGGTCGTCGAGTCTCAGAGGCTCGCGTTCAAACCGTTTCGCTGATGATTTTGGCTGGCGTTGCCAGTGTCTATATGGTGTACTGGCTACGCCCCGTGCTGGTTCCGTTTGTCGTCGCATGCTTCATCGTCAGCGGGCTGAGTCCGGTTTTGGGGTGGCTCGAGACCCGCCTGCACGTGTCGAAGATCGTGGCCGCAGGCATCGCCTTCTTGGCGGGTATCCTGATGCTAGTCGTCTTCGGCATTGCCGTTTGGGGATCGCTCCTGGATCTTTCCAAAAACTCAGCAGCTTACCGGAATCGTGTGCAGGAATTGGTGCGAGAGGTTCAAGAGCGTCTCCCAAGCTTCACTTTGTTATCAGATCGCCAGACGGCGACTGCTGACTTGGAGGGTTCCCCAACGCGCGCCAATGAAGGGGGTGGTGCGAAGATCGATCAGTTAGTGGACAACTTCGTTCGAGACGGCATTTCTGCAGCATCGCAAACGCTACTCGCGTTGTCGTCCACCAGTGTCATTGTGCTCATCTACGTGTTCTTCCTGCTGCTCGGCAATTCCGGCTATGCACGATCAGGAACCGTCCGCGAAATCGACGAACAGATCCGCGGCTACCTGTCGCTGAAGACCGTCATCTCACTTTTCACCGGGATTGCTTTTGGTTTGGCACTGCGCGCGTTTGGAGTGCCGATGGCACTGACCTTCGGCGTCTTCGCATTTTTACTCAACTTTATTCCTAACGTGGGTCCAATCGTGGCCAGCATCCTGCCAATCCCCTTGATCATTTTTGCACCGGAGGGCACTTGGCTGTGGATGGTTTCCGCGATAAGCGTCACTTCTGCAATTCAAGTGATCAGTGGAAATGTAATTGAACCCAAAATGATGGGCAACGCCGCGGATCTGCATCCGGTGAGTGTCCTGCTTGCGTTGATGTTTTGGGGCATGATGTGGGGTATCGTTGGCACGTTTCTCGCGACGCCCATCACTGCCGCGATTCGAATTGTGATGGACAAGTTCGAACCAACGCGGCCCGTGGGGAACCTACTTGCGGGCCGCTGGTCCGAACCAATCGCTTAGAGGCTTGGTACATTCCGCTTTGTTTCTCACAAACAGATGCTCGCATACTTGTTTCTGGAATCGTTGAAAAGCTTAATTGGACAGCGCCACTTTGCGCGCATGCCGCGCTTCAAATCTCCCTGTTCGTCCGCGCCATATCGCTTATCCCCTTCCTCCCGGCTTTCAGCAGTTGATCTAGCCGTGCCCTTCAAAGGCATCGGCGCAGAGAAACTGCGGCTAGAAAGCTGGCGCGAGGATTTTGAGTAAGCTAGTCGAGTCGACCCGAGGCGTCACGAATTACCGCGCCCGTCTCCGCGTTTGATGTACTGTTCGCAGCAAGCGTGTTGTACGCGCCATGGCGTTCGAACAAATCTTAAAACGCGATGTAGCTGAGAGCGCGGAGGGATGTCTGGTGCGCTAATTGGACAGCGCCACTTTGCGGAAAACTATGGCAAATTCACCGGTAGTGATGCTCACTGCTAAGCACGAGTTGAGAATGCTGAAGTTGTTCGTGTTGGCATTGCAGTCTTCGCGATGATTTGTACTGCTTCGTTAACATCTGCTAAATGTCGTCGTATCCCTCTTTCCAATCTTCTAGAGCCGTTGCGTCGAGCTTACAATTCTGTAGGTCACGACCCACGCCCACATCGTGCTTGTTCGACTTCGGCCACACTTTTTGAACTAGCTCCATTTAGCGGGCCTAGGATTAATGATGAAGACGCTTGCTCCACTCAACGTGTTTTTTTTCATGGCAATTCTCTTGTTTACAGCGAGCGGTTGCGAGCCTGATTCGAGTCGCATGCTGCAGGCTGAGAGGCCACCGCAGAAAGTTACTGTTGTTTCTGCGCAGGAGAGCCGGGTCGAGGATTTTGTTGAGCTGGTTGGCAGGACCGCGGCAAGGGAGACTGTGAATATTCAGTCTAGAGTCTCCGGTTTTCTGCTGAAGACTCACTTCACCGATGGGCAACTGATCCAAGCGGGTGATCTGCTGTTTTCGATTGAGCCCGACCAATACCAAGCGATCTACAACCAAGCTCTCGCGCAAGTCGAAGTCGCTAGATCACAACTCGATCTTGCCCAGAAGACTTTCTCGCGTTCCCAGGAGCTGATCAAAACGACAGCGATTTCTCGGGAGGAGTTTGATCAAGACCAAGCGGCTGTGGCTCAAGCTCAAGCTTACGTAGTTGCTGCGGAAGCCGATGCAGCAAAAGTTAAGCTCGACTTGAACTATACCCAAATTGCCTCGCCAATCTCAGGTCGCGTGGACCGCGCTCTTTTGGATGAGGGGAATTTCGTCAACGGTGGCTTAGTAGGTGGGACGCTGCTGACCACGGTGGTCAGTGATGGAGACGCGACGGCAGAGGCGAACGTTGACGAGAGTGTTCGCCTTAAGGTTATGCGTCGGCATCGCGAGGTAGCCAACGGAAATTTTAAGGAAGCCGACACAGTGGCGGATCTAAACGTCCCCTGTTACTTACAACTTCAGGATGAATCCGATTATCCGCATGTGGGCGTGTTGGACTATGTGGAAGTGAAAGTAAATCAGCAAACAGGAACATCGCTAATTCGTGCCGTTTTCGAGAACGACGATGGATTGCTCAAGCCTGGAATGTTCGTCCGCTTAAAGATCCCAGTTTCCGATCGTTATCCCGCTGTGCTTGTGCCTGATACGGCCATTGGTACTGACCAAGCTACGAAGTTCGTCTACGTGGTTAACGCAAACAACAAAGTGGATCAACGCAGAGTCGAAGTAGGCGACCGAAAGGATAGTTTGCGAGTCATCAAGTCGGGCGTCACCGCAGGTGAATTGGTCGTCGTCGCCGGAATGCAACTAATACAACCGGGTATGCAGGTGGAGCCGTCGCCGAAGGAAACGCTGTAGTTGCGCATGCTGTCGGCGTAACAGGCTAGCTCGGTCAACTGAAACCACAATTCTACTTGCAACGATAAACAATTCATGTCCCATTTTTTCATCAAGCGTCCCATCTTTGCCTGCGTTATTTCGGTCCTGTTCGTGTTGGCGGGAAGCATTTTTGTCTGGACCCTGCCCATCGCGCAGTATCCAGAAATCACGCCTCCATCCGTGCAAG
>JBGSJB010000466.1:0-1710 GCA_041742175.1 Pirellulaceae bacterium
ATGCCGCGGGTGCATCAATTGGTGCAATCGGGAATGCGTCCGTTGTGTGACTGGCTTGAGGCACGCCCACTCGCCATTCGAACAACGAGATCTTTTGTCGAGCTTGCACGATCGGGATCACAAAACGCTGATACCGTCATGTCTGAATTGACAATGCGGTTATCAGCGTGGGACTTAACCGCGATCCGAGCGACAACGAGTCAGAACGAGATCGACCTTGAGGATCTGATTCGTAAACCCACACTCTTCATCGTTGAACTTCGTGAATCGGAATTAGAGATGTTGCGTCCGATGGCGAACGTGATCGTGGTAGAGATCCTCCGTTTCTTAACGAAACGAGCGGAATCATGTAAGAACTCTACCTTGCCCCGTCCTGTTGGCTTAGTTATCGACGAGTTCGCCAGCGCTCTTGGTCGGCTACCGGATATTCACGTCAAGCTTAATACGTTGCGTTCCCGTAACGTCAGTATCGTTGCGGCCATTCAATCCATTGCTCAGATAAAATCCAATTACGGCGACGACGCCGATTCTGTGCTTGCCGGTTTCAGTACGAAAGTTTTCATGCCGAACCTCGATTTCCAAGATGCCGAGTTCGCCTCGAAGGAAACTGGGCAGATGACCATCCGGTTCCAAACCCAGTCAAGTGGTAGCAACCGAAAAATCATCGAAGTATTCGCAAGTAAAAACGACAGCACACAAGAGCAGGTACAACAACGTGCCGTCTTAACACCGGACGAGATCGGACGACCGGTCGACAACATCTGTACCTTCTTCCTACCGAACACTCCGGCGTTTCAAGGGCACTTGATTCCACACTACAAGATCCCCGAGATGCTCAAGCGGATCGAAGAATTCAATAGCGAGGAAACAGAGCTCAAACTTCGAACAAGTCCTATTGTCTATAATGAAGGACCGACGGCTGCGACAGCAATACCAGCAGCCGAAACAGCACCGGGTGCAACGGCAGCGACAGCCGCAGCCCCTGGCGCAGTTCAAAACAACGGGCTCCCACCTGGAATTTCCGACACCCGTGGTTGGAGCGATGAACAGCTCCGCACAAAGTTAGAAGATATCAAGAAGAGCGTCCTTGACTGGGAGAATACCTCCGGCAGCGCCCGCAAATGGTGGGAGGCTTTTGAAAATGAAAACGTCACTCGGCTCTCGCTCGTGGTACGACTTGCAGAAGAGCTTCAGGTAAGAAAAGTAACCGTCACTGAGTTTTTTCTCGCGTATGTCTACAGCAATACAGACAACATCCAGGCAAACCTTTTCTATCTTGATTATGTTCGACTCAAGAAAGAGGATGAAGAGCGTCGGCGTCTCGAAGAGGAAGCGGCTGGTAGTCCACCGCCGATGTAGTGAAATGCCTGCCAATATCTAAATCAACAATCTACAAGCGGGGCAAAGTGTTTGAAACGTGCCCTGGGAACTGAGACTACTCAGTTAGCTTGATGCCAGAAAATCGGGCTAGGTGCCACGGACGAACCTGAACTCTTAGTTCTATCGCCCTATACATGAGCTGCACCACATGATTGTGAATTCGCTCGGCGGTTACTCCACACCGTTCTACATCTTGGTCGGTTGCCAGTCGCCAGTTCTTTTCATGAGTCGCCTTACCCTGTGCCGCACGAAGCGACATTGGTCGGCCGCCTTCACCTGCGATCAAACTCTTACCGAAGTATCCCACGGTAAGGTCCAAGGCAGGTGCAT
>JBGSJB010000467.1:0-1605 GCA_041742175.1 Pirellulaceae bacterium
CCGGTTGATTCGACGAGTGTGCTGCCGTGCCGCAGCAACAGTTGCTTACCTTCAGCCGTGATGGCCAATTGCTGAATGGGACGGCCAACGGCTGGTGCTAATCCAGCTAGCGCCGCCAATTGTCGCTGGATGGAATTGACCGATGCGCCTTCTTTGCCCCATTTGGCAAGCTGTCTGGCCGCGGCGAGTTCGGTGTAATCGAAATACGGCAAGTTGAGCACTTCTTTGATCGGTTGAATCAAGCCTGCGCGGCACCAACGTCGCACGGTCCGCACGGGTACATCCAGTAGCTGCGCCAACATGGCGGGCGTATAAAGTTGTCGAACGGAAGTCTCATCGTCTCGATGCGCAAGCAGTTCCCAGAGTTCCGACTCGCGCAGCACTGAAACCTCGTTGCGATTGAGGCTGCTACTCAATTGAGTATCCGAAGCGAGCAGTTTATCGAAGTCTTCGTAATCATCTCCAAGAACGATTATTTGCACCTGAGCTGAAACCTGAGCCGATGATGAATCGAGAACTCGACCACCGGCGTGTTTGAGCAATTGCTGGGATTCGCGTTTGGTGAAACCTCCCAAGGTACCGAGCAGCAGTGCGCGCTGGCCGGCTAGCGGAGCCTCGTGGGGACTGGCAATGTCAGTCGTCGAATTCAATGTCGGCTCCTTGCGCTGTGTGTCGGATGGGTGAGGTGCGTCTGCGATTATTGTCCGTTTAGTATCGCAGCATGCAGTAGAGGGCGCGCACGCCATCGCGCCAACCGATCTTCTTACCTTCGTGGAATCCGCGGCGATGGTAACGAATTGGACGTTCATAGAATCTCGCGCCGAGCTTTACCAATTTTACGGTCAGCTCGATTTCGATCCCGAAGCGATTTTCCTTCAGATCCGGTGCGAGTTGTTGAATCAATTCGCGGCGCATCACTTTGTAACAAGTTTCAACGTCGCTCAGATACAAACCGGTGCGCAGGTTCGTCAAGCGCGTGATCCAGCGATTTACATACATGTGCCACAGCGGCGGAACCTGGTGGTCGTGATGGCCATAACGTGTTCCGTAGACAACGTCCGCTTCGCCTTCCACGATCGGCTGCACAAGAAAACGAAAATCGTCGGGATCGTATTCAAGATCCGCATCCTGAACGACTACTGCAGTGCCAGTTGCATGTTGAAAACCTGTTCGCAGAGCCGCACCTTTTCCGCGATTGGAGGGATGCAGAATGATTCGCAGATCGTTCGCGTTGGGGAGCGCGGCGAGTCGCTCGCGGGTGCCGTCTTGACTGCCATCATCGACCAGAATGATTTCGAGTGGCAATCCGGTTCGTCGCACGCGCTCGATAACTTCGACGACTGTGTTGACTTCGTTAAACACAGGAATAACAACGCTTAAGCGAAAATCTCGAGGCAGTTCGAAGATGCCAAGCCGGCGACAGACATCGTCGGTCAGTATTTGATCCAACCTAACCGATTGAACATTGTTCAAATGCAGATCCGGCGCGCATCCGTTGAGTTCGTGCGAAGGTTCTCCTGAATCCGGCATTCACTAATCCATTATGAGTTGTGGAAAAAATGTCAGTAACTGCTTGACAAGTCGACCGAAGATCCGCACAATCCT
>JBGSJB010000468.1:0-6184 GCA_041742175.1 Pirellulaceae bacterium
GAAAAAACGGGAGAAATCATGCCGCTTCACGATTGGTCGCGCGTCGAGTCTGGAATCTTTCATGCGTTTCATGGCACATGGATTACAGAAATTCAGATCGCCCTCAATGCTGGTCTACTTCCGACGGATTACTACGCACTCGCCGAGCAGCACACCGGCGAGTATGTCGCCGATGTCGTGACGCTGCACACTCCACCAACCCGCGAGCAACTCGAGCCGCCTCCGTTCTTTCTCGGCGAAAATAGCGGCGGTACCGCCTTGGCTGAAGCGCCACCGCAAATCTCCAACCACGAAAAGATCGAACTGGATCTCTTGGAACTGCAGCGGAGTGTCTCCATTCGACATCTCAGTACGCACCGCATCGTCGCGATTATTGAAATCGTTTCGCCCGGAAATAAAAGTCAGCAAGCTCATTACGACCAATTTGTGCATAAGATTCGTCATACCGTTCGTCGGCGAGTCAGTGTGTTGCTCGTTGATGTGCATCCAACGGGAACGTTTGATCGCAACGGTATCAACGCAAGTATTCGAAATCTGTTAGCTCCTCAGGCGGCGCCGATCGCTGATCCGCCCCGTCACTCGACTTTAGCCACTTATTGTTCCGACCCACCGCGTTCGGTCGACATCTACACCGAGCATGTCGAGCCTTTAAAGCCGCTGCCTGATATGCCGATCTTTCTGACGCCGGAACGCTACGTCAACGTTCCGTTGGAAGCCACATACATCGAAGCTTGGAATGGCATGCCTGCATTTTGGCGGAACGTCGTACTCGGAAACCCAGTCCCTTAGTACCCTATTCTCCTTGCCCCCGACGCTCTTCTTTTCGTCTTCGCTCCTCAACTGAAACCTCACGATTGTGACCATGCCCCGCAAAACTAAAGCTGTGACCAAATCAGCGACCACTCCGAATAAGAAAACGATCGCCAGGCCGGCGCAGAGCCGAACGAAGGCTGCGCAGTTGGCGCCAGCCGAACAGTTACAGCAGATAGACCGTCAGCTTCTCGACTTGTTAGTCCAACGAATCAATGTTGCTCAAGCCGCGTCTGAGCAGGCGAAGACGGAAGGCAAGACGCTCTCGTTAGTCGAGCAGCAATGGCAATGCGCTGCGATGGCCAGCGAAGTAGCTGGAGCACATCAGTTGACGAAGAACTTGGTGGTCGACTGGATGAAGCATGCGGCTAGTCTCTGCCAGCATGAAATTCGTTTGTGTCAACCGATCGCCTACCTCGGGCCGATCTACAGTTACAGTTACCTCGCGGCGGTCAAACATTTTGGTCAAGCCGCTTCGCTAGTTCCCGTTGCCACAATTGCTGCAGTGTTTGAAGAACTGGTGCGCAGTCAAGCTGCGTTTGGTGTCGTGCCTATCGAGAACAGCACCGATGGACGCGTTGTCGATACGCTCGGCATGTTCGCGCGCTGGCCTGTGCGCATCTGTGGCGAAGTGCTTCTTCCGGTCCATCATTGTTTGCTCGGACGTTGTCCGCGCGGCGAGATCACTGAAATTTACAGCAAACCGCAAGCGCTGTCACAGTGCCGCGGTTGGTTGAGTCATCATGTGCCCGACGCGCGCCTGATCGAGATCGCCAGCACCGCCGCGGCCGCACGCTTAGCCGCTGACAAACAAGGTGCCGCCGCCATCGCCAGCTTCGAAGCAGGCATTCATCACGGACTTGAAGTCATTGATGAGAATATCGAAGACAACTCACACAATGTGACTCGTTTCGCCATTATTGGCAATCGCCCGTGCGAACCTTCGCGCAGCGATAAAACGTCGCTCATGTTCCAACTGAAACATCAACCCGGTGCGCTCGCCGACGCGATGGTGACCTTTCGAGAATCCAAAATCAATCTCACTTGGATCGAATCGTTTCCACTGGAAAATCATCCGAACGAATATCTCTTCTTCGTCGAGCTCGAAGGGCACGAAAAATCGAAACCGATCGCCACCGCTTTGCAAAAACTTGCCAAGCAAACCCTGCGGCTTGAAGTCCTCGGTTCCTATGCCCGCGGAATCAACTAGCGCCAGTTGCCCTGTGAATGAAAACGCTCGACGGCATCAAGTAAGCGATCTGATCCGTCGCGAATCACATCGACTACCGGCAACTGCATTTCGTTTTCAACCTGCTGCGAGAATCGATGTGCCTCTTCGGGTGAAAGTCGTCGCCCGTTCATCGCGAACCCAATCACTTCACAAGGTTCATAGATGCTGGCCATCTGCTCGAACAGTTCGCGTTGTTTCGCCAGCGATGGAAGCTGCACTTTTTCGAGCCCGCCGACACAGTCGCGACCCGCTTCGAAAACAAAGATCAAAGCGTGCGGCATGCATCCATGCAGCAAGCTGAGTGTGACGCCAGAATAGGACGGATGGACCAAGCTGCCTTGGCCTTCCACCACGATGATCTCATGATGTTGATTCTCGAGCACCAATTGTTCCGCGCCGCCGCTAACGAAATCTGCAACGATGCAGTCGAGTGGCAATCCGGCTCCGGCGACCATGATGCCCGTTTGCCCAGTTGCGACGAATTGCGCATCGCGACCGCGAGCTTGCAACCCACGCGCGAGTTCAAGACTGACCACCATTTTGCCAACGCTACAATCGTGACCCACCGTATGAATGCGGAGGCAGTTTGGATTGATTCCCTCGCGTCGAGCGATCTGCCGAAAGTTGTTCTTTCGCACATCAGTGATTTTGACGCCTTTCGCTGCGGCGGCCTGAGCCAGTTCGACGTCATCCGACAGGAAATCGTGCAACCCGCTAAGGATGTTCATGCCGCGATCGATGGCCTCTAGCAATACAGCTCGCCATGCTGCTGGAATACGACCGCCCGGCGGCGCGATTCCCATTACCAGCGTATCTGCTCCCGGCGCCTCTTCTAGCTTGGCGATCATCGGCGTGTCGCCACCGGTCTCGAGAAATTCTTGAGCCTTACGACCAGCGTTGTCGGGATCAAAAACCGCGACGCATTCGTCGGGGCAGTATCGCAACAAACCGGTCGCGGTCTTTGCGGTACGAGGGTTCGAGTGCCCCCAAGTCAACAGAACCATCTTTCGCTTCATCGAATCAACTCTCTTGCGGACGTGTTGTTTGTGTGCCAATTGTTTGTGTGCCAATTGCTGTGGCGTATGCGATCGCATAGCTTCGGCAATGCGATATGCTGATCAGGATCCTACAAATACCTTGCTGTTGACAGATCACTTTGGCTTGACCATCAAGCTCAATGTGTGGTCGGCCGCCGATCTCATTGACGACTTCGATATCGGTCCATTGAATGCCTCGCGACCATCCGGTGCCTAGCGCTTTGAGCACCGCTTCCTTTGCCGCCCATCTGCCTGCGTAATGTTGGTTTGAAGATTTGCGACAGGAACAGTAAGCGATCTCGTTGTGCGTATAAACGCGTTTCAAGAACAGCTCACCGTGCTTTTCGATCATCTTCGCAATGCGCACGCATTCAATGATATCTGTGCCAATACCGATGACCGGCCCGCTCGCTATGCGTGCATCACTCATGTCGTGTACTCGGAATTGAACCGCACGTAATCTAGAGTCAGATCACTTGTCCAGTGCTTGCAAGCACCGCTGCCGCTGCCGACGTTCAACTCGATCAACGTTGTATGATTATCTTTGATCGAGCGACTGGCGCTCTTGGCATCAAAAGCGATCGGTTCTCCAGACTTGAAAAGCGGTATGCCATTGATCTGCAAGTCGAGTCGCTTGGTTTCAATCGGTACACCTGCATAACCAGCCGCTGAGACGATGCGTCCCCAGTTGGGATCGCCGCCGAACACCGCTGACTTTACCAAGTTGCTATTGGCGACTTCCTTCGAAATCTTTCGCGCGTCGGCTTCCGATTGTGCACCGGTAACACTAATTTCGATTAAGTGCGTTGCGCCTTCACCATCAGCCGGGATTTGTTTCGCTAGTTCAATGCACATCGCTTCCAAATGCTCGGCAAACGCCAGCTCCTCTGCGCCAGTTAGAGGTTCGCCACCTGCGGCACCGTTCGCCATCAATATCATGGTGTCGTTCGTGCTGGTATGACCTTCCACGCTAATGTTGTTAAATGACTTGTTCGCTGCAGCGGTCAGCATCCGCTGCGATTGCTCGGCGGTAAGCGGCGCGTCGGTCAAAATGCAGCACAGCATCGTAGCCATGTTCGGCCCGATCATTCCAGCGCCCTTGGCCATGCCTGCGATGTGGGTCTCGCGGCCAGCAACATTGCACGAGCGGCCAGCAACTTTGCGACTCGCGTCGGTGGTCAAGATGCCGTCAGACGCATCGAGAAACGCAGCTTCACCAGTCGCCAGAATCTCTGCCGCTTTACGAATGCCGGCTTCAACCTTCGCCATTGGTAACATTCGACCGATCACGCCGGTGCTCATTACCAGCACTTGATCGGCCGCAACGGGATCGCCGAGCACTTTGCTACATGCTTCTGCAACCAACTCGCACATGCGTCGCGCATCGGCATCGCCTTGAGTTCCGGTGCAAGCGTTTGCATTACCGCTGTTGACAACGATCGCTCGCGCAGTCGTCAACGGAGTGCGGCTCCGGCAAAGCACAACGGGCGCCGCGACAACTTGATTTTGCGTGTACACACCGGCTGCTACCGCTGGAATCTCCGATGCAATTACAGTTACATCTTTAGCGCCCACACGAGTCTTGATACCACTTGTGACACCAGCAAATCGAAAACCTTTTGGCAAATAATGTGTCACAGTTAAGCTACGCTCCTAGCCCTAGAGATTGATCCTGATCGTACATCACATTCATACATTGAACAGCAGCACCAGAAGCGCCTTTGATCAGATTGTCGAGCGCCGAGATCAGAATAATCCAACCGTCGTTTTCACGCACTGTAATGTCACAGTAATTGGTGTTTGCAACATGCTTGGTGACCGGTAGGTGACTGACCATGCGCACAAACGGATGCGGCTCGTAGAATTCACTCAGACACTCGCGGATTTGATTCGCTGAAGTATTGCCGCACGGCCGAGTGTAAATTGTCGACAAAATGCCACGGTCCATCGGTACTAAGTGCGGCGTGAACACCAACTGAGGTTCCGTTCCCGAGAATCGCCCAACGATATCGATGATCTCTGGTTGATGGCGATGTGTGCCAACCGCGTAAGCTGAAAAGCCTTCATTGATTTCGCAGTACAGTGTGCCGGTTTTTGGAGTTCGACCAGCGCCGCTCGCACCGCTCTTCGAATCCACTACGATCCCCGAAGTCTCAATCAATCCGTGCTTGACCAGCGGCGCTAAGGGTAGGATCGCGCTGGTAGGATAGCAGCCAGGATTGGCGATCAACTTCGATGTACGAATTTGTTCAGCGAATAATTCGGGCAAACCGTAAGGCGTGCAACCCAACCTACCAGGATCGGTGTGAGATTCACCGTACCATTTTTTGTACAACTGCGGCGAGCTTAATCGATAGTCGGCGCTCAAGTCGATAACGCGACAGTCTTTCGCAAGTAACTTGGAAACAATCGGTGCCGACGCGCCGTGAGGCAAGCAGCAGAACGCGACGTCGCTGCGAGCAGCAATTTCCTCTGGCGATAGATCTTCCACAACAAGATTCAATCGGTTCGTCAGTTGCGGGTGCATCGCATCAATAGTCGATCCATCCGCTTGGCGACTGGTGGCTGCTACAATCTGTACCTGCGGATGACGCAGCAGAATCTTAATCGCTTCGATTGCGGTGTAACCTGAGCAACCTACAATTGCCGCTTTGATCATGATGTCGCAGTTGCCTGAAACTGAAATGGAACGATACCGTTTGGATCTGCTTAAACGGCGATTATAACACTGGCTCGACAGGACCTTCAGGGGGAGCGATTCGATTTGTTCTCGAACTCCGAACGCATTTCCAAGATCGTACTTGTGGCAGCGAATCTGTGTTTACTTGAACTGCTTTGAATGCAAATGCTACTCGTCGAACTCGCTTATGAAACAAAGTTGCATGACCAGCACACGCGAACTGCTTTCCATTCAAGAACTGAGTTATTGGTTCGGCAAACGTCAAGCGGTGAAAGGCGTTTCGCTAAATGTGCTTGAGGGAGAGATCGTTGGGCTGCTTGGCCCCAACGGTGCTGGTAAGACGACCTCCATCTCATGCGTCGCTGGATTGCTCAAGGATTGGTCTGGGCGTATGCAGTTTCGTGGTACCGCCTTTGCGCCTGCGAC
>JBGSJB010000469.1:0-4027 GCA_041742175.1 Pirellulaceae bacterium
CCGCCCGACGACAGTGTGCCGGGCTATGTGAGCATTCTGCCGAACTCATTTATCAATCCACCGGCTTTTAGCGCTGGCTTTTTGGGTGCGTCCCGCGAGCCGTTAACAGTGGGTGGAACGAGCACCTACGATCCATCTCAGCCCGCTGGATCGACTCAAGCGACTGGAGATAGTCCGGCTGATTTGCGAGTTGACAATCTGTTGCCGCCTGAAGGATTACCGCGTGAACGGTTGGTGCAGCGTAGGCAGTTTTGGGATGTGTTGCAACAGAGTTATGGTGCGTCGAGTCGTGAGGGTGCGGCGGCAACGCATGATACGGTCTATCGGAGAGCGATGAAGTTGGCAGAAAGTGAACTTGTCGAAGCATTCGATCTGAAGCAGGAATCGGACGAAGTGCGACGTCGTTATGGCGTTGATCCGTTCGGACAAGGTTGCTTGATGGCTCGACGGTTGTTTGAGCGCGGTGTGCCAGTGGTAGAGGTTTCACTTAGCGACGGTATCGGTGGGCTTTCATGGGACAGTCATCAAGACAACTTTACGATCGTCAAGCGCTTGAGTGAGCGGTTGGATCGAGGTTGGAGTCAGTTGATCTTGGATTTGAAGGCCAGCGGCTTGCTTGAAACGACCACGATTGTGTGGATGGGTGAGTTTGGTCGAACGCCGCAGATCAATCCGCAAGGCGGACGCGATCACTTTCCAAACGCATGGTCGTGTGTAATGGGTGGTGGCGGGATCGTCGGTGGTTCGATCGTTGGCAAGACCAGCGACGATGGTATGGAAGTCACGGATCGACCTGTAACCGCGGCGGATCTGTTGGCTACCATTTGCAGCGCCGTTGGCGTTTCGCCGGATACTGAAAACGTTTCTGATGATCGTCGGCCGATCAAGTTAGCTGAGGGCAGCACGATTAGCGAGATTTTGAGTTAGCGGTGTGAAAGTTCAGGTTAGCGTGGTTCTGCTGTCGCTGCATTATCGGCGGCGGCTTTGCGTTCAGCGATCGCTTTTTCGAGATAGGATTGCGGAACGCGGTCGCCCGGAGCGAGTCGGACGGCTGATGTCAATTCTTCGATAGCTTCATCGAGTTTCTCTTGACGTTTCAAAGCGAGGCCAAGAGCAACGCGAGCTTGAACGTGGCGCGAATTCGATTGTACTGCGTTGTGGTAAGCTTCGATCGCTTTATCGATATCTCCATCTTGCTCTGCGGCCATGCCCAGAGCGAAGTGAGCGTCAGCATAGTCGGGTTTGAGGCGGATTGCTGTTTCGACTTCTTGTCGCGCTTCGGCGAATGCTTGCGTGGATTGGAGTGCGTAGCTCAGTAGCAAATGTCCCATCGGATCGTCGGGGAACAGTTGAACCATCTCGCGAAGGGTCACGAGTGCCAGTGGAGTTTGGCCGGCGGACATGTAGATCGAAGCGAGATTGATGCGGGGCCGCGCCAAGTCAGGACGTTTTTTGATCAGTTCGGTGAAGGCTTCGGCGGCTTTCTGGGGATCGCCTTCGGACGCAGTCGCATCAGCTTGAAGTGCTGCGACGCGCGCGGCGGTTTCGTGATCGTTGATCGATTGAAGAATGGGATCGGGCATCGGCTGAAATTTTTCGCCGGACATCAGCGCCGTTTGAGCTTCGCGGCTGAGCGATTGCGTGGTACCGAGTACAACTTGCGCGCGAGTCAATTCGACGAGGGCTTCTCGATTTGTTGGCTGCAGCTTTAACGCTTGTTCAAGAAGCGTGACCGCTTGCTGCCAGTTGCCGCGGCCTGATGCAAGTCGAGCTAGCGCGATGAGAGGTTGCGGTTCTTTGGAGTCGAGCTCTGAGGCTTGTCGAAAAGCGTTCTCGGCGTCTTGAATGCGATTTAGTCGCAGTAACGAAGACCCCATGCGCATGAAGAGCGGCGGGTAGGTGGCGTCGATGGCGCAAGCTTGTTCGTACTTTAGAATTGCGGTGGCGGGATCGCGGCGATCGAGAATGACGGCAGCCAGATAGGGCCAGCGGATTTCAGTTGGCGCGAGTTTCGCGGCGGCTTCAAAACAAATGAGTGCCTCGGAGTTCCATTCGTGAGCCATTAGGACTTCGCCGTATTTGCCCCAGGCATCTGCCGATCGCGGATTCAGTTTGACTTGTTCGTAAGTTTGGTTTGTCAGTGTGGCGACGCTAACGTTAGCGGACGTCACATCGGGTAAAGGTATGTCTAGTGCAGTGGTGTTTAAGTAGTCTTTACCGAACCAGATTCCGGCGCCGAGCATCGCTGCGAGCGCTATGCGAATCGGCCATTTAGGAGAAGCAGCTTTGTTCATACTGTTGCTCTTCAGAGTTTGCGACCGGTGCCGCGAATTAGTTTGACAAAGCGATTGGGTTCGCCTCCTGGAAACTCTTCGATAGCTCCATCGCCGCTGGGCCAGTAAACGCGAATGGCATCATAACGAGGTGCATTTCCCAAGCCCAAATGTACGCGAGGATCGTTTGATGTTAGGTAGCCGCTGGACGGATTCAGTTCGCGATTGATAACTAGCTTGCCTGCGACGACTTGAATCTGTGCTCCGATTGCGGCGCGATTTAGTGTGGGATCATGCGCTTCGATGCTTAACCAGTTTCCTAACTTTGGAAACTCGTTGCGATATACTCGGGCTGGACCCGAGCAATTCGTAACGATCAAGTCCACATCGCCATCGTTGTCGATATCACCGCTAAGCAGCCCTCGCGAAACTTCTACGCGTTGCAGGAAATCGCTGCCACCGAGTCCATCTTGCGTTTGGAAAACTCCGCGACCATCGTTCAAATAGAGTTCATTTCGCTGCGCGTAGTCGCGCCAGAATTTGTCAACGTCTGGCGAGTCGGCGCGAGTGCCGCGTTTGACACCTCCGTTGACAATGACGAGATCGAAATCGGCATCGTGATCAAGATCGACGCTAGCGACTCCGAAGCCGGTGAATGGCAAGCTGGAAACCGAAAATCCCGATGAAACGGTTTGGTCATTGAACTGTCCAAACTGTGCTCCGTGATAAAGCGTATTGGATTCTTCGCGAAGATGTGTGATGAAAAGATCACTGAAGCCATCGCGATTGAAATCATCTGTTACAACGCCCATGTTTGCTTCTGATTCACCGAATCGGTTGAGGGCTACGCCGCGGAGAATGGCTTCGTTGCTGAATACAAAGTTATCGTGCTGGATCCACAGGAAATTCTCCTCGCCATCATTTGCGACAAAGATATCCAGTCGGCCGTCCATATCGAAGTCGCGGCATATGACGCCAAGTCCCTTGCCAATGCGGCGCGCGATACCGGACGCGACGGTTACGTCTTCGAAGAGTGGCCCCTGCCCTGCTCTGCCTGCGGACACATTGCGATAAATCTTGCTGGCAGTTCCAGAAAGTGATTCGGGTCCGCAGAAGTCTCGCTGACCAGCACCATCTTCGCAGATACTGCCGGGGAAAAAGTCGACATAGTTCACCACGAAAAGGTCGAGCCAACCGTCGCGGTCGTAATCGAAGAAGCTGGCTGCAGTTCCCCATTGGGGATTGGCGATACCGGCGGATACGGTGCCGTCGGTGAACTGACCGTTGCCCTGATTAAGATAGAGACTGCCGTTTCCGTAGCGGGTGATGTAGAGATCTAAATCGCCATCATTATCTACATCGGCGACGGCGCAGCCCATACTGTAGCCTTCGTCGACGATGCCGGATGCCGCGGTAACATCGCTGAAGTGATCCGGTGAGTCTTGGCGGAAAAGGCGCGTGCCCGATGGCGATGCTGATAAAGGGTTCGAAACGCCACTGATCAGTAACAGGTCGAGGTCGTTGTCGTTATCAAAGTCGAATAGAGCTCCGCCTGAACCCATGATCTGAGGCATAGAATAACTTTCGAGCGATCCGACATCGTGTCGAAAGCGAATTCCAAGCGAGTCGGATATGTCGACTAAGCAGGCGGTTTGGTAGCGGTCCGCTTGTTTCGGTTTCTCAGTACGAGTGGAAGTTGTGCGATTGCAGCCGACTGTGATGCAGATTGCAATCGAGCTGGACAGCATCCAAAA
>JBGSJB010000470.1:0-5967 GCA_041742175.1 Pirellulaceae bacterium
CAACGTCGACGACTTGAAACGGCCGGATGCGGTCGCGGTTGCCAAGGATTCGTTTGGCAAAGTTTTGTACACCTACGATTTGCAAGGCCGACTCTTCACCGCCACGGTCACCAATTACAACGACGCAGGTACTGCGTCAAGCATCACTCGCAGCACTTACGACTACGGCCACACCGGTATCCGCGTCAGCGCTGTCAACGAAATCGATTCCACCGCCGACGGCACCTTCGAGACTCGTACCAAGATCGAGTACCTGGTCGATCACAGCAACCACACGGGTTACCAACAAGTCATCCGCGAGAGTCACTACGACGTAGCCACTGGCAAGCTTGTCAAGACAGTCGACTACACCTTCGGTCACGACGAGATCAGCCAAACCGTAGTCACTTACAACGCTCCTGGCGCGGAAGTCTCGCGTGACGAGCAATGGTTCTTGCACGACGGCAAAGCCAACGTCCGCGGCTTGCTCGACGCCGCCTCAGCCATTCTTACCATCGCCGGCATCGAGCAGATTTACTTCTACGACGCCTACGGCAGCTTGCTCAATCTACAAGCCAGCCAAGCCGCCACCACGCTGCTATACAACGGCGAGATGTTCGACGCCTTAACCGGCAATCAATACCTCCGCGCCCGCTACTACAATCCAGCCAACGCCCAATTCAATCGACTCGATCCGTTCTTCGGCAATCACCAGGATCCGCAGAGCTTTAATAAGTATGCGTATGTGCATGGCGATCCAGTACTTGGAAGTGACCCAACTGGCGAGTCAATGCTCAGCGGTGTGATTTCGAGCATGTCAACGATGATGTCAATGGCAAGCTCGGTTGTATCGACTGTCGGCACTGTAATGACGGCAGTCAACACAATACAGACCATTATTGACATACTAGCATTACTAAATGGTTTAGGGCCAGGCGGAACTATACGGCAAGCGATAAGACAGGGATGGAATCAGTTCGCCGCAATTAGGAGCAATCCCGCAGCCGATGTTCAAATGCTCTTTACCGAAGCCTTTTGGAATGCAGCATCTGCGTCAATGGCGCGCGCGGCATTTCCGATTCTGACAGAGCTACTGGCGTCACAAGTCCCTATGAACCTAACGCGAATGGTCACTACAAATGCGAGAACGATGCGTTTCATATTCCAACTTCCGATCCCCAATTCAGTCCGTATCCCGGAACTTCCGCTCGTTCCTTTTCCACTCAAGATTCGATTGGGGCCCGCTTCAGTAGGCGTTGCGATTCAGTTTGGATCAAACGAAAATTACGGTGGAAGGGTTCTTGGTTTCGCTGTTCAAAAGACATCACGCACACAGCCCAACCAGATCATGCGGCAGGATTACGGCCATTGGCACGGAGGCAATGCAACGCGAGTCGATAAGAAGACCGAGATAGTGCTTAGGGACGGTGGAGCAGGTAGTGCTTTTGATTTTCATTTCCATATTCGGAAGCAGCTATGATTTATTTGACTGATCTATATCCCAATAAGATTGATTGCTTAAAGTTGGAGAGGCTAGGAGGCGAGTACGTGTCCGCGCTAGTAAACTCTACACCACGATCTTTTCAAAATACTATAGGCAACTTCGACGGGTCTCTAGCAGACTTGGCGATATTGGACTCTTACGCAGCAGAGTTTCCCACCGAGACGTTCAGCTTTGATAATGGAGTGTCAGTGGCGAACTATTTTGCGTACATTCTCGTTCGTAAATGTGGTTTCACCCTGTACACGGGGCTCACTAGTTCAGTTGCCATACCTGATTGTGTGCTTTTCAGCGATGAAGCAAATGCGCTCGTATTTCCATGGCAGCAGATCTGGCAATCAATTGAAAGTCGCACCGGCGTGCGCCCGCTTGCGTCTGCATGGTGCTACATCGTACGCCAGCAGAATGAATCAAATCAGCATTTACCGGCAAGTTGGCATCCACTCATTGACATGTCTTACAACCCTGATGGATTTTGGCCGGAGCGAATCGCCATGGCAGCGACTCGAGTCATGAACGAATGCGACTACCTCCTTAGTTCGACACTGTTAGACACCCTGGGTTGGAGCAGGAAAACGCCACTAACTCTCGTATCAGACCGTTTTAGCTCTGTTCTTCCACAATAGGCAATAGAGCTAGAAACGTACAGAGTTACCGAACGGCGTGGTGGAGGATTACGTCTTCGACAACATGGATCGACTCGACTTGATGCAGCACTTTCAGTCGGACAGTAACAACGCTGATCTGACCGACAACGCGCTGAAAAACATGTTCGATTACAGCTATCGCGCCGACGGCAAACGCGTTGGTCTAGTGGAACGTTTCGACACCAGCGGCAGCGGCATTCGTCCCGGCAGTTCGACCCTTACCAACAGTTACACCTGGGCCTACGACAATGCCGGTCGCTTAGTCAGTGAAGTGCTCGACAGCAGCGACAACTCGCTCGACCAAACCGAATCCTTCCTCATGGACCTCGTCGGCAACCGCATGCGCCGCACGCTCGACAAACCCGGCACCGCCAACGACACAACTGACATTTACACTTACGACGCCAGCGATCGCATCTTAAACGAACTGCGCTACTCCGGCATCTTCACCACCAGCAATCCAGCCGGCTCACCCACCCAAACCACCACCTACACCTGGAACGCAACACAACAAACATCCAAGACAGTCTCTGTGCCCTCCGTGTCCTCTGTGGTTCAATTCATGAGTTACGGACTCAGCGGTCAACTCGAGCGAGTTATGACCACCACGCAAGACGGCAATGGCCAGACCACCGATCACAAACAAGTCGAATACCGCTACGACCCACAAGGCATCCGTTTCATCGCCAGCGATTACGCTTACAACGATCAGACTGCGACCTTCACCCTTGCAACTTCAACCGAATACTTGATCGATCACGCCAACTTCACTGGCTATCAGCAGACCATCATCGAGACCACCAAGAACGCCGCAGGTCAGACCACCAAGCGCATCAGTTACACCTACGGCCTCGACGAAATCACCCAAACAACCACCGCCATCGATCCCGCCTCCGGCCTCCAGTCTCAAGCCTCAAGCCTGACGTTCGCCCACGACGGCCACGGCAGCACCCGCGTCCTCTTCGAAGCCGCCGCCGTCATCGCGCAAGTCTACACCTACTCCGCTTACGGCGAACTGCTCGCTCTACACAATTCTCTTGGTTCGAACCTCACGTCTCAAGCCTCACCCCTCACCTCTGTTCTCTACAACGGCGAATCCCTCGACCCCACCACCGGCCTCTACAACTTCAGAGCCCGCTGGTACTCAGCAAGTAATGGGCGATTCGAACGACTCGATCCGTTTGCCGGTAATCCCAACGATCCGTTTAGCTTTAACAAGTACGGGTTTGTTCACGGTAACCCGGTAATGGGAACTGATCCAACTGGACTCTTCGAAGCAAGTCTGAGCGGGTTCTTTTCTGCAAACTCCATTAGTATTGGAGTGCGTGCACTTAAGATTCAAATAGCGCGTTCCGTCCTCCACGGAGGATTAAAAAACGTTGCCTGGGGCGTTTTTAAGCGAATTGCGTTGAATGCTGCGGAATACTACGTAATTGACAATCATGTGAATCAAACTGTTGAAGCGCTCGTGGGCTTGGCTTGGGATCTATCGCGCGCCAACAGCCCAACTCTTGAGTGGACTGCAAAGAATATCAACTACATACTTAGCATGATTTCATTCATACGCAGAGCAGGTGATGTTTCTATGGTGGGAGGTCTGACTAGTTTTGCTTCCGCAAACCCGGATTTTCCAGGTTCTACGTTTGAAAAGTGGACGAATGCATACAGCCGATACCGATTTGTCACTAGGTGGGGTGGTAGAGCAATCACGGCTGGGGCTTTTCTGGTAGGACTTCCGATTCTTCTTTCGAGCCTAAACACAGCCAATCAGACCCACCCCCAGCATCAAGGTGGAATTCAACAGGCCTATCCGTTTAGTTCCGGCGTGATACTCACTCGAGTTCTTGCTGGCTCTGTGATTGGTTCTGTCCCCGGTGTAAGCGTTTGGCTTCCTGATATCATCAATGCCGTTCGAACTCGGGTTCGACAAGACCCAGCTGCAACCGTAAGTGATGCAATGCAGTGGCTTAGTGATGAATTGCAACGAACCTTTCCGTTTGACTTGGCCGTCGACAAGGAAATAGAGGACGATGAAGAACTCTAGGAACAACTGGACGAAGATGACAATTGCATCGGCGTCTCTTTTTCTTCTTCCACTATTGCCTATTTGGTTGGCCGTAATTCACCCTGACCGACAACTGCGATACATTGGTCAAGCAGTCGTTCTTCTGCTCATCGCCATCGGGTTTCTGGTACTTTTGTTTTTCCTTAAGCGCATCGAAAATAGAGTTCTGAATACAGACAAAGTCAAAACCAATCCTCCCGCGAAGAAAGATGCAAATCGCAGTGACCTGCATTGAACAAATATCAAGTACAGTCTCAAGAAAATACGGGAAGCTGCCGCGCAAATCGTAGCGAACCCCTACGCCAAGCTATTCGAACCCTTCTCGAAGTGGTTTCGCGCGGTATTTCCTCGCTACGTACCTAGAGGAGACTCCCGAAGACGAGCAATTTTGATGAACAACCTTGATCGCAGAGATAGCAAAATTGTCGATTTAATGATTTGTGGCAGTGCGACCGCTCTGCTGTGCTTCATGGTTGCAGACTGGGCAGATGTACCCAGAGCTGTTTCATTAATCGCCTGGTTGCTGTTTTGCACGATACTAGCGGCGTCCCTAGCGTGCATTCCACTTGCAGTTGTACGCTGGCGAATGTCGGGATCGCGTTTCAAGAAATTGGCTCGTTCACCGATTGTCTTCGTGTATCTAGTGCTAATTGCCTCTGTAATCGCGTTGCTTCCAAGGCCAACAATCGATCCATCACAGCTAATCCAGATGGACGGATTGTTTGAAGGAATGACAACTCAAAAATCTAACTACTGGATTCGCCTTCGTCCTGTCGATTCGTCAACGAAGTCCTTTCGATTGGAATACCAGTTTGCTAGCCGATTTCAGTTAATCGACAAAGGCACGACGATGACCCTTCTGCTGAAAGACAACTATGTAGCAGAGGCAAGAACACCAAATGTAGTTGTCTTTTCTTTCTCCGAATTTGAATCAAGCTTTAGGTCTTTATCCCTGCGACTTGCTGCGATTCTACTTGTTGGAGCCATGCTTTACTGGGTGATCATCGCGCGGTAAGCAAACCAGAGCCTGCGGCCTGCTCGACCCCGATGCGGCGATTGCGGTCCATGATCGATCTGCTCAATTTGGGTGAGGTCAGGGCTATTTTGTCGATTGAAAATTGAAGATTGAAAAAGCAACTTCGCGCGCAAGACAGCCACGCGTGTCGGCAAGCCAATCGCCAACGGCCAGCCGCTATCGAGCTTTACTGCCGAGCGTGCAACCCAGTACACTTACGACCAGCTTAGCCGCCTGCGAAATGTGACCGAAGTGGTTTACGCCACCAGCGGCGAACAGCGGGATGTGCATCATTACTTTTATGATCTGCTCGGCAGTTTGGATGCAGAACTAGCGTCCAACGGTCTGTACAAGGACTACGTTTACGACAACATGCAGCGACTCCAGGCATTGACCCACTATCGAACCGATGGCACGCTGGCCGATATCGCGGACCTCAGCGATGATCCGCGTGTCGTGCGGTTCGACTACACCGTCCGAGCTGATGGTCGCCGAACTGCGGCGGATGAGTTCTGGTATACCGTAGGTTCAGCAACTCAGACTTCGCCACTCCAAGCTTCGTATCAGTTCACTTACGACAATCTCGGTCGGTTGACCGATGAAGTCTTTGATCATTGGGACAACTCGCTCGATTACCGTGATCGCTTTGCTTACGATCCAGCAGGTAATCGAGTTGAGAAATCGCGTGACGCTGGCCGCGATGGTAGCATTGATGCTCGTACAGCTTATCGTTTCGATGTCAATGATCGATTGATCGATG
>JBGSJB010000471.1:0-2865 GCA_041742175.1 Pirellulaceae bacterium
GCCATGCGGCAGTCGGTGTCGACGTTGATCTTGCGCACGCCGGACTTGATACCGCGTTGAATCTCTTCGACGGGCACGCCGAAAGTTTGCTTCATCTTGCCGCCGAACTTATTGATGATGTCTTGCAACTCTTGTGGCACTGAGGAGCTGCCGTGCATGACCAAGTGAGTGTTCGGCAACAGCTTGTGAATCGCTTCAATGCGGCTCATCGCGAGCACTTCGCCGTCCGGCTTGCGGCTGAACTTGTAAGCACCGTGGCTGGTTCCGATGGCAACGGCCAACGCATCGACGCCGGTGTCAGCCACAAAGCGCGCGGCTTCTTCGGGGTCGGTCAGCAATTGATCGTGGGAGAGCGTACCGACGGCTCCGTGACCGTCCTCTTGTTCGCCTTCACCCGACTCGAGCGAACCCAAGCAACCGAGTTCGCCTTCGACGGACACGCCGCGGGAGTGAGCCATTTTGACGACTTCCTTGGTCACTTTGACGTTATAGTCGTACGAGCCTGGCGTCTTGCCGTCTTCTTGCAGCGAACCGTCCATCATGACTGAGGTGAAGCCGTTTTCGATGGCACTCAAGCAAGTCGCGACGCTGTTGCCGTGATCTTGATGCATGACGATCGGAATCTTGGGGTACAGTTCGGCGGCGGCGAGCATCAAGTGGCGGAGGTACGCGTCTTGCGAGTACGAGCGAGCGCCACGCGAAGCTTGAATAATGACCGGCGAATTGGTCTCCTGAGCGGCTTCCATGATCGACTGGATCTGTTCCATGTTGTTCACATTGAACGCAGCTACGCCGTATCCATTTTCAGCGGCGTGGTCCAGAACGACTCGCAAAGGAACCATTGGCATCGGTGTTTCTCCCACCAGCCTCACGGGCTGGTTTTCAGTAGTAGTTGGTTTGGTTTGCTGTTGAAGCGTCGATTATCAGGTGGTCGACGGAAACTGACAATAGGTAAGCGGCTTTGGTTGATAGTTGATGGTTGTTGGTTGTTGAGTACGAAGAGGGGGAAGGGCGGGGGTAGCGAATTGAGTGGGTTTCGAGGAAGATCGACGTGTGAGTGCGACTTGCACCGCGCGGCCAGCCGGAACCCTCCTTCCCCAAACTTTTCGATGATTCAAACTACGACGCACGAAATAGCGCTCGAATTTTCTAAGCTGATCGCGTCGCAAACTGCGTTGGCTGTACACGGCGGTCGAACGAAGTGCGGTTTGCTCGACGCGCGCGCCGACGCGCAGCAGATCGACATGCGGCGGCTGGACGGCATCGTGACTTACGATCCGTCGGAGTTTCTTATCACGGCGCGAGCGGGCACGTTGATCAGTACGCTGGTGGCGGCATTGGCCGAGCACGGTCAGTACTTGCCGTTCGATCCGGTGTTGGTGGCGAGTGGTGCGACGCTGGGCGGGACGATCGCCAGCGGCATTAGCGGGCCGGATCGGATGTTGTACGGCAGCCTGCGCGATTTCGTGATGGAAGTTGAGTTGATCGACGGCTTGGGACGACTGGTGCGCGGTGGCGGTAAAGTCGTCAAAAATTCGGCTGGATTCGATTTGCCAAAGTTGATGGTCGGCAGCTACGGGCGTTTGGGTGCGTTGACTGAAGCGACATTGAAAGTGTTTCCCAAGCCGCCCGCGTTTGTGACTCAGCGGTTCGAGTTCGGTTCGATGGCGGCGGCTTTGGCGGCGATGCAAAAATTGCAGACCAATCCGTTGCCGATCTCAGCGATCGAGATCGAACCACTGGTGACTGGAGCAAGTTTAGTGGTGCGGTTCGCTGGACGGCCGGAAGCGCTGGCTG
This sequence comes from Pirellulaceae bacterium, assembly GCA_041742175.1. GTDB lineage: Bacteria > Planctomycetota > Planctomycetia > Pirellulales > Pirellulaceae > Aureliella. The sequence goes on from JBGSJB010000471.1 coordinate 1,798, forward strand.
TCGTGGCACGAAGGGCTGAGCGACTTGTACAAATGGATGCACCGGAGATCAGCGATCCAGCTGTTGAAGCGAAGTACTGGTCGGGGTTAAGTGAGTTTGTGTTCGTGTCGACTGGGAATGTGCTGGCTGGGAATGTGTTAGTGCGTATCGCGATGAGCGGTCGGAAGTTGTTGGCCGTTGAGCGAGCTCTGCGATCGTTGGACTGTGTAACTGGAATGCGGTTTTCGTGCGGTGCTAGTTTAGGTTGGGTCACAGTAAGGTGTGAGTCAGCCGGTGCGTTGGCGGAGTTGGATCAGTGTTTGAGTGCGCTCGCGGTGGCTGGCGTTGTGGTTCGCGGTGCAGGGGCGGGATTAAAATTGTTGGGTGATCGAGCTTGGGTTGCGTTTTCGGAAAAAGTTCGCGTGGCGATGGATCCGCAAGCGAAGTTTGGCGGGTTCACTGGTGAACTCGCTACTGAATGCTAGGTGGTAAGTCTTGGTATGTCCCATTGGGTTTTGAAGTTAATTGCTTTTGGGTGGCACTGTATATTCAGTCGATTTCGGGTGCCACTGGCATTGCCAGTGCGAACGAAGGAGGCGATGCTCACGAAAAAGTAGTCGGTCCAATACGTTGGGCTCGACCTATGCTAGCCGCAGTTAGACGTTATCAATGACCACTGAGTTGAGTGACAGAGAAACCGCTTCGTTGTGGCAAGACCGATACCAAAAACTTGTCAGGATACTCCGTCTGTTCATGGCGATGGTCGACTCACTAGTCGCAGTGTATTTGATAGTCTTTGCAGATTCCAACCGTAACACTTCGGCGACTTTTAGCACAAACCGACCGTGTTGGGTCAACCACTTTCCCTTGAGAATAACTTCCTTCGATCGCACTGGCATTGCCAGTGGCACCCGGTTGCCTGTGCTAGCCGGTCGCCAGTGGTACCTAAAACTAAATGTTAACGAAGCACTATTGATAAACAAAGTGAATCTAAAATATGCTGCATGAGATTAAGCCGGAGGAGCATGGGCCGCGCGGGGCGGACATGGCGGCCGCTGTGGGAACTTGTGTTCACTGCGGGTTCTGTTT
>JBGSJB010000472.1:0-5464 GCA_041742175.1 Pirellulaceae bacterium
ACAAACCGGCGCACTCCGCTGGCGATGCCTTGCTCGTCAGCGATCTCGCGTTGCGGCAGCAGCATCGTCGTTGGAAAGGCAAAGTCCCTCAGTATCTCCGCTTGATCCATCATCGTCCCATAAGCGGGACCGACCGAAGGCACGATCAGCGTGTTCTCGCCGGCGATCTCCGAAAGTGTCTGGAGCAACAGCGCATACTCACTCATCCGTGTGTGATAAAGAACAGCATTGCCGCCGTAAAGCAACGTGTTCACGCCGCCTGCCTCGATGTACCTAACCAGCCGGTGATTCTCAGCTCGATCGATCGTCAGTCCAGCGTTGCGGGCCAACGGAGGAACAGCGATGACGCTGGCGGCCAATCGAGCTGGAGTGATCGTGCGAGTGTCCATGGGATGTACCTGGATGTTTGTGCGTAGTTGAAGTTAGGGCCTAAAGTTTGAAAGGCTGTATTTGACAAAGCAAATTCGTTTCCGGCAAGCTTACACAGCGACGGATCGTTTCGAATTTTAAGTGGGGAAACTAGCGCTCTGTCATGAAATTTTCGCGAAGAAACTGCGGTAACCGGGTCGCTTTCCGACGGGTTGCTAATGCAATATTGGGGCAGAAATTGGAATCGCGAGCCGCTGAGGCCTGTTCTTCGACGTTCGCAGCTCTACTATTCATGCAACTGCCTATCGCAAGTGAGCGGACTGGCATAGAATTCAGCGCAGAATTGCTCGATTCTCTAGGATTGGTATTGTGAGCAATGTCGATTTCGTCAACGCTCTAAATCTCCACTAATCCAATCTTTCGAAACTTCCACGGTCGGGTTTCGCAAGCTTCCTTCGATCGTATCCTGAGAAGCGACGAGAGTCTCTGTGCGGACTGATAAAGAACTACTTTTAGCCACCAAAGCGTTTGCTTCAGAAGATCGTTCTCGCAGTTGGTGGTGTTTGATCTCCACCATGGCGCTGTACTTCGCTTGCTTGGCAGTATGCCTAAGCAGTCTTCCGCTGGCGCTGCGGATCGTGTCCAGTGTCGTTAGCGCGCTGTTGATCGTGCGTATGTTCATCATCTATCACGACTTTCAACATCACGCGATCCTTTTGCACTCACGGCTCGCCGAAGCGATCATGTATATTTACGGTCTGCTCGTACTGAGTCCGACGAGCGTCTGGAATCGATCGCATGACCATCACCACAAACACAACTCCAAAGAGACCAACGAACACATCGGTTCGTTTCCAGTAATGACTTGCGAGCAATATGCTGCCTCGACTCGCTGGCAGAAGTTGCAGTACATTGCGTCGCGGCATTGGCTGACTATCGGACTCGGTTACTTAACGGTCTTCATGGGCGGGATGTGTGTGCGTGCTGCGATCCTGAATCCAGGTCGACATATAGATTCCTTGATTGCACTTATCTTGCACGCCGCTTTGCTGTTTGGATTCTCGCTGCTCGGCTGGCAATACGTGATTCTCTGCTTGATCTTGCCGTTGACCATCGCTTGTGCAGTCGGATCGTACCTGTTCTACGCTCAACATAATTTTCCAAGCTGCCGACTGAATCGCAATGACAAGTGGAGCTACGTTCGCGCAGCACTGGAATCGTCCAGTTACATGCGCATGCATCCGGTGATGCGCTGGTTTACCGGCAACATCGGTTACCATCACATTCATCATCTGAATGCCAAGATTCCTTTCTACAAGTTGCCCGCCGCCATGGCTTCGCTAACCGAGTTGCAAAAGCCGAATGCAACTTCGCTGCGAATCAGCGATATTTGGGCCTGCTTCAAAGCGAATCTGTGGGACAGTCAAAAGGAACGTTTTGTGAGTTTTCGCGAAGCTCGCATGGCAATGCTCCTTTCTAACTCTGGCACCTGAGTTGTCGACTTTCGCGAAGTGGATCGCGCTTCGCAACGACATTCGCCTTTTGCAAAGAAAGTTGCGTATCGCGCAGCGGCAGTACGCGACTATCACGCACTTTTGCAGAGCGAGAGGCGACCTTCGATGCAAACACCTATTTAGCCACCAATCCATCTCTTGCGGTTGGCATTTCTTGCCGTCAAACTGAGGGCGATTTACGTCCCGACGAAACGCTCAATACAACTGTGGCGTAACGTCCGCCTCGAAAAGACATCACCAAGAGCTGGAAATGAAGTCAGTCGAAGAGCAAGTCCAAAAGTTGCGCGATCAAATTCGCTATCACGATCGCAAATACTACGTCGAAGCCGCTCCTGAGATCAGTGACCTCGACTACGATCGACTGCTAAAACAACTGACTCAGCTCGAGCAAGACCATCCCGAGCTGGTGACCGATGACAGCCCGACGCGACGCATTGGGGACGAAATCGCGGGTGACTTGGTGCAAGTGCGGCATCGCGTGCCGATGCTTTCGATCGACAACACTTACAATCTCGCCGAGCTTTCGAGCTTCTTCGCGCGCGCTCAACGCAATCTCGGTTCGTCATCGATTCAATGGGTGCTCGAATTGAAGGTTGATGGTGTCGCGGCGGCGGTGGTTTACGAAAACGGTGTGTTGGTGCGAGCGGTTACGCGGGGCAATGGCGAAGTCGGCGACGATGTGACGCATAACATTCGTACGATTCACGGTGTGCCGCTGCGGCTGCTGGGCAACCCGCCTCCACTGCTCGAAGTTCGCGGTGAAGTTTATATGACCAATAGCGACTTGGTGCAATTAAACGTACGTCGCGCTTCAAAGGGACTGGCCGCGTTCGCAAACACTCGCAACGTCACCGCCGGCACGATCCGTTTGCAAGATCCGCGCATCTGCGCCGAGCGCAAGTTGCGATTCTTCTGCCACGGTGTCGGTTACTGCGATGGAATTCGCGCGACGAATCACATCGATTTTTTGAATGAGTTGCAAAGCTACGGGTTGCCGGTGACACCCAACGTGCGGCTCTTCCAGTCCGCCCAGGAGGTCGAAGCGGCCATCGATGAACTGAATGCCAGCTTGCATGAATTGGATTTCGAAGTCGACGGTTTAGTCTTCAAAATCAACGACTTCGAACAGCGAGAACAACTCGGTACAACCAGCAAGAGTCCGCGCTGGGTGGTGGCTTACAAATTCGAGAAGTACGAAGCAGTCACTCGACTGAACGAAATACGCGTGCAGATCGGCAAGACAGGAACGATCACGCCGGTCGCAGAATTGGAACCCGTTCAGTTGGCTGGCACCACGGTCGCCCGAGCCAGTTTGCATAACGCTGAAGAAATCGAACGCAAAGACATTCGCGTCGGCGACTGGGTCGTTGTCGAAAAGGCGGGAAAAATCATCCCGCATATCGTGCGCGTTTAATTGCATCGACGTGGCGATGACGTTGTACCGTTCGAGTTTCCCACGCATTGCCCGCAATGTGGACAATTGTTGACCAAGGACGAAGGCGGCGTCTACATCCGCTGCAGCAACCCGGCATGCCAAGCGAAATTGCGTCAGCGACTACGTTACTTTGCCAGCCGCGATGCGATGGACATCGATGGCTTGGGCGAAAAGATTGTCGACCAGCTGGTCGATGCCAACTTGGTAGAAGGATTTGGCGACCTGTATCGCTTGACGGAAGATCAGTTGTTGAAACTGGAAAGTTTCGGCAAGCGCAAAGCGGAAAAATTGCTGGCCGCCATCGAAGCGAGCAAGCAACGCGGGCTGACGCGCGTGCTGGCTGCAATCTCAATTCGCCACGTCGGCTCGCGAGTTTCGATGCAGCTAGCGAAGAAATTCCCAACGATCGAACAGCTCTCGAAAGCGTCGGTTGAGGAGCTTTCCAGCGTCGATGAAATCGGCTCGATTATCGCAGAAAGTGTCTATCAGTTTTTGCATGACGACAACGGCCAACAGATGATCGCCGATCTTCAGGCCGTCGGAGTGAAACTCTGCGAAGATGTCACAGCCGCAGTCGCTGCCAGCGCGGACGGCATTTTCGCTGGTAAGACGCTGGTCGTTACCGGTTCGCTACTAAAATTCAAACGCGACGAAATTGAGAACTTGATTGTGCAACACGGTGGTCGGGCTGCGAGCAGCGTTTCCAAAAACACTGACTATGTTGTGGCAGGCGAGAAGGCTGGCAGCAAACTCGAAAAAGCCCAACAGCTCGGTATTCCGGTGATCACCGAAGCGCAATTTGAGCAGATGCTCGCAACGAACGAGGCGCAGCCAAACGCTTCGTGATCTGGACGCAAAATTAGTTAGAAATCCGAGTACTGAATCGCGCGAGCTGCGGAAACTCACGTGACGAATACCGCAAAATCTTCAAACTTTAATCGCGCCCGTACATCTGTTCGAGTTCATTCAATCTGCAACAATACGCTCAATGTCAGCTCCGTGCCGCTTAAGATTTGCTCGTCCCAGCGATCAATCTTAAAGCCTTCCGGTTGCCAGACGACCGATGGCGGATCGGTAGATTTACTGTTTGTACGAAAGTGCTCTGCACGCATCATTGCTACATGGAAGACTCATGGACAACGCTTTCAATCTTAAGAGCTTTGGCATCAACGTCAAAGAAGTAATCCGCAACGCGACTCCAGCTCGACTGTACGAACACGCGATTCTCAACGGCGACGCAGCCATCGCTTCTAGCGGAGCACTGGCGACGCGCAGCGGCGATAAGACTGGCCGCAGCCCTAAGGACAAACGCATCGTTGAATCTCCAGAAACCGCCGGCGACATTTGGTGGGGCGACATCAATATCCGCCTAACCGAACGCTCATTTCTAATCAACCGACAACGAGCTCGCGATTACCTGAACACGCGTTCGCAGATCTTTGTAACCGACGGCTACGCTGGCTGGGATCCTCGTTACCAACTAAAGATTCGCGTTATCTGCTCCAGCGCGTATCACGCACTGTTCATGCAAAACATGCTGATCCGACCGACTGACTATGAACTAGAACAATTCGGTGAACCGGATTACGTGATCTACAACTCCGGGTACTTCCCTGCGAATCCGTACACAAATCAGATGACCAGCACGACCAGCATCGATCTCAGTTTTGAACTGCGCGAGTTCGTAATTCTCGGAACTCAGTATGCGGGTGAAATGAAGAAAGGTGTGTTCACTATCATGAACTACCTGATGCCCAAACAAAACGTGCTGTCGATGCATTGTTCAGCGAACGAAGGCGCGGCGGGCGACGTGACTTTGTTCTTTGGTCTGTCCGGGACCGGCAAAACAACGCTGTCCGCGGACCCGAATCGCCAGTTGATTGGCGACGATGAACATTGCTGGACAAACGAAGGTGTCTTCAATATCGAAGGCGGTTGCTACGCCAAAGTGATCAACCTTACACAAGAAAGTGAACCCCGCAATGCAATCAGCGACGTCAAGAAGGATGCGGTGATCGGCGGCCTGCTCGCGATCCTCATCATCTTCCTGTTCCTGCGCGATGGCTGGAGCACGTTCGTGATCTCGCTGTCGCTGCCGGTGTCGATCATCGCGACCTTCTTCTTCATGGGGCAGTTCGATCTCAGC
>JBGSJB010000473.1:0-12236 GCA_041742175.1 Pirellulaceae bacterium
TTTGCCCGATGGCACTTCCTGGCAATCGGTGGCTGGCGTTACGACTCCGCGATTAGCGCTCGCGAAGTGGGTTGGCAGTTCGACGCAATCGGATGCGGCGATTGTAAATCAAGTTTGGCAAGTCGCGCTTGGACGTCCGCTGGTTGCTTCGAGTCACTTGCTGGATGATATCGGATTGGTCGAGCGAACCGAATTGCAGCAGTTTTTGGCGCAGCAGTTTCGCGTGCACGGACGTGATTTCACGCAATTGGTTGGTTGGGTAGTTCGCTCTGAGGCGTTCGCTCGCGATGCGCTAGAGATTGACCGAAATCGCTGGTTACAAGCGGAAGAATCAGAGATCGACAGTTGGCATACCGCTGAAATGACCTTCGCCGCTCGCACTTCGCTGGGCGAGCGAGCGGTCAACGGCGGACTGGAGAACGCCATTGCGGCTGTGGTGAAGTGGAATCAGACGAGCGACTCGGGATCGAACGCGAACAGTGCGAACGTGCTCGCTCAACCTAATTTAAATCCGAATCTCAAGTTGAAGAACGCGGTGAAAGCGGACTTCACGATGCCTGCGGTTGGCTACGTCGTCCATCGTGGTCGCTTGAGCGATAGGCAGCGCGATTACATCGGACGTTTGGTTGCTTCCGACAAATTGAGTTGGGAGCAGAAGGTCGAGCACATTGTTTCGCTGTCGCCAAATCAATCGGTGACAGGTGGCGTTCGGCGGATGTCGGACGAGTTGCTGAAGTCGCTCAAGAATCCGAGCGAAGTGTTAGTAGAGCTGTTGTGGGCGCTGCAGAACGCTGAAGCTAGTTAATGCTTAAGGTCGCGGCGCAGGTCACGAGGGCTGTTCCGTAGCTGGAGTCGCCAGACTTCGGGGACGGTTCGGTGACGGCTCGTTGGATGCCTGAACTCTGGCGAGTTCAGCTGCGCAGCATTGCTTCCAATTCGCAGTCGAGTGAGTCTTCCCCGAAGGACTACCTCGACTGCGAATGGATGCCAGCACGCCCCCGCTACTGATTCGATTAAGCCAAGCCGGCTCGTTCTTTCGGGTCCCGCAACCCGTCAGCAAGTTTAGCCAGCGCTTCGGTTTCAATTTGACGCACGCGTTCGCGAGTCAGTCCCAACTCGGTGCCGATTTCCTTCAGTGTATGCGCGGTGCCTTCACCGAGTCCGAAGCGAAGTTTCAAGACGGTGGCTTCGCGTGTGTCGAGCGTATCGAGCAACTCGAGCACGGTGCTGAGCACATCGTGATCGAGCAACTCTTCATCTGGCGCCTTTAAACGCTCGTCCATGACCATTTCGCCCAACGACCAACCTGCATCCGTCTGATCGCTTTGCGGCGTGCTGTTGTAAACTTGGATCGCCTTCTTAATGATCGGCAATTTTTTACGAGCCAAGCCGAGCACGCGGCCAACTTCTTCCTGGGTTGGAGTGCGACCGAGCTCTTCAGTCAACCGCGCCGACGCGCGCCGCCACTTGCTAAGCAACTCAACCATGTATGCAGGAATACGGATCGTCTTGGCAGAGTTGATCAACGCGCGTTTGATCGACTGCTTAATCAAGTAACTTGCATAGGTGCTGAAACGCGTGCCCATGGCTGGATCAAAGCCTTCGACAGCTCGCAGCAAACCGAGGTTGCCTTCTTCAATAAGATCTTGCAGACCAAGACCTTTGCCAACGTAACCGCGAGCGATGTTGACGACCAAGCGCAAATTGGCCCGAACCATGCGATCACGAGCTCGCACGTCACCTTCGGCGATCAGTTTCGCTAAGTCGCGTTCATCCTGCGCGGTTAACAGCGCGGTTTCGTTGATTTCGCGAAGGTAAGTTTCCAGAGGCGATTGGGGAGCCGCGTCATCCGTGGTTGTGCGGCGTCTAGCACTCACTCGCAGCTCTTCTTCCTGCGTGGTGTCGACTTCGTCTAAGTGGTCGTTGTGTTCAGACATGGATGATTCGCACTTCGGATAAGGGAACGGTTTCTCGACTCGCATTCGATCATTACCAGCACAGACTCTCGGGGCGACCTTGGAGTGGTCGAATCTGCACAATGAATGAACGCAAAGACGCGGGGTTGTTGCGACAAAGGTGATATCGACTCGCTTTGCATGCAAATCGATGCTTTGCAAAACATTGCCGATTGTTTCGAAAGTGACGCCGATCCTAAATTTACTTAGTCAGCGACCTGTGTGGACTGTGCAGTTTAAAGTGCAGGAAAGCGTTTATCGCGAGCCATCGAATGCGAAGATGCAGCATAATCGATTATGTTGTTACGCTGGTTGCAGGCGAAGTGCGCGAGGCTCTAAGGGGTCATCGCGAATTCAGTTGAATTGATTAGCGCCCAGAGGAGATCTGATTGCCAAGTGGATTGTTTGGCCGGCTCGGGTATCGATGTAGCAGAATCCGTCGTTGCTAGTTGCGTCGTGCTGGCTTGCGTTGTTTCAAGTTGCGCGGCGGAGTGTGCGGAAGCGGCGATCGATTCGTTGATGACTTGAGAAAAGGCGGCTTCCTCTTGCTTGGTTGGATTGCGATTCAGCGTGCTGAGAAACAACCACTGCAATCGCTTTGAGTCATTCATGTGGGGCGCGTTGAGAGCTTGCAGCAAGCGGCTGGATGAGTCGCGGGAGACTTCATCGAATGCGGCGCCGTGGAGGGTGACGAGCGCTTGGACGATGCCGAGCGTCGCTTGGCTGGCTTCGCCGCGGAGTTTGCCGAGCTGTACCATGAGAGCTTGTTGAGCTTGAGCGTCGTTCTCGCGGGCGATCTGCCGAGCGACTTGCGACAAGCAGGCGGCAAGTTGTGTTTCCGTTAACGGCTTGTTCGCCATCGTCGCATAGCTCGCTTCAGGTGGCGGGCCGCTACTGTGAGTTGTCGAGCGGTTGTAGGCTTCGGTGCTGGCCAGCATCGCCAGCAAACCGCGTAAGTCGTAACCTGTTTCCGCAAAGTACTCGGACAATTCACTGAGGATCGCTGGATGACTTGCGATATCGATCGATCGCATGTCATCGATCGGTTCAATCAAGCCGCGACCGAAGAGCATCGCCCACGCGCGGTTGACTGCGGCGCGGGCCAAGAATGGATTCTCGCGAGCGGTCAACCATAACGTCAGTTGTTGGCGCCGCGTGCCTGTGGATAGTCCAGCGTGATCGGTGTCGACCAGCGGCTTGGGCGCTACCACTTCCTCGGTGCCGGGCAACTTCACTTCGCCTTCTTCCGCATCCGAAATGACTGCGCCGGGATTCATCATCTGTTCGTTATCGCTGGACAACTGTGAGAAATAAGCCGCGAAGCCCCAGAAGTCTTTTTGCTGCCAATGATCGAACGGATGGTTGTGGCACTCAGCACAATCGAGTTGAATTCCCATAAAGACACGTGCGGTTTTGGCGGCGATCTTTTCAGGTTTACTTTCCAAAGCGACGAAGAACGCGGTAGGACTGTTTTGAATCGAGCCAGTAGAAACTAGCAAATCGGACACCAAGCGATCGTAACGCAAGTTCTCCGCAAAACGACTTCGCAACCAGCTTTGCAACCCCGCGCGTCCGAACTGCACTTCGGGGCTGTTCGCATCGGGCAACAACCAACTTGACCAAATATTCGACAAGTGCACCGAAGACGAAGGGCTGGACAGGAGTCTCGCAACTAACTCTTCGCGTTTCGATTGCGACTGGTTCTGGAGGAACTGCAGCACCTCCGCGCCGCTAGGCGCGGTACCGGTTAAATCCAAACTAGCTCGACGCAAGAATGTCGCATCTTCGCAGCGCGCTGCCGGTTGCCAACCAAGTTCCGTTAGCTTGGCAGCGAGCAGTTCGTCGACACGCACCGCCATGCGCTGCGCACGCTGAGCGTCGGTTAGTGCTTCGTTTGATTCGCGTGGCGCTGCGACGACGGTCGCTGGGTCATCGGCGAGCGACGAAGTTGCGATAGCCAGAACAGCGAAGAGAGAGAACGCTGCAACGCATCCCTTCATTGAGACTCGCGGTTGCAGTTCGTTGAATAGTGACATAATGACGTCGTCCGAGTTCAAAGCGAAACTATTCGAAGCGAATACGAAGCGAAATTAGATTCCGCGCGAATCGATAGTTCGGTTCATTGTGGCAGCTGCCGTGGGCTGTCGCAACCGAATTGACGACTGCGGAAACGAGCTCGGCGCGGAATCACGCGGGTTGCGCCGTCAGTGAATGTCGCCTGTCACAGGAGCGATGCGTCCCGGTTCGGCGCCTTCCAGTGTGGAAAACTCAGCCCAAATCGGCAAATGATCGCTAACTTCCAGAGCTTGTTCGAGCGATAGATTGTATTGTCGCAAGAAATCATACACTCCAACTTTGCCAGTGAATTCGACTGTGGCTGGACCTGAAAAAGCGATTTCGTCAAGCATGTACGTACCTTCGACAGTGGTGGGAACGCCGATCAGAGCCAAGCGAGCGCCGGTCTTCGTAAGCTGAAAAAGTTCTGCGTCACCGCCCGCGAAATCGCCCAGTAGAATCCAATCGTCTTCGCCGCGACCGTCATTTTGCACAGCGCCAACGAGGTTTGGCAAAAGCTCCCTCTCGCGTTCGGCGAAGACGGGATCGACGTGCACGTTGATCATGGAAAATGTGAATGCCTGATTGGCGGCATGACCACGAGTACGGAACCAAGCGACCAGCGGTTCGCGAGCGATCAAGTCATCTGGATCATCGACAGTGTAAAGTTGGTAACGATCGGTCTCGAGGCGCTGGGTATCGAAGATGTACGCGAACTGTTCGAGCGGAGCGGTGCGACCGACGCGCGGCCCAATCATGTAATCGTAGTTGCGACCGGATTGATTGAGTCGCTCGACGATAAGCGGCAGGATGTCATCTCGATTCGATTGGATGCCTTGAAGCGCTACGATGTCGAAGCGGCGAAGAATGCGAACGAGCATTTCGAAGACGTGGGGCTTGGCGAGCTTTGTAGCGCCGAGTGCTGGGACATGGAAGCTTGCGATGCGAATCGAATTAGCTGAACCTCCAGAACTAGCTGTTGCACCGGAGAGCGATCCGGATAGCGCGCTGGCGAGTGCTGATTTGTTTTCCCAGATAGCGAATTTCTCGCTGGCACTTAGCAACCGACCGAGATCAGGTTCGCCGATTCCAGACGCACCAAGTGCATTGCCGATAGGAATGCCTGCGACTGGAAAACCTGTGCTGTTAAAACCCGTGTTTGGTGGACCTGACGCTTGATTAGGTTGCGTCGAGGGGAACGGTTGCGATCCACTTGGGGGCAACGAATTCTGCCCGGCCTTTGGGAAATTAGAATCGGTCGGAAACTGCAAACGATTTAAATCGCTAAGCAGACTGGTCGACCAAGTTTCGCCGCTAGCTTGTCGCTGCGCGATTTCTGCAGGTGAGCGGCGTTCGAGCCGTACGTTTTCGAGCCCTGCGATTCGATAGTGATTCAGAACGAAAGCGAGCGCGACCAGCGAAGTCGTTGCAGCGGGCCACTGTTTGCGAAGCTGAGCTAAAGGGAACATACATTGGGTCCTGCGAATCAGTCACTGTCGACTAAGTTCTCAAGCGTTGCGTCGAACAACCGTGTTCGGAGCAGTCGTACATCGCTTCTGAACAGATCGTCAGAAGCTGGACCAGGTTCCATCCCAGAAAGACTATCGCTGTTCAAATCGACCAGCGCCGCTAGCGATCCGCAGCCTCATGAGATTTTTGGTTAACAATGAATCGATAGCTCAACATTCGCGACGATCAGCGAATCACTGACAATTGCACCGCGGAGTTCGATTGCGTAGTGTTTGCGGTCCACAGAAAACGATCCAGTTGCGCGTACTGCGATTTGGAGTTTGCGTGTAAACCGAATGTGGTGTTAACAGGCTGGGCTTGATCGTAGAATTACCGCGGTCGGTTGTTCATCGATTTTTAATCTGCTACAGAACGATTTGCGGGAGACTTACTATGGATGCGATTGAGATTCTGGGTGGTTTGCTTGGCGGAAGAAAGAGTGGCGGCGGTGGACTAGGCGGTGCAATTCTCGGACAAATCCTCAAAGGTGCGACCGGCTCACGGCAGTCTGCACCGCAACATCAAACACCGACGCAGCAAGCACCTCAACAAACTGGCAACCGACCATCATCACCTTCCTCAAGCGCTCGAGTTTCAACTCGAGTTTCGATGCCGGGCGACTTGCAACAAGAAGCCAGCGAATTGGAAGACTTACTGAATGTCGCGACGAATCGCAGTCAGCAGCGCACGCCCAACCCCGCTCCCCAAGTCGCACCGCGGAGCTTTCCAACGCAAAGCAGCGCACCGCAAGTTTCGCCGTTTAACAAACCGAATATGCGACCTCAATCCGCTCCGCCGCTTCGCAATCCAGCCAATAATCCTCAGCAACAGAACGAAGACGCGATTGTGCTGATCCGCGCGATGATCAACGCCGCCAAGAGTGACGGCGAAATTTCAGAAGCTGAGCAGCAGAGTATTCTCGAACGCATCGGTAACCCGACGCAGGAGGTCATCACTTTCTTGCGACAAGAATTCGCAAGTCCGCTCGATGTGCGCGAGTTCGCGTGGAGCGTCCCTTTGGGGCTGGAGCAGAAAGTCTATACGATGTCGCTGGCCGCGATCGAACTCGATGCAAATCACGAAGCGGCCTACCTTCGCGACTTGGCTCACGGTCTGCGACTATCCCCTGAAGCCTGCAACCAAATTCATCAACAATTCGGTGCACCGGAGATTTTCTAGATATTACCAATTCTGACTTTTTACTCAGCGGTATCCAGGTACGGATCTTGTCCGATTTCGCGCTGCATCTTGGTGCGTTCGCGCTCGTGATGCAGCAGCATCATGCGGTCGCGGAAATGCTTTCGTTCGACGCGCCGCTGGGCTCGTTTGAACATGCCAGCGAGCGAATGGAACGGTCCCGGCTTCGTTTTTCCGAGCGTAGCCAACTGTTCGGCTTTCTTCATACCTAACCCGCCGCGCAGAATGTCGTCGTCCAGCGACAGGTACTGCCGATAGGAACCTGGATCACCTTGGCGACCGCAGCGACCGATCAACTGGCGATCGATTCGCGCCGCATCGTGCAACTCGGTGCAGATCACGTGCATCCCACCGACTTCGCGAACATGCGGTTCCAACTTCACGTCGGTACCGCGACCGGCCATGTTTGTTGCTACGGTCACGCGACCGAGCTTGCCCGCCTCGGCGACAATATCCGCTTCGCGTTCGACTTCATTCGCATTCAGCACTTGATGCGGAATGCCGGCTTCGATCAGCATTCGCGAGAGGATCATCGACTTGTCAATCGAACGCGTCCCGATCAAAACAGGTCGACCTTCGTCGTGATAAACTCGCGTTTCAGCCACAATCGCTTCGAACTTTTGCAACATCGTTCCGAAAACTTGATCAGGCAGACGCACACGCTTCGGCGGCCGGTTTGTAGGTACCAGCACAACCGGTGTCTTATAAATTTTGCAAAGTTCCGGAGCGCTCGTCGAAGCTGTACCTGTCATGCCGCCGATGTTTCGATAGCGGTGGAAGAGATCTTGAACTGTGATCCGCGCAGCTTGACCAGTTGGCACCGAGATTTCGATTTTCTCTTTCGCTTCGATCGCTTGATGAATGCCATCGCGCCACTTGCGGCCTTCAGCGAGACGACCGGTGAATTCGTCGACGATGACGATTTCGCCGTCTCGAATCACATATTGGCGATCGAGATGAAAATCGCGATGCACTTTGATACCGCGTTCGATGTAATCGTAGAGATCGACGAGCGATACTTGGCGCATGACTTCATCGCGAGGCAGACTGCGCACGAGCGCGCGACCGCGACCGGTCAACTCAATTTTGTGCGAGTCCTCTTCGACCGTGAAGTGTTCACCTTTATCAAATTTCGGCGAGTGCTCTGCAGCCCAGCTAAAGGTAGCGATCACCGTTTCGCGCGACTCATCGCCCAGCGAACCGATGATCAGCGGCGTGCGCGCTTCGTCGATCAGAATACTGTCGGCTTCGTCTACCAATGCAAAGTGCATCGTGCGCTGGACCGGTTCGTCACCGCGACTAGTCCAACGCTCTGCGCTGCCTTCGCCCAAAAAGTCGCTTTGCATTCGACCTTGCGCACGCAGCAGCAGCCGGTCGCGCAGAAAATCGAAGCCGAACTCCTTGGCTGTTCCGTAAGTGACATCAGATCCGTACGCTTTCCGTCGTTCGTCCGGGTTGCTGTCTGTCAGCACGACGCCGACGGTCACGCCCAGCAACTGGTAGATCGGTCGCATCCATTCCGCGTCACGATGCGCCAAGTAATCGTTGACGGTTGCCAGGTGTGCCCCGTGGCCAGCGAGCGCGTGCAGGTACAGCGGCAGCGTGGCCGTTAACGTCTTGCCTTCGCCCGTCTGCATCTCTGCGATACAGCCATCGAAGAGTGCAGCGCCGCCCATAATCTGAACATCGAAGTGTCGCATGTTCAACGCGCGACGGCCGGCTTCGCGAGCCAGCGCGAACGCTTCTGGAAGAATCTTTGCCAGCGGTTCGCCGCTCATCGCGCGGTAACGCAGCGACAGACTTTCTTTGCGAATCTGTTCGGTTTGCAGTGCGCGCATGCGCGTTTCCAACGCTGCGACGGCTTGCATCGCTGCGATCCACTTGCGAATGCGAACTGCACCAGCTCCGGGAATTTTCGAACCCGCGGCGATGCGGGGCGAACCCGGCAAATTCACTTTGCCGGGTGGCGGTGCGGCTTCCTGCGATGGTTGCAGCGGAGTTGGCAAATCGGGCTCTGAAGCGGTGTTAGCGAGCGTTCGACTGTCACTCATGAGGCGGTTTCCGATGATTGGCACGAGCATTTGCAGGAGGTTCGAGTCACATCCTATTCTATGCGCGATAGCCGATTTTCACATGTTCCAAAGTCAAATTTGCCACTTGGCAGATTAGGCAAGCTGCGTCGTCAATGCTGGTTGCTCCTTTTTTGTTCGAAGTACCGCTAAATCCGACCGATCTAGAACTAACGAATCTGACGCTTGGTCCGTCTAGCGAGAACAACAAAATGAAAATATCGAAACTACTCTTGGTAATGGCACTAGCGGGTACCAGCTTGAATCAAGCGTCCGCACAAAACGCCTCCTCAACTCCAGCATCACGGCACGTCGGCGACGGTGTGCGCAGCGTCGGCGATACGAATCGCTACGTTGAGATGCCGGAAGACACACGTCCCAAAGCTTTCCGTCCGAAAGCCAGCTTAGTTTCCAACAGCGAAATGCTGGACATGGAAATGCTCGCACCATCCGCTTCGAGCGGTTGTGGTTGTGGCAGCGGAAGCTGCGGCAGTGGCGGTTGTGGCGGCGGATGCGAATCAGTCTTGATTTCCGGTTGCGGTGACAAATCCACCGAATACTGGTTAAACATGGAATCGCTGTTGTGGTTCGGCCAAAAGCGCCAGATTCCAACTGTCATAACTTCGGCACCGCAAGGCGTTCTGCCAGTGGCAGGAGCCGCCGATGTTACCAATGAGTTTGGCGGTGGCGACGGACTTTCGAGCGGTCTGTTGACTGGTTACAGCCTTTCGGGCGGCAAGTACCTCGACGCTTGCCAGAAGATCGGTGTTGGCGGTCGCGTGTTTGGTATCTTCCAAAACGAGCAATCGAGAACGCTGACCTCCGATGGAACACGTTCGCTCGGTATTCCATTCTTCAACACAACAATCGCTGCTGAAGACGCTTACCTGGTGGCCGCTCGTACCGCAGGCAATTTGCCGATTTCGTCAGGTACCGTGACTGCACGAGCCGACTTGAACATGTTGGGCGCCGAAGCGTCGGGCTACTTTTTGCTGGGCCGCTCAAGCGATCATCGCGTCGACTTGGTCAGCGGTTACACCTACAACAAACTGAAGGACTCGCTCAGCGTAGTTGCTTCCGTTACTGATGAGTTCACCGGTAACTTGATTCAAGATGGAACTGTGTTCACCAGCAACGATCTGTTCGAAGCTGAGAACAATTTCCACGGTGCTCACATCGGTATGCTCAGCTCGATTGTGCACAAGCGAATCACGTTGTCGACGTTGGCAAAGGTCAGCTTCGGTAGCATGAATCAAACGGTTTCGATCCGTGGATTTACAGATCAGTCTGTTTTCAATCCCGCATCGTTCCCAGGTGGCATCCTCACTCAGCAGAGCAACATCACCGAGTTCTCGCGAAACACGTTTGCCTTCTTGCCTGAAATGAAGGTCAAGATGGGTTACTCGCTCAGCGACAACATCCAGATGACCGTCGGTTACAACTTCATGTACTGGTCTTCAGTTGCTCTCGCTGGCAATCAAGTTGACCGCAACGTGGACATCGGCCAAGCACTCGGTGGTGCCGCTGGAACTCAACCCGCCTTCAGCTTTGCGGATAGCGGTTTTTGGATGCACGGCGTAGATCTCGGTCTAAGCATGACCTACTAAAGCAATCGTCCACTAGAATCACGGACCATTTCAGATTCGGTAATGCAGGGCTCAAGTCGTCGCGACTTCGAGCCCTGTGTTCGTTTGCCAGATCTCGAGGAAGTCGAGGTGGTGACTTTTAGTCGCCAGCCCAAAGAATGTTGACTGAAAGTCGACGCCACGCCAGCGATTTTCAATTGCAGCTTAGCGATTACACTTTCTAAATTCACGATCCGCAGTTACGCGTAGTTTTGAAAGTTTCCACAATGGCCATCTCCTACTTAGATACGCTCAGCGGCATTGCTGGCGATATGACTTTAGCGGCGCTGGTCGACGCAGGGGCTGATCGAAACTATTTGCAACGGCAGATCGATTCGCTGGGCATGCCGAACGTGTTGCTTGAGTTCAGTGAAACACATCGCGGCGATTTCAGGGCACTGCGACTGGACGTGCGTTTCCCTGCCGAGCACGTTCATCGGCGACTTAAAGACATCGAAGCCATGATTCGCGGCAGCGGCCTGATGGAGCGCGAACGCGAGATGGCGATTCGCATGTTCCGGCGACTCGGCGCTGCGGAAGCGAAAGTACATGGCAAGTCGATTGAGGAAGTTCACTTTCACGAAGTCGGCGCTGTGGATTCGATTGTCGACATCTGCGGTATCGCCATCGCCATCGCAAGTCTCGATATCGAACGCTTGTTTGCGAGTCCCACGCCGACTGGATGCGGTACGGTTCGTATAGCTCATGGTGTTGTGTCGGTGCCTGCACCAGCGACCGCCGAGCTGCTGAAGGGTGTCCCGCTGCGACATTCCCAAATCGAAGCGGAGTTGACGACTCCGACTGGCGCGACAGTTCTTGCGACTTTGGTCGACGGCTTCGGTTCGCTGCCCGATATGCAGATCGAGCGCATCGGTTACGGTGCTGGCCACAAGCAGCTTAAGGAACAAGCGAACTTGCTGCGTGTTTTGATCGGTTCCGCTGCGTTGCAGGAAAGCGATGAAGTGGTGGTGTTGGAAACGAACATCGACGATATCACCGGCGAGCAGCTCGGTTTCGCGATTGAGCAAGTTTGGAAAGCCGGTGCGCTGGATGTGTTCACCACCGCGATCGGCATGAAGAAGAATCGCCCCGGAGTGCTGTTGGCAGTCATCTGTCGCCCGGAGTTGCGAACCAAGATGGAAGACTGCCTGTTCCAACACACCGGTTCGCTTGGAATTCGTCGTCAACATTGCGCTCGTCGCAAATTGATTCGCGATATTTTCAAAGTTGCCACACCACTGGGTGAAGTGCGTATCAAACTCGCGCATTTACCGAACGGTGACACACGCTTGGCACCCGAATATGAGGACTGCCGTGCGCTCGCAGTCGCTCACAATATTACTCTTGAAGCCGCCTTTCAAACCGCTCGAGACGCAGCCGAAATGCAACTCGCGAAAATCAACAACCTCACCGCTGATCACTCCCACGATCATTCCCACGATCACTCCCACGATCACTCACACGATCACTCACACGATCACTCACACGATCACTCACACGATCACTCACACGATCATTCGCACGATCATTCGCACGATCATTCGCATGATCACAGTCACGACCAGCACGATCCGCAGCGCAGTTACGACCGCGATCAGCCGCATGGTCATTAAATTGAGACATGTTTTGCGTGGCTTCATGGGGTGGAGCCCTGCTGGACGATAACGACGAGTACGCTGCTGTCGAGAGTTGGCGGTTGGACGGACGATTCAAAGCTATTGCAACAGGCAAAGTGTCTGTTCCACGGTCGGGCGCACGCCATCATGCCGATTTCCCCAGAACTCGCACAACCGCTGATGATGATGGCTGGTCTGGGGATCATTTGT
>JBGSJB010000474.1:0-7473 GCA_041742175.1 Pirellulaceae bacterium
CAGCGCATTCTTGCGATCATAAAGTTTTGCGAACGCAACTCGCGAATAAGTATCGATAACTGTCTGTTGGTAGATCCGGCCGACGCCTTTGATCGTGCCAACATAGAAGGTGTCTTGCGCTACTAAATATCCTGGATGCTCAGTCTCGATTTGGCCATGTGCCTCTTTTTCCAACCTGGCTTTTTCAATCGCCACAACCTGTTCCTCTGTTAGCACAGCTGCGGTAGTTGAAACGGCAGAAAAGAGGCGGGGGCACCGTACGCGGTGAATCTGGTTTTGCTGAATTCGGTGACCCCGGGATCAACGCGATCGTTGGAAACCAGCAAACGCCCGCTGTGCTGGCCGAAGTCTCGGAAAGTTGCGTTCAACTGCTCGATGCTGTTCCTGACGAGACGATGAAGCAGATCGTGTTGCTCAAATTTCAGGGGGCCACGAACGCCGAAATTGCGATCGAACTGAATTGCACAGAACGGACCATCGAACGAAAGCTCGAACGAATCGCCGTATCTGGATCGAGGTGGGACTGCATGACGGGGAGCACTGATGAGACCGGCAAAAACATGGATAGGCAAAAACATGGGGAAAGACAATTTGCAAAATCATTTGCTGCGGCTTCATTTTTTGCCCACACATTTTTTTGCCCAATTCCGTTGCCAAATTTCTGTTACGCTGTCGGTGTTTTCCGCCGTTTGACCATTGGAAGATAGTGACAACTCCATTCTACCCATCCCTCTTTTTGCCCTTTGGACGACCCTGCAATCAGAAACCTTGCCTACTTCGCACTGACGGATCAGCAACTCTCTGAAATCGACGCACTTTGTGACCGTTTCGATCAGGAGTTGATGAAAGGGGACGCTCCGCGCATCGAGGCATTCCTGGTAGAGGCTCCAGATACAGCTCGCGAAGGGCTGCTGGCAGAACTGTTGGCCATGGAAGTGGAACATCGCACAAAGCAAGGTGATGTACCTCAGCAAGAGGAATACCTCCAGCGATTCCCGCAACAGGAACGTGTCATCGCTAGCGTGTTTGCGCGCGATTCAAAAACGATGTTTTCAGGCGATCGAGGCACGATTTCATTACCAGTCAATGTGCCGCCCGTGCTAGCCAACTTTCGCCTGATTGAAGAACTCGGCCACGGAGGAATGGGCGTCGTATGGCTGGCCGAACAAGACCAGCCGGTGAAACGTCGGGTGGCCATCAAGCTGATCAAGGCGGACTTGAACTCGAAGGGTGTGCTCGCCCGGTTTGATGCCGAAAAACAAGCGTTGGCGATGATGGATCATCCCAACATCGCGCGTGTGCTAGATGCTGGTACCACCGATGAAGGTCGTCCGTACTTTGTGATGGAACTGGTCGAGGGAGTTCCCATCACTTGCTACTGCGATGACAACAAGTTGAATGTCGACGAGCGATTGAAGTTGTTCGTCGTTGTTTGCAAAGCGGTACAGCATGCTCACCAGAAGGGAATCATTCACCGGGATTTAAAGCCCTCGAATGTGCTTGTCACAGTCATTGATGGCGATGCGGTCCCCAAAGTGATCGACTTCGGCTTGGCGAAAGCCGTTGAGCACAGCGTGATGCAATCTGAGATGACCATGCAGACGGAGTTTGGCAAGGTCGTCGGCACCGTACAGTACATGTCGCCTGAACAAGCTGAACTGAAGGGGCCGGATGCGGAGGATATTGACACTCGAACGGATGTCTATTCGCTCGGTGTCATACTGTATGAGCTGCTGACGGGCTCCACTCCACTGGATAAAGAAACGTTGGGGCGAAACGCCCTTCTGAGGGTTCTTGAAATCATCCGAAAGGAAGCCCCTCCTCGCCCCAGTAAACGATTGAGTTCGTCATCCAACGCGGTGAATTCCGCAGTCAGCGACTTGCGAAGACTGCATCCCACAAGGCTGCAGCAACTTCTACGGGGGGAACTCGACTGGGTCGTGATGAAGGCCCTGGAGAAAGATCGGGCCCGCCGATATCAGACCGCGAATGATTTGTGCCATGACCTGTCCAATTATCTGACGGGCGAAACCGTGGGTGCCCGGCCTCCTTCGACTTGGTACCAAGTTCGGAAGTTTGCGAACCGACATCGCGGACTGGTCGCCGCCCTGCTCGCGATTGGTGTGACGTTGCTTTTTGGTATCGTTGGCACGAGTTACGGACTGATTCGAGCGAACCAAAAAACCCAGCTCGCGGAAGGCAAGTCGCAGGAAGCGATGGAAGAACGTGCCAACGCCGTCGACGCGGAAGGAAGAGCGACTGTTGATTCTCAACGTGCACGCGATTCCGAAGCGGCAGCAAAGTTTCAGCTCGCGGTCGCCAGATACGATGCGAATCGAGCGGTGGAGGCTCGAGCGCTGCTGCATCAGATCCCTCAGGAATACCGTGGCAACTTCGAGTGGCACTATTGCAACCGGCGTTTTCAGGGCAGTGACATCACATGCTATGGACATACGAGCGATGTGGTCGAGGTCGCTTTTACTCCTGACGGAAAGCGGGTGGTTTCGGCGGGCAAAGACGGGACGGTCCGATTATGGGATGCAACTACCGGACAGCAACTTAGCATACTTACAGGGAATGAAGGACGCATCGACGGTCTCGCCGTTAGCCCGGATGGTTCCTCAATTGCGTCGGCTGGGAGTGATGCGAAGGTCAGGCTGTGGGATGCAAAGTCAGGTGACATCATCCATACGATAAGTGGACATCTAGGTGCTATTAGCGGGCTTGCCTTCAGTCCCACCGGAGATCGAATCGCGTCGGCCTCGGTTGATAAAACCGTCAAAGTGTGGGACCCGAAGTCGGGCGAGGAGATATTCACGCTTACTGGTCACACGGCGTCCGTGTCGGGTGTCGCCTTCAGTCCGGACGGCAAGCAACTTGCTTCGACGAGTAGTGGTGACAAAACGATTCGAATCTGGGACTCGCGAACTGGGGAGCAAGTCAAAGTCGTCGACCATCCCTATCCGGAAGTGCGACGCTTGGCGTTCAGTCCCGATGGTACTCGGTTGGCGGCCGTAACGTATAGCGTTTGCATGCTGTGGGATACGCAGACCTGGGAACATGTCGGCGAAGTGTGTCGACACAATCGAGTTGTTCGTTGCGTCGCCTTCAGTCCGGACGGAACCCAGTTGGTGACCGCGGGTGATTCTACGGAAATCAAGCTCTGGGACTCTCGAACGGGCAATTTGATCAATACGCTCAGCGGACATGGCCAAACGGTATGGAGTGTCGCCTATAGTCCCGACGGGTCGCGAATTGTCTCCGGCAGCAGGGACGGAAACGTCCGGATCTGGAATACTCTCGGCGATAGCGACCTCACACTTGGTGGGCACTCGGAACATGTTCATTGCGTCGCCTTTAGTTCGGATGGCAGGCAACTCGCATCGGGAGCAGAATCGATCATCCTGAGGGACGCGCAGATGGGCGATGCGAAGTTCAGGCTGGCGGGGCATTCGGCTAGCGTCAACGAGTTGTCCTTTAGCCCGAAAGGGACCCGGCTTGCTTCGGCAGTGGATGACAACACGGTTCGCCTGTGGAACACCGAAACGGGTGAAGAAGTTGCCGTCTTGAAAAATCATACAAGTTCCGTTACCGGAGTTGCGTATAGTCCGGACGGTAACAGGCTGGTGTCGTCAAGTCGGGACGGAACGATCAAACTCTGGGACGCGCAAGCACATGAGGAAACCGCGACGCTCAAGGGCCATCAGGGTACGGTTTACGGTGTTGCATTCAGCCCGGATGGTTCGTGCTTGGCGTCCGCAGGCTATGACAACACGGTCAAGCTGGGGGACGTAGAGACCGGTAGTGAAATACGAACTTTTACTGGACACACCGGGCTCGTGAGAACGGTGGCGTTTGACCGAGCGGGTAAGCGACTTGTGTCAGGCGGCTATGACACAAAGATCCGTGTATGGGATGTTGCCTCAGGCAAGCAAATTGCGACCGCTCATGCCAGTAGTGGCGCAGTATTCGGGGGCGCCTTCAGTCCTGATGGCAAACGGTTCGCAGCGTGTGGAACAGACCATTCCGTTTATCTATTCGAAACTCTGAGCGGTCAGGAGATCATGAGCTTTTTCCCAGGCAAAGATGGTGTTGAATCCGTCACCTTCAGCCCTGATGGCACACGGCTGGCCGCAGCCGTCGCGGGAATAGGCAACATACGAATCTGGGACGCACCACAAAAGCATGAAACCGCGACACTCAGCGCACATTCCGATACCGTGACAAGCGTGACCTTCAGCCTCGATGGTTCACGAATTTACTCGGAGTCCGAAAATGAAAAACTGGTCTGGAATGTCACGACCCACGAGACGATTCCGAATGCAACGTGGGAGCCGCCAGAAGTGATCACCAATGCTTCTCCCGACGGTCGATGGTTTGTGACGACCGAATCCAACAACATCGTGTTGGTTGATCTGCAATACAAGAATTCCCCCGACGAAAAAGCCAGGCGAAAAACCAGAGCGAGCTTCGATTCGTTTTTGCACCAAAAACAGGCGACAGACGCCGCCGCATCGAAGAACTGGTATGGAGCGACATTCCACTATGCATGGCTGATTAAGAACGATCCTGACCAGGCGTCGCTTTACGATGGCTTGCAATCATCCTACGAACAACTTGTCTCTCATTTTGCAGACGAAGAGCGCGACCTCGAACTCCACCTGGCGATGGTCGTCAAGGAATCTCTCAAGCTCCCACGTGGCAACAGAATGCCTGAAATGACCTCGGGCGATGCACAAAGATTTAACAACGCCACCTGGCAAAAAGTCAGTACGCCCGATGCATTCAAGCACACACCAATCACGGATTCGGAACTGATTCAATTCCGCGAACTTATTCGGCAACATCCTCGTGACATCTACTTTAACACGCTCGCCACCACCGAGTATCGCATGGGTAACTATGAAGAAGCCATTCAAGCAGCTTTGAGGTCGGTTGAATTGTCAGCTCAAGCATTTTCTGGTGACTACGCCATTCTCGCCATGAGCTATTCTGAACTCGGTGAAACGGAGAAAGCGAATGACTATCGCGATAGATTCCACACATCAATGAAACTCGACGCTTTCAAGAACGACGAAACCTGCAAGTCGTTCTCAGTCGAAGTCATGAGAACTTTCAAATCCGATTTGCCGCGATAACACTAAGGGCAATGGTCGAAACGACGACCGCACAATCTTTGAACTCGGTGTTCGAATGCCAGTGGAAATTGTACATGCCCCTGAGTATCCCCAAGCTAATTGTCTGAGCTTGTTCAAGCATGGACAACTGCAGGCGCTTTAGCATGTCCTCTCTCAAACTCGCACCGGTCAGGGCACACCGATGCAGGGATGCAGAACCGGCGAACTGACCTCGGTTGCTGAGACCGACTGCAGATTTCGAGCGAAGTAGGGTCCCTAGATGACATCATTTTGACTGTGCGGAACGGTTGAATCCGGGCGGACTGCAGTCTGCTTTCATGACCACTGACGAACCGTCATGAGACACGTGCGTGATCCGCTGAGTTCGGGACAGCGCTGCGACTTCCGGGCTCGTCGAATTACGAGGGGTGGACAAACATCCTGGACGAAAGCACGTGCTCATATGAGAGCGGTGACGAAGAACTCTGCAGGTGGCGCGATCAATTTGACAACGATCCAGAATCGACGAAGGCAAGCCTGACCTGCATTTCGTGCACAATGAGGGCGTGTCCTGCCTGTTCTATCCCCCACAGCGCGATACAGGCTCATAATTCTGCTACGGAATCGTTCTGCACCAATGTGTAGGCGTACCCGTGGCTTGCTACAATTGAAAGTGAACATGGGTCATCAACAAAACATCTGATTTCTAGTTCTTTCACCCCTTACGCCAGAGGCTGCAAAGTCACGGATGTCGACCAGCACTCTGACGATATTCATGTTCATGAGGAGGTAACGAATATGGGCTTGCATCGGGTTGTATCCTTGGCGGTTTTGTACTTGAGTGCATTATTCAGTGTCATCCAGCCATGTCGCGCGGACTATATGACGATTGCTCCTGTCGCTTCTAAGTGGGGCGACACGACGCACGGGACAGTTAGTGGAACAATCCGCTGGTCTTTCATGGACGACATGACCGCACTGGATGCAACGCATCCGCTGATGAACCCGGATCCGTTTAGCCCTTTGAATACTTCACCGCAGGTTACCGGGTTAAACGACCTAACGGCGATGCGCGCCAAGTTCGGCGTTGGTGTCTTCGATGGGGCGGTGCAGAGCGCGTTAAACACTTGGGCAGCCGCCGCGCCGGGACGTATCACCTTTCAACAGGTAGCCGATCCAGGTACGGGCGTGGCAGGCGGCTCGCTGGCATCCGCTGCGTTGGTCGATATTCGTATCGGTGCATTTACGGCCGCGGCAGGCTCGAGCTTTGATAATTTTGCGGCAGTTGGTTATGGACCACCGGGATTTGGACCCGACGGGCTGGCTGGCGACCTGATTTTTAACTTGAATAAGCCGTTCTTTGTGGCGCCCGGCGCGGAAGGAGCGCAGTTTTATTTTGGCGGTGCCTATACTAACGATATCGAAGGCTTAGCTCTTCATGAATTAGGACATGCCATAGGACTTGCACATTCCTCGGACGGCCCTAATTTCCCAGGCGTTGGCGACGTAATGTACGTCGATAACTTTCCTGATTGCTGCAACTTCGTAAATCGCCAACTCTCCTCGCAGGACATCGCAGGGGCGCAGTCGATCTACGGCGTGCCCGAGCCGTCGTCGGCGGTTGGCGTCTTGATCATGTTCGGATGCTGCACCATGCGCAGACGCCGAATATCCTGATGGAAGCCAACCGGATTCGTAGCAGTCTGTCTCCGTTGTTTGTCACGCCGATAGCGATCACGCCCTGGCCAACGATACTTCGCTTGGGAGGGTCAAACTGCATCAGCTATTGGCTCGTCTAACGGGAACGTGATTCGCTTAGTTTTGGCGTATGACGTAGTTGCGTCTTCATGACACATGACGAACCGCCTAGGGCACTTACACCTAGGTTTCAATCGATTCGGTCCAACCTACTGGGCACTTTTTGTGGGCGGATCGTGCTGCAAGTTGGACAATCCGACGCGATTTCTGTCGACCGTTAACTCGCACCGGTTAAACAGTGCGCAACAAACAGTGCGCGAAACAGTGCGCTGACACAACAACTTCTTTCGCTTCGCGCTATCGGACTTGCCCAACGCGCGGAGCTTGATCGAAGCGCAGTTTTCCAGTGCAGCGCTGGCCGAGCTGGATTTGCAGACTCTGCAGCTAGAGACCGGGAGTTTCATTGATCCTGACCTGCGTGAGAAGTTCTCCGATTTGCTGTTCTCGGTAAAGCTTGCCCAGCAGAATCGGGACGCAATGCTCGACGAGGCGTTAATTTACTTCTTGTTCGAACACAAAAGTCAAACCGACCCGCTGACGGTACTGCAACTGCTTTCCTACATCGTCCGCATCTGGGAAAAGCGATTGCGTGACGGCC
>JBGSJB010000475.1:0-3277 GCA_041742175.1 Pirellulaceae bacterium
AAACCACTTTCCCAAAACCATTGGCCATGATGATCGCGCGGATAGGGAAAATCGGCCATCGTCAGCTGTAGAGCCCAAGGAGTATCAGGGAATGCCTTCGCGTTCTCGACTTCATCCCACGTCCACATGTTGCTCATTCCCATGCGGCCTTCCGGAGTCATCTCCCAATCTGCTTTGACCAAAAAACCTATCGTTCCGTGTCCTGTGCAGTCGACGAACAGTGGACTTTCAAATCGCCGCACTTGGCTCGAGATGGTGTCGATCGCATCGACTGAATTCACTTGGTCATCAACTCGTACAGCATCAAACGCATGATGGTTCAAGAACAGATCGATGTTCTTCTCAGCTCGAACGACTTCCTCTTTGACATCGTCACCGAACATCTCAGCCGACCCAGGGCTCTTCGTTGCCGAGTCCGCGAACTCCTCGACGATTTCACCAATGCGCGGGTATTTACCTCGCCGAATCAGACCCATCGCCCACACACGAATCTCGCTCGACCCGTTTCCACCCAGCACTCCGCGATCTTGAATGAGAGCAACCTTGCACCCCATTCTTGCTGCTGAGATCGCTGCACCCATGCCGGCGTAGCCACCACCGACGACGACCAAATCGTATTCACTTCGTACTTCGACCGGTTCATCGATCTTCAGCAACTTGCGTCGCCAAGCACTAAGTATCTCAGAGTTGTTATCCGGCACCGCGTTGGCATCGGTCGTTAAGTAAATCGCATCGCAGCGCCCATCGAAGCCTGTCAGATCATGCAGACGAATCTCCACATCCCCAGCCGATAGCATCTTGCGGCCTGCTTGATGCCATCCCCACTTCGCACCTTCGGTACCCAGTTCATTACTTAGTTGCTGCCCGTCGACAGAAACCGCGAACCGCCCAGGCGTTCCCGGCGCATTCCATCGCGCGACCCAGTCGAACGTACGGACCCAAACCGTGTATTCGCCAGCTTCAGCAATTTTGATCGTGGTAGTCGCATCCGCCACCGGTGTCCCCAAGCCGTGAGCCAACAGATAAGGCGAACCCATCTGCTGAATAAACTGCGTATCAAGTTTCCAGCCCCCTCGCTGCTGAAACGATTCCGCTTCAACCAGAATTTCAGATGCTCCAGCGGATGCAGCCACCGTGAGAAACAGTAACCAACTTGTAAACATTGTCTTACTCATGACCACAGTTTGTCTCGCGAGAGGAGGGCGTAATAGAATAAGATTCGATTATCGGTCGTCTCGTTCGCCTTTACAACGACGCGAGGCATGTTTTCGCCGCATGCGTTTCATCGGTTAGCGTTGATCGACTGCGGATAACGTGAAATGCGAGTTCAAAATTGCCATGCACAGAATAGACTGGGGCGATGTCATGTGAGTGGCAGCAAATTACTAAGTCAAGTGCGATGATAAAGGAGTCGATTGATTGGAAGTTCTAGCGGAGATTTACCAGAGTGAATCGCGACGAGTGCTGGCGACATTGATCAAATTGCTTGGCGATTTTGACTTGGCGGAAGAAGCTCTGCACGATGCATTCGCTTCCGCAGCCGAATCGTGGCCGCGCGATGGCTTGCCCGCCAATCCGCGTGCGTGGTTGGTCTCTACCGGTCGATTCAAAGCCATCGATCGTGTTCGGCGTCGCGCACGTTTCGATGAAGCGAAGCTCGACTTAGTCCAACGCTTTGAGGATGTTGCTGCTACTAACGCATCGAAGTCCACTCAAGCTGAGGAAATTGAAGACGATCGCCTGCGACTGATCTTCACCTGCTGTCACCCCGCGATTGCACCTTCCGTTCAGATCGCGTTGACGTTGCGCGAAGTCTGTGGGTTGACGACTGAGGAAATCGCCAGCGCCTTTTTGACTTCATCGACCACCATGGCGCAGCGAATCGTGCGCGGCAAAGCCAAGATTCGCGACGCTGGAATTCCCTTCGTGATACCGTCCGCGGTTGAATTGCCCGATCGGCTCGACGCGGTGCTGACTGTAACATACCTAGTATTCAACGAAGGCTATTCAGCTTCCTTTGGAGCTTCATTGACGCGGGCAGACTTATCTCAAGAAGCGATTCGTCTGGGACGTCTAGTCGTCGAACTGCTACCTGATCCCGAAGCGATCGGTCTGCTAGCGCTGATGCTGCTGCAGGAATCTCGACGCGCTGCTCGAACGGCAGCCAACGGCGATCTAGTGCTACTCGAAGACCAGGACCGAGCGCTGTGGAACCAGGCGTACATCCTTGAGGGTGAGCAGCTCGTACAGCGTGCGATCGCTTCCCGACGTTTCGGCTCCTACACGCTGCAAGCTGCGATTGCGCTGGGCCATGCGCGTGCGCGAACTCCGGCTGAAACGAACTGGCAAGAAATCGTAGCTTTGTACGACGCATTGCTTTCGATCAATCCATCGCCGGTCGTCGAGCTCAATCGCGCCGTCGCTATTGCCATGCGCGACGGACCTAGAGCAGGCGTAATGCTCATCGAAGCTATCTTGCAGCGCGGTGAACTGACCGACTATCACTTGGCGCACGCCGCACGAGCTGACTTGCTGCGAAAGCTCGGTGACCATGCGGCAGCGAAAATTGCTTATCAAAACGCTATCAACATGGTCAAGCAAGAACCGGAACGCCGGTTCCTGCTATCGCGTCTCGCCAGCCTATAGCGGCAGACGTCGATTGGAATCGGCTGATGCGGCCGTTCGCTTTCAAATCCGTCTTGGGAAGGTAGAATACGAACATGAGCACAGCAAGACAAAAACAACCGATCTCAGTCGTAGATTACCTCGACGGCGAGTTGATTTCGACGTTAAAGCATGAGTATGTCGACGGTGTGGTTTACTCGATGGCGGGTGCTACGGTAAATCACAACCGCATCGCAACCAATGCGACCGGGGCTCTTTACAGCCAGCTTCGTGGTAAACGCTGCCAAGTTTTCAACTCGGATATGAAAGTCCGCGTCCGGCTAAGTAGCAGCACGCGGTTCTACTATCCAGACGTTTCGGTAGTTTGCCAGCCGAATGCAGGGGACGGTGCTTTTCAAGACAACCCAGTTGTGATTATCGAAGTGATTTCGGAGTCGACGCGTCGAGTCGATGAATACGAGAAGCGAGAAGCGTATTTAACGATCAACTCGCTGAGTGTGTACATCTTGCTAGAGCCCAATGCTACTGCGGCTCTCGTCTATCGTCGCATCGACGACGGGTTCAGTCGCGAGACGTATGAAGGCTCGGGCGCTGTGATTCCATTGCCAGAAATTGAATGCGACTTGAGTCTTGCGGAAGCATACGCCCAAGT
>JBGSJB010000476.1:0-2905 GCA_041742175.1 Pirellulaceae bacterium
CCCGGTTCTGTTTTCATAAGCGGCTTTTTTGCAGGTTTCTCAAAGTCCCAGCGGCCGAGTGCCCTCAAACTTTGAGCTTCGCGGCACTTCCAGCAATTTTTGCCACCACGTCGCACTTAAATCAAAGACTCGCACTTCGCAGGCGAAGACTACAATGGGACTTTTGAGATTCAAACAGCACCAACTCAATCACGAACTGAAACCGGTTCGTTTGGATCGCGAGGATCAGAACATGAAGCACTACTCCGCTTTAACTCGCAGCACCCAGGCTATCGGCATGCACGCCGCCCTTGGCGGTGGCGCGAAAGATGCCTCCGACACGGTCAGCGCGCCGCGCCGCGTGCTCTGGATCGATGGTATCGGCGGATTTTTATGTTGTGATCAAGACGAAGTAGTGCTCGGACAAGCCGTCAGTGGCAGTTTGGCAGACGTCGGCATTGTCGGCGACCTGAGCCGCCAATCGGTCGCCATCCGGCGCAGTGGAGGTGACTACCTAATTCAGCCGCTACAACAAATGTGGCTGAACAATATCTCCGTTGACCGCCCGCAATTGCTTGGCGACGGCAACGTCCTGCAGCTCGGGCGCCGAGTGCGCGTGGGATTTTCAAAACCCAACCCACTAAGCGCGACCGCACGTTTGGATCTGCTGAGTTTGAACAAGTGGAAGCCCAGTGTTGATGCGGTGCTGCTACTAGCCGATTCCTGTGTGATCGGACCGAATCCCGGCAGCCACGTGAAATGCCCGCTCTGGAAAAATGAGTTGCTGATGTTCCGTCAAGCTGACGGTTGGTGCCTCAGAACGCTTGCCGAAGTTGATGTGAATGGCCAAAAAACCCAAGGCCAGATTCCAATCGTGCCCGGGATGCGCCTCCGCGGCGAAGATTTTTCCCTCAGTGTGGAGTGAAATGCTTGCTCGCGATCGCGTGCAGTACGATTGAAGATCCCATTAAGTTGGCAATTCGCGCCCGGATCCGTTCGCTTTCAAGCCAATATTCAAGAGTCGCAGACGAATCCTAGCTAACCGAAGTTGTCGTCAAAACGTCTAAGTTGCTGTCTAATTGAGGATCGAAACTGTCATGATCCAACTCCTGAGAAACAAAAAAAACGAAGTCAATGCGACAGCTCAGCCCATCGATGTCCAGGGGAATGCCATGAAGTTTGCATATGGAAACGGCGACAAACCCTTAGAAGGCTTCACGATCAAACGCGGAGTGGGTGCTGGCGGCTTCGGCGAAGTTTACTTCGCCATCAACGACGCTGGTAAAGAAGTTGCCCTAAAGCAAATTCAACGCAACCTCGAAGTCGAAGTCCGCGGCGTCAAACACTGCTTGAACCTCAAGCATCCCAACTTAATCAGCCTGTACGACATCAAGTTCGATGCGCACAACCAAGGCTGGATTGTTATGGAGTACGTCTCGGGCTGCAGTCTGCGCGACGCAATGGAACAGCACCCGCACGGTCTGCCTCTCGACGAACTCAATCGTTGGTTTGGTCAGTTGGCTGCTGGCGTCGCTTATCTGCACGACCACGGCATCGTTCATCGCGATCTAAAGCCCGCCAACATTTTCGAAGACGAAGGTATCGTCAAAATCGGTGACTACGGTCTTTCAAAATACATTTCATGTTCGCGTCGTGGCGGGCAGACGGAAAGCGTTGGCACTTTCCACTACATGGCGCCCGAGATCGGAAAAGGGGAATACGGCAAAGAGATCGATATCTACGCGATGGGTGTGATGCTGTACGAATTGGCGACCGGCACCGTGCCGTTCGACGGCGAAAGCACTCAAGAAATTATCATGAAACACTTGACTGCCGATCCCGATCTGTCGCGTGTGCCCGAACCCATTCGCACTGTGGTCGCTCGTTCGCTGCAAAAAAATCCAGCCGCTCGTTACAGCGATGTCCGCGAAATGGTCCGCCCGCTGGGAATGGAAGTTGACGATCGCTACTTGCTGGTGCGTACAAAATTCAATCACCTACCGCCGGTCGTTAGTCCCAACTTGAACCAAGCCGAACCACCGCGTTTCGGGCACGCAGGCGCTCAACCGATTAATGCACAGGTTAACCCACATCGCAATCCCGTTCCAAATTATGTGAAGTCTCCAATTTATGACTCACCGCCAGTTCAAACTGCTCGCTACGAAGAACCGATCGCGCGCAGTCTAAAGCAAGGTTGGATGGGCATTAATCGCAAGTGGAACGAGCTGAACCTTACACCCGGCTCACGCTTCGTTCTGTTGGGTTTGATCATTATGATCTGTGTACTGAACGCAAGCTGGTTGATTTCGTTACTCGTCCTGGGCCTGACGCTTTACGTGCCCTACTATGCAATTTGGTGGATCGTCAAAGGGCCTACCCCGCCGATCGCTAGACAACAACAGTACGCGCACGCACCGCATGTTCCCAGATATTCAGCTCAAGTGACACAGGCTTTCGTGGGCCAACCGCGACCTATGCAACCGGCCCCGCCTGTCATTCCTCGACCCGTCGCCGCCAATCGGCCAATGAGTCTGAAGCAATGGCGAGTTGCGAAGCGAAGCCAATTGGCCCAGGTGAAACGCGGAGTGGTGTGGAGCGAAGTTACTGGTAGCTGGTTGGGCGCGGCCGCTGTAATTGCAGTTTTCAGCGCACTAGCAGCTACGTTTCAAATCGGCTCTGGTCGCCAAGTCCAGCCGCTGTTCATGGGAATGATCTGGGTCGCCGTCGTCTCACTGATGACCGCTTGGGTTGCGATCGCCTTGGGCAAACGTTGGCAGCGGGAAGAAGGTGACTGGGCCATTCGCAGCTTCGTGCAACTGACCGCAGGCTTCGCTATCGGTGGCGTCGCGTACTTACTCAGCAACGACTTGATGGTCCCTTGGGATCAGATCGCTCAAGAACGAATGGGCGAATTGCCAGTGGCGCG
>JBGSJB010000477.1:0-3421 GCA_041742175.1 Pirellulaceae bacterium
CTCGGAGATATCATCCGCCAAAAAGCTAGTCCTACAGTTGCTTGATGTTGAATTGATAAAGCCAAAATCGCAACACCTACTCAACAAAGTTGAGTGTTGGTAAGCGCCAACTCGTACCAACCGGTTTTTGAGAAGTTACGATGCAAGTCTGCTAGAAAATTCTTTGCTTCTTCTGGCGTAGCGGAGTTAATCCGATCTTTCAATTCAAAATAGATATCGGATGACTTCATGATCTTGCCTTCCTTCATCAAGTAATGCCGAACGAATTCAGTGAGCTGATCGCCGAGTGCCTCCTGAATTGGACGCCAGTACTGGTCGAAAATCTTCTGCTGTTCATTGACGTGAATCCGCATAAGAAGAAAGTTACGGATAAGGTCGGCAGCCGTGAGTTTCTCACCTTTCGCATTGAGGCTTTCAAAAATCAAATGTGGATTATCCTGCTCATCGCAAGTTATGCCAACCAGCGATAGTCGATCAACTACGCAGAGGTAGAGCCGCTCCAAAAACTCGCCCGACAGTTCTTTCCGCCCTTTGAGCCGTGCGAAGAAGAAGCTGTGGCAATCAGCAACTCGCGAACTCAAGATAGTTTCGCGACGAATGATCGCTCGGAAAGCTTCTCGATCTCCTTGCGTTGGCAACACCTTAAGTTGCTCATCGCCCACTTCGTATGCTGTTAGCAGACTTTGACCTTCAATCTTCTGAGCGAGATTCTGTTCGTTAATGTGAATAGCTGCATCTCGAAGCGCCGCAAGTAACAACTGCGTCGTAGTAAGGCGTTGCTGGCCGTCAATGAGAAGCCACTTACCTACGCCCTGGGGTACGCTACGAGCTGGTGCAGTGACAGTTGAGCCAAAGAAGTGTGGTCGAGCGTTTGGATCGTCTACCAAATCCATCACGTCCTGCCATAAAGTTGACCAATGCTTCTGAGTCCATGAATATGGTCGCTGGAACAGAGGAATCACATACTGTTTCGAGCCCTCGATCAGCTTGCGGATAGAAGTTTCTGAAGCTTGCATAAAGCTAATGTTCCTTGATGCTGGTGAGCAAACTCTATCTGGGCTTTTTGGTGTCTGGTTCAGTTAGTTCAGCGGCCTCGGCAAGCAACTTTCCCAAGTCCTCAAGGCTAAAAAGTCGGTAGCCATTTATCGGATGCCTGCGCATCTTGATCTTCCCGTCACGCCCCCAGTTCCGCAGCGTATTGGGGGAGACTGCCAAGAAGTCAGCTGCTTGCCGAATGGTTAAATAGTCGCCCAGCTTTTCAGCCATGATGTAGCTCCTTTTCTTTCCAGACATGGATACCAAACCTTACCAAGGTTTGCTCAGTTTGAACAGCTAGCGATCCCGGCTGGAAGATCTAGCGCACACTCAAGACCATGGGATTCTCGGGAACTTCGGAGGGCGGCAGGCCGCAGCGAGCCCTTGAAATCACGGAGTAGAGGGCAAACCTCGCCAATTTCGGAATACTGTGAACGCAATTCCGGCTTTTCCGAAAATTTCTTTTTCGCTGTGACCAGATGTGTCACAGCCATCGGGATGATAGCTTCCGCGATTGGTAGTGGCTCGGCCTGGATGGAATCGCACAGGACAACGGTCATGGACTGGCGGATGGGATGCCCACACTAGGAATTTGCACGGTGGAAGCCGTTGGCCAGCCACTGCTAATCGCATTTTTTCGTCAGTCGTTTGGATCGCTTGACGTTTTGATCAATAAAAGGATTGTTATGGCTAATTGATTTTCAAGGTTTGCAACATGACCGCTGTTCGAATTTCGCGTTTATCGCGCCCTGGCGTTTTGGAATCGATCGCTCCCGAGCGATTGTTCGCATTACTCCACCCCTACGCCGATTTCTTCGCAAGTCGGTCCGTTCCGATCGAAGCTCCCGGCTCGATCGATTGCCAAGCGGTCATACGCGAGATATCCAAAGCCGATCACGAAACGCCAGCAGACTTGCTGGACGCGATCTGTTTGATTGACGAACTAGCCAACAACGTTGCTGTCGAACTGTTACTCGATCGAGTGCCAGCTCAAACTATGGGAATCACTCCTGGCGGGAATCCGTCGATCTATCGTCGTTCGATGACGAGTTCGCGACCGTGGAATCGCCCGAGTACGACGAAGTCCCCGATGGCAAGTATCAGGCTCGCATCGAAACAGTGCGTCTTGAAAGCAGTCAGAAGGGCGACCCGATGATCAAGTTCGATTTGGAAGTGCTCTCCGGATCACATGCCGGTCGTCACATCTTCAAAAACTCGGTCATCACGCAGGCATCGATCCCCTATGTGAAGGGCGATCTGAAGACGCTGGGGCTGGAGCTTGCCAAGTTCAGCGAACTGTCCGGGCGGCTAGATGAACTGCTCGATGTGACCTTGGAAGTCACGAAACGGACTCGCGGTGACTATACCAACGTCTACTTCAATCGACGCATTCGTCTCGCGGCCGTGTCAAACGGTGAAGTCCCATCATCAGAGGGCGCGCCGTTCTGATCGCCGGCGGCTTGCGTTCGCACGGGTGCGGCTGGGACGGGAAAGCGAATGAGTCGGTGTTAATCGGTCATTCGCTCCGTCCCGGTTTTTTCTATTTCAGTACAAGGAAGCAAGGATGGTTACCGAGCTTAAACTCCCGTATCCGCCCTCGGGGAATCACTACTTCAGCTACTACCAGGGGCGTCCTGTTCTATCGAAGGAAGCGCGAACCTATCGCCATCAGGTTCGACGGATTGCGATCACCGCTGGCATCAAGCCGCTGATGGGACCGCTTGCGATTCAAGTCGATGCTTTCCCACCGGACAACCGCCGGCGAGACATCGACAACTGTCTGAAGAGTCTCTTCGATGCATTACAGCATGCAGGCGCTTTTTGGGATGACAGCCAAATCATCGTGCTGCACGCAATTAAACATCCGCCCATGCAGGGTGGGCGAGTCCTAGTCGCAATCAGTCAAGCCGAGGACACGCTATGTCAAGCATCACTTTGATATGCAAACAATGCAACCGTTTTTTACAAGTATCGCCATAGCCATGTCGAAACTCACCCGTTTCAATCGCCCGCTTGTCCGACACTTGTCAAATCTCAATCTAGTGGTTCGTTTCGACGATTCGGGCATCGCCATTCGAGCATACCGCTGTCGCAAATGGAAAAGCGTTAGTTGGGCTCAGCTCGGCTCTTTAGCAGATGACACCGAGCCGGTGGTTAGGTTTTGTGAGACTGAACAAGGTTCACGAGTTCTGAAAGCGATGGGAGTGCGTTTTCCGGCGGATGATGGATCAAGTAAAGGTGGCGCAGCTTGAGTCACCCAGCGATCACTTTATTGACGACTCTGTTTGAGCCGTCGGACCTCATTCTCTTTCGTCCCGTGGAATCGTGGAGCGAAGGTGGACGAAAACGCAGCCGAGTTGACTATAGCAACGTCTGCTATAGACCA
>JBGSJB010000478.1:0-1625 GCA_041742175.1 Pirellulaceae bacterium
TGGTCGATCGGGTTCTGTGTTGCGAGCACAAAGAAGGGCCGTGGCAACGAGTGTCGATTGCCGCCCGCAGTCACTTGCTTCTCTTGCATCGCTTCCAGCAACGCAGCTTGAGTCTTCGGTGGAGTGCGATTGATTTCGTCGGCCAGAATCACGTTCGCGAAGATGGGGCCAGCGATAAAGCGAAATGTTCTCGCACCCGTATCGCGATCCTCTTGAATCACTTCCGTTCCGGTGATGTCCGCTGGCATCAAGTCCGGTGTGAACTGGATGCGATTAAATTCCAGCGCGATCGCTTTCGCAAGACTTGAGATCATCAGCGTCTTGGCTAACCCCGGTACACCCACCAGTAAGCAGTGACCACCAGCCAACAGCGCGACAAGCAATTGCTCTATCACATCCTGCTGACCCACGATGACGCGTTCAAGTTGCGAACGAATGCCAGCGAGCGCGCTGCTCAGTTGTTTAAGTGCCGCTTCGTCGTCCTGAGCGGTGACCAGCGTCTGACCATCTAACACTTTGGAATCTTTCGTCACAGCAGCTCCCGCAGTTCGCATCGCTCAATTTGCACAGCCAGATTTCGCGCGCCAATTCAGTCGAACTAAAATTCGACTCGCCGCGCCCATGAGGTGTGCTGACGCGCGCTGGCAACGGCTTCACGCCCACAATCCCTCTAAGCGAATATAACCGAATCGCAAGTGCATGCCACTCGAGCGCGCGTCACTTTGCTGCGCAGCTGTTCACCGACACAGCATTAATCGCGTCCGTCACGCCTTCTCCCAAGTCGTGCCATCTTTCAAATCCTGCAAAGTGATGCCATGCTTGAGTAGCCCGTCGCGGATCAGATCAGAAGTCGCGAAGTCTTTGTTCTTGCGAGCGTTGGCACGCAATTCAATCAGCAGCGACATCAATCCGTCGACCAGTTGCGTATCACCTCCGCCTGTCTTCTTCGGCGGCTTCACGAACAAACCAAGAATCGCACCCAGCTCGCGCAGCACGCTCATGCCGGCCCGCCAAGTATCGACGTTCTCAGCCGTTCGTTTCTTTGCATCTTCCAAGAAACTCTGATCGACGAAACGATTCAAAGCCCGCGACATTTCGAACAGATCACTGACCGCGCCGCCCGTATTGAAGTCATCGTCCATCTTTTCCAAAAACGAACTTCGCAGTTTGGCGATCTCGGAAAGTAACCCCTCGGTCCCAACGTCGGCCAGACCTCCATCGCCTTCCGCACGCGACTTCGCATACGACAACTCTTCGACTTCGCCCGACTTGCCGACTTGCGAGTAAAACGACTCGCCCGTA
This sequence comes from Pirellulaceae bacterium, assembly GCA_041742175.1. GTDB lineage: Bacteria > Planctomycetota > Planctomycetia > Pirellulales > Pirellulaceae > Aureliella. Next base: position 1,303 of record JBGSJB010000478.1, read on the forward strand.
ATCCGTTCGAAGCGCTGAAACAGTCGATAAAACGCGTTGAGCGATTGCCCAGCTTCCTCAAGTCCATCGTCACCGAACACGTTGGTCGATCGATAGTGCGAACGTAGCAAAAAGAATCGAATCCGTTCGCCCGTCTGCGCGTCAATCAACTTCGCCAACCCGCCCGCGCCTTTGCTGCGACTAATCTTGGTCGAAGCATCCGCCTCAGCCGACTCATTCGCTTCCGCACGGTCACTCTTTCCGCCAAGCTTGCCTGCACCGGCGTCGCGTTTCATCAAACCGTTGTGCATCCAGTAGCTGACCATCGGTGCGCCGTGGCAACA
>JBGSJB010000479.1:0-8271 GCA_041742175.1 Pirellulaceae bacterium
GGCTGGGTCGATGGACTCGACAGTCGTTGAAGATACCTTTTCGCGGTTCGACTCAGTCAGCCGGTTTTTCTCGGCAAGCTTTGCTTTGTCCGCTTGGGTTCTTTTAAACTGAGCCAGTTCGTTGGCGGTTGGCAAAGTCAAACGAAAATCGCAGCGAGGGCAAGCGATGCTACTACCCAGTACGCGCTCGTGTACTGCGAATGCGGCTTCGCAACTCGTGCATTTGACTTTAACGCTCATACTTTGTTTCCGAGAATTACCACTGCACCAACTCGTCGAGTGTCGTTTCGCATTGACTGTTAAACATCGCCTATTGCTGTACCGCGATAAGAATCTGCTGATCTTCGCTTAAGCCTTCGGACGCAGCTTCGCGAACGCGGGTCATATCGCGAGTCTTCACGCTTGGTTCGCCGCGGATCAGCACGAACTTGCGATTTTCATTTTCGATCCCATTGCGAACGTATTCAGCGATTTCGCTGGCCATCAATTCGGGATCGGCAGAGAACGCGACTTTATTGGGGCGGATGACTTGCGCGATCCCGTCGGCGGATTGCTTGACATTGATCACGACGCCTTCTTCACCGGCAGCGACGTCGCCATTCTTCGCCTTCGGCAACTCAGCCACGATGGTTGGTTCCATGCGCGCGGTGACGATGAAGAAGATGAGCAACAGCAGCACCACGTCGATCATCGGCGTGATGTCGAACTCGCCATCAAACTCACGCTTCTTACTTAAGCGTCGTTTCTCAGCCATGAATGCACCTAAATTGTGTGGACGGCAGACGTGATTCGACGACTAGCGTCGGGCTTCGCGCCATTCGCTTTGGCGGCCCGATTCAAACAATTCGAAGAAGCGATTCAGACCGAAGCCGACCAATTCTTCCATGTCCTTGATGCGATTGTTGATGACACCCATCGAAACCAGCAGGCTGACGGTAATCAGCAGTCCGATCAGCGTGTGGTCGAGTGCGATACGGATGTCAGCGAGGAGTTGTTTAGTTGGTTCGGAGGTAGTTGCTTTCTCCAGCGTTTCGAAGGCACCCATCATACCTGCCACAGTACCGATGAGTCCGAGCATCGGCGCCAGTTTGATGATGGTTGAAACCCAAGTGACGCTGGCGTCGATTTGCGAGATGGCGTCATATTGAAAACGGTCAGAGACAAGATCATGCAAAGCCTGCGGTTCCATGTCGGCATTTTGCATCGCGATGTCGACCAGCATCGGAAGAGCTCGGCGGTCACCTTCGCACTTGGCTTGCACCGCCGCATAATCGCCGCGCTCCAAGTCCGGTGCGATGCTGTCCAAAAAAGCCTCTTGAGCGGCTTCATTTTTAAAGCGCAGACGACCGACCAAGGTCCATACCAAATGCAAGCAGAACAAGCCCCAGAGAGCCGCACCGGCAAGCAAAAAGTAGTCCGCGTGTGCAATGAATCCGAATAAACTCACCTCGCCGACAAATAAACCGAACATTGGAATTCCTTAAGTGACGCGGAGTCGTAATCGATAGCTTCGGAAATCTTTGAGAGGAGGCCAGCACCATCGTTAGGCGGAACTGGAAAGAGAAATCGCAGGCCAGATTCGCTTCGCCAACTCGTTCGCGATCGGGCACTGGATAGCCTCAAGTCTATATTCTGGCGATGGCCCGGTCAATTAACTCAGCGTTCGCATTGGATTCTTTGCGTGGGGTAGTCAATCGCGCCGCATCTCCGTGGCGCTGCTGCTCCGCGACGCTATCTGCACTCAAAACGCGACTTTATAATTGACAGCTCGAACCCCATCAACTTAGTCTGGTCTATACTGGCAAGTTCGAAGTAAGAGTTGGTTCAGCACTTAGCAAGTAATCCGCAAGCCTCTTCAAGCCCACTGATTTTAGGAGTCGTCGACAATGAGCGCGGCAGCCCAACAAGACGAAGCACCCGTTCATTCAATTGGCACTCGGAACTTGCGGACTCAGAAGGTCGACGTGGTCGCGAGTCTACTGATGAGCCTGCTAATCATCTTCGGTATGTTGGCGATCATTCTGTTTCTCGTGTGGGCGACAACCACTTTTACATGGAACACGGGCGGCATTGAAGTTGAACCGGAGCCGACGGCAGCAGGGCGGGGCGATCACGCCGAAGGCTTTGCACGCGATATCGAACCGCCAGGTGCAGAAGAGGCGGATTTCCTCAACGAACCAACGCTCGCCGAATCGCTTGAGGCGGTCACCGACGCTGTCACCAGTGTGGCTGCATCGATGGACAACGTTGATACGAACGTGACTGCGTCAGCGGTCGGCTCAGGTCGAGGTGATAGTCGCCCACCGGGACCACTTGGCGAAGGCGAAGATATTGTGTCGAGGTTTGAACGTTGGGAACTGAAATTCTTGGCGAAGGATGTAAAGTCGTACGCGACGCAGTTGGATCATTACAGAATCGAGCTTGGATGTATCGGAAAGACGAAGCTGGTTGATTACGCGTTCGGTTTTTCGGGTTCGCCACAGAAACGATCCGGCAAAGGCAGTGAGGAGAAGCGGCTGTACTTTATGTGGCGAACTGAGGGGCCTCTCGTCTCCTTCGACCGTCAATTGCTCGGCCAAGCGGGTGTGCAAACGCAAGGTCGACAACTGCTGAAGTTCATACCGAAAGATTTAGAAGAACGTCTCTATCAGACTGAGATGAAGTATGCGATCAGCAAAGGTCACAGCAAGGTTCGCGAGGTCGCGAAGACGGTTTTCGAGTCGCAACCCGCTTCATCCGGTTTCGATTTCGTTGTGATCGAACAGCGCTATCGCACGGTCGCCGAGGCTGAATAGTTTTCGCAAGCAACAAGGCGTGCAAACTAGCTAGCGAACTCCGCTCGACGCCGCATGGCGAGCAGTTGCCAGAAAATGCTTCGGCAGCGAATCTGCCTTAGGTGAGGGCAACGCATGACGCCGAGTGCTTTAAAGCGCGGCACTGTTTATCAAAATTTGATTTAGTGACCTCAGAAAACCAGATAGTTTTTGAACTTCGCGGTGCAAGCGCTTCGTAGTGCGGTTATTATCAGTAATTGCTGCTCGCGAATCGTGCTTAAAAGCGTCCTCGACGGATTCTTCCGCGAAATTGCATCCGCGTTTAAATTCTTTGCGTTTAACAGGAACGATCAATGGAAAAGTTGGGTTGGCCTTGGCGGGCGAACCTTGCCACAACGATGATGGCAAGGAAGAATTACGTGGCCTCCAGGCGCATTGAGGAGGCACGACTATTGGAAGCCAAAACTCGCACTACTAGCCTGAGCAGAACGTTCGCTTAACTCAGTCCGTTCGAGTTCGCTATTTCTCGTCTTTCCGCACCAAGTCGCATCGGATCAATGCAAGTGCAGGCTAAACAATTCATCGAACAGATCGCTGCTCTTCAGCTTCTTTCACCCACGATCATTGAAGAACTTCGTCGTCAGGTAGCTGAAAGCAAATCGCGATTAACTCCCGAACTGATTGCGCGTCTCTTAGTTGATAACGGTCACCTGACGAAGTTTCAGGCGACGAAGTTAATCGCTGACCTCAAGACCGATAACGAAGCGCCCAGCCCCGCCAGTTCGAGCCAACCTGAGTTGGATTTCTTGCCTGACGAGAGCAGCCCGAAGCCGAGTCCGACGGCGGTGTTCGTTGCGGACGATGCAGAACTGGTCGAACCCGAAGACGCTGAAGTCGTCGAAGTAGTGGATGTTGAACCGGTCGAAGTCGTCGAAGCCAAAGTGCGCCCCAAGTCGGCACGAGGAAGCAGCTCGCGCTCTGGGTCGCCGAGAGCAGGTTCACCATCAAGTTCCAAAGCTGCGGTTCGCCCGCGACATACGGAAGCTACTGCATCGGTTAATCCGTGGGACTCATTTCGCATCTTGGGAATCGGGATGCTACTGGCGGTCACCCTGATCGCTGTCGTTTGGCTAGGATTACATTTTTTGCGAGGCAACGCAACCGACACACTAAAAGCCGCTGATGAGGCTTACAAGAGCCGCAACTATGAGAACGCAGCTTCGATCTACACGACGTTCGTCAACAATTTCGGCAGCGATGAAAATCACTCGTTCGCCAAAGTGCGGCAAGCCCTATCGTTAATTCGCAAAGATGCTGAAGCCGCTTCCGACCCAAATGTCGGATTGAAGACAGCGATGGAACTGCTGCCAACTATCGCTACGGAAAAAGCGCTTACTAGCGAGCAGGGCGACGTTACCGGCGTGCTTCTCGGATTGGCGAATAAGTTTAATGAACGCGCCGACCGGAGCGACTCCGTGGCGGATCGCAAGTCGCTTATGCTGCAGATGGAAGATCTACTCAAGTTGATCAACGACCCGCAGTATGTCGGCGGAGCTCAACGAACCGCGCAAGCCCCTACCTTCCTGCGGATCGAAGAGGATCGCCAGCGCATCTTGCGAGACATTCGCCGCGAGGAAGAGCTCGCCACCGCCGTCGAAGCGATCAACACGAAACTTGCTGAGAAGGATACTCTTGGCGCTCACGCTATCCGCCGTGAACTGGTCAGCCGCTATCCGCAACTTGAGACTGACGAACGTCTCGTGGCCAAGGTGAAGGAAGCCACCGCGATTCAAGAATCGCTGGTAACTCCCGGCTCACTGACGATTCGACTAAGCAAGGAAGCCCCACCAACCTCGACCGGTCGCACATTCGTGCTCGGCAACATGTCAAAAGGTACTGCACCGGCACTGAATGGGCGACAGGTCTTTGTCAAGGTCAAGGGTTCAGTCTATGGACTCGATGGTCAAAACGGAGCGGTTCTGTGGCGGCAATACATCGGTCGCGACTTCCAGAACGAACCGATTCGTTTAAGTGACACTGCCGCAAGTGACGTGCTTGTCTGTCAACCCACGACTGGACATGTCCAAAGATTGGCGGGTGCAACGGGAACAACTCAGTGGTTCGCAGATTTGAGCACGCCCACGAACCAACCTTACGTCGATGGAGAGGATGTTTACATCACTACGTTCGATGGAACGGTCGCCGATCTCGACGCTGTTGCTGGTCAGACCAAATGGGTTCTAAAGCTGCCGCAAGCGGTGCAAGTCGCGCCGGGATCCGGTCCTGGCAAACCGCACTTGTACATTCCTGCCGATCACAGCAACCTATATGTTGTTTCTCGCTCCGATGGGAGTTGCAAGGACGTCGTCTATCTCGGGCACAGCGCAGGATCAATTGTCGTGCCTCCCGTTCTGGTCCTTGGGCAATTATTCGTTTTTGAGAATCGCGGTGATCATTCGCTGATTCGCATCTTAAACTCGTCGGAAAATGGCAGCGAGCTAGTTAGTACTCAAGCTCCGTTTCGCATGAAGGGCAACGTAGTCGTACCACCTCAAGTCGATGGCCGCCGAGTGTATGTAATTTCTGACCTTGGCGAAATCGCCGTCATGGATGTCGAGCCCGCTGCGGAGCGCGACAAGGTCAGTCGCTTCGATCCGGTTTCAGCTAGTAGGCAGGAGCCGCAACTTTCCTTCCTCGCCGCTGGCAACAACAAGCTTTGGATCGCTGAGAACATGCTCATTCGTATGGATCTGGATGTCTCACGCGGTAAGTTACAAAAACAATGGGCGCTTGAAGCCGGCGATCGATTTACCAGCCCCCCGCAGCTCATCGGCGACGCGATGATTCACTGCCGCACGCTGCGCGGTAACTCGGGCGTTCGAGTTTCTGCTGTCAACGCAGACTCGGGAAACGCCATGTGGGCAACAGATCTTGGTATGCCGGTCGTCTCAATCGTCGCTGGCTCTGGCAAGCCCGATGCAATCAACTCAGCTGCGATGCTGTTTACACTCGACCCCACAAAACCGATTCGCGAATCGGCTGACACAAACGCCGGTGAAAGTAAGGCGCTGATGCGTTTCGCTCATCCAACGCTGCTAAGCAATGACAGTTTGCTGTTGATGAACACCTCGATCGCAAATCAAATCGTAATTTACTCGCCAACTGGACCGAATAAGCTTCGATTGCTTTCCGCGAATTTTGCTGCCGCGTCGCCAACTTGCCCGCCGACCGCAGTTGGTAATAATTTTGCGATTGGGCTCGACAATGGCCAAGTCGTCTTGATCGATCCAACGAACGGTGCACCCGCTGCTGCACCTTATCAACTGCCGATGCAACCGGGAGCCAAAGTCGCTTGGAACCAGCCCGCTTACTTTGCCGATTCACAAACTTTGGTCATCGCCAACGATTCCAAAAAACTCATCCGCTTGGGAGTGGCTGAGTCGCTGCGCATGCTTTCGGAAGTCTCGCTCGAGAATCGATTGTCCGGCCCGCTGGTTGGTCAAGGCAGCAAAGTCTTCGCAGTCGAAACCACGCCCGCGGCTGACAATCTATTACAATTCGATGCATCGAGCCTCGCTAAAGGTGCTTCGCTTCCGCTTGACGGTCGAGTAATCGCTGGCCCGTTCGCTACAGAAAAAATGATCGTTGTTCAACTGGATGGCAAACTCCAAGCCATCACAACTGACGGAAAGCCGCAATGGTCGATCGACTTCCCGAGATCAACGCTGCTGGGCGCGCCGCTTCAGTCGGGCGACTCGTTAATCGCCACGACCACCAATGGTCAAGTTTGGGTGATTAATGCGGCCAGCGGTGAGGTTACGGGTTCGGTCGACGTAGGCCAACCACTCAGCGGTAACGCAAAGGTGATTCCAAGTGGCATTCTGGTCGGCAGCGACGAAGGCGCGGTTCTGCTGCTCTCGGTTCCAACAACGCGTACAATCGAGTAGATGGAACCAATTATGCGAAACACCTATTCGATACTTCCGTCGCCGATATCCACCTGTAGGATATCCATCTGTAGATGGTGTGCCGCGCTCTGCGCCACACTCTTACTGCTGTGCAACGCTGTGAATGCCCAGGACCAGGCCCTCGAGATCAGCGATCCGCCGCTAATCGATCAACAACCTTTCGATTTGATCACACTAAAAGGCACCGCCGGTGGCGGCAGCTTCAAAGTTGCTCCGCTGCCATTCCCAAATCGCCAATTGCCACCGCGCCCCGCTGACACTGAAAAGCTCGAGAATCTTATCTTGCTGAAAGTCGGTGAATCGCGTCGCTACGAAATTCTGTGGAAGACATCGAGCGCATCGAACTTTTTGAGCAGCGAATCTATGACGAAGCGCAGCAGAAACTCAAGTCAGGCGATTTTGTCGAAGCATTCATGAACTTGAGCTATCTGCTCAAGAATTACCCGAGCATGCCCAATCTGGAGGGCTTGCGCCGCGATTTTTTGCTTCAAAGCGCAGGTGCCATGTTCCGTGCTCAAGAGTACCGCCAAACACTTTCCGCACTCGAAGAACTTCACCAAACCGCTCCTGATTTTCAAGCCGAAACGGTTAATCGTGTTCTATCGCGGGTGGCCGATTCTTTAATCAATGCTTATTACGAATCGAACCAACTAGGCAATGCGAAGAAGCTTCACAAACGTTTGAAAGACACTTACGGCAGCGCGCTGCCGGTCGTTGAACTGTGGGACAAGAGGCTTCAAGAAATGGCCGACGCGAAGAGAACTCAAGCCGAGAGCTTAATTTCAAAACAGCAATTTCGCAAAGCCCGTTCTGCGGCGGCTGCGATGTTGGAGATACTGCCGAATGCGGCCGAAGCTAAGAAGTTGGTTCAGGAGATCAATCGCAGGCACCCAATGATTCGAGTAGGTGTGATGCAGCGCAGCACCGAACTGGATCCTTCCAGTCTTGTGAACTGGCCAGCTCGCCGGGCTGGAGCTCTGACAAGCAAACCGATTTTTCAGTTTCTTAAGACCGGCAGTGAAGGGGGGCGCTACGGTTTCGCTCTAGGCACTTTCCGACAAAGCGATGATCGTCAGGAGTTGGTCCTGTCACTTGAACCCAACGCGAAACCGACGCTTGACGCCTTTGGACTCAGCCAGATTTTGCTGGAGCGTGCCGATATCAACAAACCGACCTACGATGCGTCCTGGTCCGCAATCCTCGAATCAGTAAACGTCAATTCGACCAAGCAAGTCACAATCAAACTGAAGCGACCTAATGTTCTGCCCCACGCGTTGCTGCAATGGACACTGTCGGACAACAACATTCATGGAACGTTACCCGGCAATTATAAATTAGGCGACGTCGATTCCAGAGAAACTTCGTATGTCATTCGCGGTGCAAAGCCTACTAACGGCCAACCGATTGAGATCGTTGAGATCTTCTACGACGACCCGAAACTCGCCGTCAACGATCTGCTGCGAGGTGAACTGGATGTTCTCGATCAACTCTATCCGGCTGATGCAAAACGCTTAGCCATCGATCCGCGA
>JBGSJB010000480.1:0-3893 GCA_041742175.1 Pirellulaceae bacterium
CGCGCGGATGCTCATTCGTTCTTTCGTCGATTCGGCGGACTGATTGAAACGGGCCCGACGAACACAAATGTATGCGATCTGAGAATTGCTCTTGCGCAAACGAACTGACTAGCTGCTCTCTCCGATCGCAATCTCGCGCCGACAAATCTATCACGCCAACGCGCAGAGACTCGCAAAGCTCTCACTTCGCGAGCTTTGAACATTTGTGTGAGCACCAGCTGCCATCACCCAACATGACCTCGGAGCGTTCAGTGGTTCACGGTGCCAGTTTACAATGCCTGTTCGCAGCCCTCATCCCATCGCAATCGATACGTGAGATGGATGTCCTGCTCGCGAGTAGTGCTTTCGATAAGATCGACACGAGCTCCGTCAGTAATTTTCTCAAGTCCCAAGCCAGCGATGGGTGAGGGTGCGGCTTGACCGCCGACCAGCTTCGGTGCGATGAACACTTCGCACTGATCGATTTGCTTAAGATCAAACAAGCTTCCGAGCAACTCCGCTCCGCCTTCTACCAGCAAATTCGTCACGCTGTATTGCTGCGCGAGTAACTGAAGCAATTCGTCTAGCCGCGCTTGTCGATCCGGAAACGCGCTGATCCAGACCTTACAACCCAGTGCATCGAGATCAGCGGCCTTTAGCGGATCGGCTTTCGGACCAGCACAGACAAGCACTGGGTGTTCGCAACTGCTCTGCGCCAGTTTGCTTTCGACTGGCAATCGCAAACAGGAATCGAGGACGACTCGCATTGCGCGGCGAGGGCCGGGCGGTCGAGCGTTCAACATGGGGTCGTCAGCCAGCGCGGTTCCGATTCCGACCATGACCGCATCCACACGGCCACGCAATTGGTGAACCCACTGACGGCTTTGATCGCCCGAGATCCACTGACTATTTCCGGTCCGTGTGGCGATCTTGCCATCCAGGCTCATGGCCCATTTTGCGATCACCCAAGGCCGGTTGTAGCGAATTCTTTTGAAGTAGGGGGCATTAAGTTCCCGCGACTTCGAATCAAGTAGGCCAACTTCGACGGCAATGCCAGCATCGCGCAGCTTGACCAAACCGCCTCCGGCAACCACTGCATGCGGGTCGCCCGTTGCCACCACGACACGGCTTACTTTGGCAGCGATCAATGCATCGGTGCATGGCGGGGTCTTTCCGTAGTGGCAACAGGGTTCCAGAGTCACGTAGGCGGTTGCACCAGCGATGTCGGTATCTCCGCCGGTATTGCTTGCGGCGCTGCGCAGTGCTTCCACTTCGGCATGAGGTCCGCCAAACCGTTGGTGATAGCCTTCGCCGAGTGATGCGCCGTTTTTTACTAGTACGCAGCCGACCATTGGATTCGGCTCGACATGTCCCTGCCCGAGCGCCGCCAGTTCGAGCGCTTCAGCCATCCAGCGGTGATCTTCTTTTGAAAACTCTGCCATAGTGTTCGTCACCAAAGTGTTTTTCACTAGAACAAGAATACGTATAGCTAGCGTATGGAAGTTGTTAACAGTGTTCATCCCATTCGCTTGCCATCGCTTCAAAAATCGAACAGCAGACTGTCGCGCAGCAAGCAATCGCAGGACTTGAACGAACTATTCTGAGTCAAGAGTAGTCAACCTGGGTGGCTTGGTATTGTAACCGACGAAAGAAATCCGTTACTTAGGAAGTGAATTGGAGAATCCATTCGTGAAAAATTGGGGTTGTAGCTTTCGTTAGTTGCTTGTGCCGGCGTGCAGGTTGGCTGCGGTGGCGGTTCGATTGAGGGTGGTGTGTGGCCACCGAGTCTGGCGGGATCGGATCCAAATCGGATGGTGATTGCCGGGGCTTTGCGGGGCTTTCACACCGCTAATCATGGAACTTACGGGCGGGTTCATCGCAGGTTCTCAACGCAAAGTCGCTGTCGGGTAAGACTGCATCGCCGTTAGCTGCGGTACATCGGTCCGGCAAGAGCCAAAGAGTGTATGGCAATGTGGATTGCGAAAACTGAAAACGGTGTTTCAATTCTTTGCCAATTGGGGCGATTACTCATCGGATTTTGCCGATTTGTATTGAATCAGGTCGGCACGTTCGAATCAAAAGGAGTCTTCGCAATGTCGCGCACGCTATTGGCAATCGCTATCGCAGCACAACTCACCTCTTCGACTACCGCTCAGCAAGCCAAAGCGCCTTTCAGTGGTAAGACGCAAACTGTCGCACATGACCATGCAGGGCACAATCATGCCGCGCATGTGCACAGCGCGAAAGGGCCGAACAAAGGTGACCTTTTGGAAATTGGTCGCGGCGAATATCACGGCGAATTGGTTGTCGACGAGGAATCGAAACAAGTAGTTGTCTACCTGCTAGACGGCTCGTTGAAGAATTACGTGGCCATCGATTCTGCATTTGTGACGGTGAACTTCAAAAATGGCACCCAGCCAGCTCAAGTGAAGCTGCTGCCGGTGCCACAGGACGTTGACGCGAAAGGTTCCTCATCGCGATTCGGATTGATCAGTCCCGAGTTGTACGAAGCACTGCATGACAACCATTCAGACGCCAAGTTGTCATTGCGTATTGGCAAGAAGAATTATGTTTCAAAGTTGGCACACACTGACGACACGCTTCATACCGGACGAATTCCGTCGACTACAGTTCCCCAGAAACGCTAGCGTTTGAAAACTACTTTGCGACGCTGGTGCCTTTTGAAGTGGCGACGTCTTCGGTCTGCAGAACCACCATACGGTTGTACAGGCCGCCTTGGTCAAGCAATTGCTGATGGGTACCCTGTTCCGCAATCCGCCCGCCATCGAGCACAAGAATCAAATCGGCGTGAGCAATTGTGCTTAGTCGATGAGCGATAACGAAAGCGGTACGACCTTGAAGTAAACGTTTAAGACTGTTTTGAATGAGTCGCTCGCTTTCGCTGTCCAAATTGCTGGTCGCTTCATCGAGGATCAAGATCTTTGGATCCGCCAAGATGGCTCGCGCGATCGCCAAGCGTTGACGTTGGCCACCACTTAATTTGACACCGCGTTCTCCGATCCAAGTCTCAAAACCTTGGGGTAACGCTTCAATAAACTCGCGGGCTGCGGCCGCCTCCGCTGCAGACTGCACTTCAGCGAGCGTTGCGCCGCGACGACCGTAAGCGATGTTTTCGTACACGGTGCCGTCGAACAAAAACACGTCCTGCTCGACAACGCCCAGCAAGCGGCGGAAGGATTCAAGCTGAATGTCTTCCAGGTTGATACCGTCGAGCTGAATAGCTCCCGAGCTTGGGTTGTAAAACCTCGCTACCAAATTGCACAGCGTTGTTTTGCCCGCGCCGCTACGGCCGACGAGCGCAACAGTGCTGCCAGCTCGAATGGAAAACGACACGTCACTCAACACAAATTGCTCAGAGTTCGGATAGCGAAAGCTGACGTTATCAAATCGCACTGCGCCAGCGACTTCACTGCGCTGAAGGTCGCGTGCTCCGGCGTTGCCCTTGACCTCCGTCGGCTCACCGAGCAGATCCAAGACACGATCGAGTCCCGCCAAGTTGTTCTGAAACTGCATCGCGCTGGAGGCAATCGATGCGATGGGGCCCAGTAACATCGTGAGGTACACCAGGAACATCATCAAATCACCCAGCGTCATGTTGCCCTGCAAAATTCGCCATCCGCCATACAGCAGCAAACCACATGAGGCGAGCGGGATAAGCACTTCCCAGACAACTTCGATCACGCGCGTGGACCACCACACCATCAATTGCTGTCGTGCAAGAAGGTGCGTCCCGCGCGTAAAGCGACTTGACTCCGTTCGATTACGCGCAAACGTGCGCACAACTCGGATACCGCCAAAGGCTTCTGTAGTGGCCGCATCGACTTGCTGGCGGCGACTGCGGATATCTTTGTAGAGAGGTCGAACGCGATGAATCCAAGTCCGATGCGTCACCC
>JBGSJB010000481.1:0-25282 GCA_041742175.1 Pirellulaceae bacterium
CGACGAGATCAAGGATCAAGCACGTGAGAGACTAGGTGGTCTGTACTGCGAAAATGACTATCCGGCGAGCTTTCTTGGCTTGTTCGAAGTGACTTGGGATTTTCCAAGCGTCGAGCCGCCGGACTACTTGCGTCGACTACAACCAGCGATTTACGAGCAAGAGTGTAGCCGGATTCGCACTCAGTTTGATCAGGCGGTGCAACTGGCGGAACAGTGTTTTATCGATGAACTGTCAGCGCTGGTTTCACACTTAAGCGAACGCTTGAGTGGCAGCGACGATGGTAAGCCAAAGGTGTTCCGGGACTCGGCGATTGAAAATTTGACTGAGTTTTTCGAGCGTTTTCGACGTTTGAATGTCTCATCGAGCTCGGAGCTTGACGAGTTGGTCGAGCGGGCACGCGGAGTTGTGAGCGGGGTCCATCCCCACACGCTCCGTAACGACCAATCGATTCGGCAGCAAGTCGTTACGCAGTTGTCAGGTGTTCAAAGCGTGCTCGACGGCCTGATGGTCGATCGTCCACGCCGTCGCCTGATCCGAAGCTGAGTGTGCCGCATGAAGCTGTACATATCACCCAGCGGAGATTGTTCCGCGATTTATGACGAGTCGCTTGACCTGCATTCGCTCGGCAGACCTGAAATCAGCCGCGCGTCGCACGTTGAGCCGACCGCTGAGGGCAAGTGGACTGCAGACCTTTCCCCAGTCGCTGGCCCGCTACTTGGCCCCTTCGCTACACGCCGCCAAGCCCTCAACGCTGAGGTCGCTTGGCTTCATGTGTGGCTCGACAATCAACATGGAGAAATCAGAACATGAACGCGCGTGTAAAGCTTAACAACGCATCAATCCACGGCGCGCTTGCGTTCGCAGGATTGATCGGGTGGTTGGCGGGCTCATTTGAACTGTTTCTATTCATCGCCGCACTCCTTTGCGCAACAGCGTTTTACGGCGGCGATATCCGAACGCCTCCGCGGCGAAAATAGCGCCGCAAACATCACTAATCAGCCTCGCTAGTCAAATTGACCTGCGAGGTGATTTCAACTTGGCCCGTAGCGTCTGTTCGCTACGGGCCTTTTTCGTTTCATTTACCTGAGGTTTAAATAGAGGACTAATTATGGTTCGCATTAACTGTAAGCAGATTGTACTTATCATCGCTGAGATGCGCCGTGCACTTGGTATCAATCGTAACTCGATGCTGCCGATTGTCATCACTGCCGACCGATCCGTGGTCACACTTCGCGCGTCAACCGCGCAGGCTTCTCTGGCATGCCAGACTTCAGCCGCCATCAAGGGCGACACCGTCGGCGGGCTTCAGTTGACATTGCCTATTCGCGCGTTTTCGACTTTGCCAAGTCTCGCTCGACAGGAACTCACGATCACTCCCGCATCTGACGGCGGCAAACTGGAATGGACGACGGCAGCTGGAATTCGATCAACGATTTCTGAAAAATGCATTTCGGCGGTCGAACCGAATAGCAAACCAGCAGCTTCCGAGCCCGAGTGGCTGATCAGCAATGACAGTCGGCTCGGCAAAGTCTTAAGTCAAGCCGCCAGTATTGCTGATCCTAGCTCAACTCGCTATTCGTTGGGGTGCGTGCGACTACGCGGCAGTGACGGACAGGTCGCTGCGACCGATGGCCGCCAGGCCTACGCGGTCAGCGGTTTCGGTTTGCCGCTGGACGAAGTAATGTTACCTGCCGAAGTGCTCAGCCGCTTGTCGTTCTTGCGCGATTGCAGCTCGATCTCCGTCGGACGATCAGCGGATTGGCTATCGCTGCGTTGCGGTGTCGGGACGTTGCGTTGGCTAGTAGATATCAAGCTTCAGACCGACGGTCGATTTCCAAACGTCGACCAATGCATGCCGCATGAGTCTTCATCTCGGTGTCTGGTTCGCATCAGCGATCTAGATGCTCAGTACATGCTGCGGCACCTAGACAAACTCGTTGGCAAGTCCTTCGAACTAAACCCAGTGACCCTGGATTTAAGTCGCAATCGTGTGCTCAGCAAGCCACAGGTCCAGCTACGATTTCGCAGCATGAATCCGAACATTGAGCCATCCGATTTGCCAATCACTGAATTGACGCTCGATCAGTCGAGTTATGATTCGACCCCGATGCAACTCGCCATCGACCATCACTTTCTGCTTAACGCACTTCGTTTTGGTTTCCGCGAGCTGCATCTGCAGTCAAGTAGCCATCCGATCTTCTGTTGCAGTCGCAACCAGCGTTACACCTGGACAACCATGCACGAGAGCCTAACCATCGGCCCCACACCTGTAATGAAAGTCATCTCCACCGAGAAAATGCTCGTAGCGGCTTAACGTCGACACTATCCAATTGAAAGTCCGTCCCTGGAACCACATCCAGCGGGCGGACAGCTGCATGCGGGTGTGAAATACCGCATGCAGCTTTTTCTTTTAGCTATCAGGTCGTGAGGATTCTTTTGTTAACGAATCGGCGTCGCCGGTGTGACCAAATCACTGATAGACTCGTACTGAAAATCTCCTCCAATGCTCGAATAACCGAGCCGTCGGTTGAGTGAGAATGCGAATTTTTCGAGTTATTAACGATTAGTAAAGCGAACGCGACGGTGCACGACACTATATTGGGAAATCCCGCAAAACGATGCCGTCTTGCTTGGATCAAATATTGCTTGTCGTTCATGAGTTGTTCAGGGGACGTTAAGTGGATAATCAGTTGGCTCTACCCTTAAAGTTGATTCGACAACGCACTTAAATTAAGGCAGCGTCCTGATTTGACGAACTGTGAACGCTCTAAGGGCGATGGACGAAACACGCCAAATCAGAACTCACCGAACTAAAGATCGAGAAACGAATTGGAAACGAATAACATGCCTGAAGGTACACACGAGTGCCCAAAATGCAATCAAACGCCCGTTGTCAATGGAATTCAAACCGCAACTTCGAACCCAATAGCGACCACGGCTGTTAACTTTCGCTTCGCCTACGCGGAGCTTTGCAGCGGAAACAAAATCCTGTAACTTCTTACTCACACCCATCCTTTTTCTTCTCCAAAATCTAAAAGCAGGTCGACGGAACTATGTACGTCGACAACAGGGATTGCATTTGACAGCTATAGAAGCGGTTAATTAACCGCTGCCTCGGCTCGTGATTCGGTGTGAGTGATGCTTGCCCGTCAGCTTTTGCATCGTTCCACCGGCTTCTGAAAGAGGGAGTGGGAAGGGCGCGCCACTGATCTGCCACCAATAAGCATCTCGTAGAGCTGTAGCATTGGCAACAATTTTCCCATGTAGTTCCCAGTCGCAGATTAACCAGCATCGAGCAAAGCCCTACGATTGTGGCTGCCATGGCGATTAGCGCTCTTCAAGGTACCGTTGGACCTGCTCTGCAACGACATTGCAAAAGCTGCGGAAGCCGACCTCGAATTACCGGTCTATGTGCAAGTCTTCAGATTGCAATTTTTACAGGGGAAAACCGAAGTGTACAGCTCCGCCGTTTCTCTGCAATATACTTATTTCGACCGATTTTCACCGCAATTCTCTGCACGAACTCTGCAATGAATTCTTCGCGCTGATCTCTAAGTTCTCTCTTACGGAAACAATGGTTGCCAAGCCGATCGTGGCAAGGTTCCTATAGGTGTCATGAATTCTCGAGAAGGAATTGTACGGCATGTCGACTCAACTCGGCAGCATTCTTTATCCCCAATTTTCGTTTGATGTTTTCGCGATGGGTGTCAATCGTGTGCGTGCTTAGGAGGAGTTCTGCGGCAATGGCTCCGCTTGTTTTTCCGTTGCCGATCATGCGAAAGATTTCTAGCTCACGGTCGGTGAGCAAATCAATGGGATCTGCAGACTCGCTGCGATTTCCAAGTGCCTGCGAGACCAAACGCTGAGTTATAGCCGCACTGACGTAATGCTCGCCTCGAAGTACGGTACGAATAGCGTCGATGACTTTCTCCCCGGAGTCTTGTTTGTTCAGATATCCGAGAGCACCAGCCCGCAACGCTCGCTCGGCATACAACGACTCTTGGAACCCAGAGGAGACAAGCATTTTGATGTTCGGTGAAATTGCTTTGATACGTTTAATCAGTTCGATGCCATGTCCACTTTTCAACGATATGTCAACGATTACCAGATTCGGATTGGTTTCATTGACCATCGCAATTGCTTCGTCTTCGGTGGTCGCTTCGCCACAGACTTCGAGATCGGAAAAGGCGGAGATGCGCAGTCGCAAGCCTTCCCTAACCATCGAATGATCGTCCACGATCAAAATCTTCGTTCGCGATAAAACTCTAGCCATGTTCAGCTACCTCATGCAAAATTAGGCACCTCACCACAGTCCCGCCGCCTGGATTTTTTTCCAATTGAATTACGCCACCGATGAGGCTGGCCCGATACGCCATCGTTCGCAGTCCCATGCCAATAGTCGGAGAACCGCTCCGTGGTATGATCGCGTTGTCGAAACCGGTTCCATTGTCAGCGACTTCCAGAGTGATTCGTTGTCCATCCTGCGTCAGCGAAATCAAGATCTGGGTGGCTGCACCATGACGCATCGCATTGTTCACAGCTTCCTGGGCGATTCGATAGAGATGCGTGGCCGTCGTGTTGTGAAGTGTTTTCAGTTTTCCCGAATATTCGCAAGGGCGCTGAGTTTTCTCGGAATTGGTAGCCTCAGCCAGTTCATGGAGTGCGTATCG
The DNA here is from genome assembly GCA_041742175.1 of Pirellulaceae bacterium. Classification (GTDB taxonomy): domain Bacteria; phylum Planctomycetota; class Planctomycetia; order Pirellulales; family Pirellulaceae; genus Aureliella. The sequence goes on from JBGSJB010000481.1 coordinate 4,672, forward strand.
CAAGCCTTTCGCATCGATTTGCACAGGCATTATCCCATGAGCTAAGTCGCGAACATGCTGGTTTGCCTCCCTCAGCCGCTTTGCCATCAGCGAAACAGTCGATCGAAGCCGTTCTTTCGCAGCAAGCATTGCGCCCTTATCGTTGCGTGATATTGATTTGCCTTCTTGTATGGGACGATTTGCCATTCAAGTCGCCCTTTTTTTGGCAACGGTAAGGAAGTTGGATCGATCATACCAGATTCAATGGATAACGTGTTAATGCTGAAAAGGAACTCGTAACAGCCGCTGTTCATCTGGTGGAATCCGCCATGGCTGGAATGGCATGGCCTTCGATTGGATTGGGGCTCGATAGCTGCACAATTGCAGAGATCAAGAGATTGTTTGCCCGGGAATTCAATATTCAGGCGCTGTGGAATTGATATGCACGTACTTTTGGTAGTTTCAGACAGAAAGGGACGAGCACTATTGAGTTCTTATTTACGCGATTGTGGACACAAGCTGGAGGTCGTTACGAATCGACATCCGGTCAGGCAAGTGTTTGAACAAGGAGTCATCAGATGAATCAGGAAATAGCCCTGGAACGAGCCAGCCACCCTGAGACCAGCCACCCTGAGACCAGCCACACTGAGAGGAAACGAATAGTCCCAATCGCAGTTGAGATTAGCAACAGGCTCACTCGAATCGCGAAGAAGCGAATTCAAAGCAGCCAATATTCAGAGATTCGCCGCATTCAGTGCGAGGTTCGCGAAGGAATACTTTTCCTAAAAGGCCAAGTGTCGTCGTACTACATAAAGCAGTTGGCGCAGGAAATCGTGCGCACCGTCGAAGGCATTGGGGGCTTAGCTAACCACGTGGAAGTTACCTATCCAGACACTCCGCGGAAAGTGCGTTCAGATCACTCGTAACTGATCTTGGAAATGAATTCAGCGGTGTCGAATTCCAGAGCATGATTGCCCTTGGCTTAGTGCCTTCGAGTTCGTGGCTAAGGATGCTCACCGAGGCGGTATCGAGCAAAAAGTGCTCTGCATGTTCGACGGAAAATCCAATCCAACGCGCTGCAAGTACACGACCAATGTGACTGTGCGCAAACACAGCAATATTGCCATCGAGTTCACTAAAGCGAGCCACCAGTCGATCAGCGCGGGCGCCAACATCAGCAGGCATTTCCCCGTTGGGGCAGCCGTCGCGGAAGAGATTCCAGTTCGGACGCATGGCAAAAATATCCGCGTGGTTTTTGCCTTCGTAATCGCCATTGTCCCATTCGGTCAAGTCGTCATCGATTACCTCGTGCTCTGATAGACCAGCCAACTCGCATGTTTGGCGTGCGCGGACAAGCGGGCTGCAAAACACTTGTGTGAACGCAATCGATCGAATGCGTGCACCCAATTGCTGGGCTTCTGCTTCACCGTTGTCAGTCAACGGAATATCGGCTCGGCCAGTGTGTTGCCCCGACAACGACCAAGCCGTTTCACCGTGTCTCATTAAGTAAAGTCGAAATGTCATCGAGTACTCCGACTATGAGGCCGAAACGGTTGCTGGTTCACCGTGAACTGTGTGACGGACATGACTAACTTCCTGTGAAGGACGAAACGCATCTGCCGACAAACCTTCATTGAGGTTCTAAAAGGAATAGCAAATCGCTATATGCAGTATTGCGATAGTGCTGCACTCTAAACATCGAGTATGCGCTGAGTATCAGATAGCGGAATCAACCAGAGATTCGCGATAGATGCTCAACTAGCTCGCTTCTCTTTCGCCAGCGATTCATAACCGGAAACGACGTCGAATAACTCTTCGTCGATGGAAGCTTGACGGAGGCGGCGAAAGGTTTGATTGAGGCCTTCGATCAGCTCGCCGATGTTCTTTTCGGCACGCTGCATGGCGGCAAGCCGACTGGCGTTCTCACTGGCCAGTGATTCGGCGCATGCTTTGAACAGTGAGACGAATAGGTATTCACGGACGAGTGCCGAGAGTGTTTGACTTTGAAGTCCGATGACCTGCGGCAGATTCTTCGTTGGCCAAGGAAGTTGCGCGAGAAGTTGACTCCACTTTGCGTCCAACGGAAGCAGGCGTTGACTGGTTGGTTGGTACGTCGCGCCGGACTGAGGCGCGTTGTGAAAGAGAATCAGCTCATCGTTGTTGGTCGTTGCGTCGTGCGAATATGCCTCGACAAGGATTTTTCCGATGAGCTTCGTGATCGCATTGATGGAATTCGGAACACGAAACCGTCCGATCGGTGTCAAGCCAACATCGGAAAGTCTAGCTTGAATGCGTTCTCCAACAGCCCAGACGTTCTTTTCGCCTGGAACGGCAGCCAATGAAGTCGCAACGAATTTCGCCAATACATCGTTGAACTGCCCCACGAGTCCCTGGTCGGAGCCGAAAACGATAGCGTTGATAGTATTTGGGCTTGCTTGATGGGCTCTGTGTTGATCGACGATCCCAGCTTGGTTGCGCAGACAGACACTCAATGCAAGTTCGACCGTGCGATAGTAGTCGGCCAGTGCAACTACCGACCGCTCATATTGCCCAATGCTTGCCGCCGCTAGGGCTTTCATCGAGCGAACGACGGATTCGAGGTCGCCGGCGCCGTTGATCTTGCGTCTCAAACTAGCAAGTGTGTCACTCATGGCTTGGCTACTTTGCTTTGAAACGCGGTCAAAGCATTGTTAGCGATTGCCAAAATTGCTTTTCGATCTTCATCGCACAATTTGTCGCTAGAGTCAAATCGCTGTAGGTTCTCGTCGGGGATTTCCTTGGAAGCTTTGCGCAACGATTGTACGGCTTCACGTATTTTTTCGAGCGGCACTGTATCGAGCAGACCACTGGTCAGCGTGATCAGCAACATAATCTGCTGCGGCACGGAAGATGGGGCGAGTTCCGGTTGTTTAAGTACTTCGCGAATGCGCTGGCCATGGTCGATAATCCTGCGAGTGTGTTCGTCCAACCGTGTGCCGAATTTGGCAAACGACTCAAGCTCAGTGAACTGGGCGTAGGTGAGTTTCAGATCGCCAGCTACGGATCGATAGGCCGCGAGTTGTGCCTTTCCGCCTACACGTGATACCGACTTGCCTACATCAATCGCTGGCAGCACGCCTAATTCAAAGAGCGTTGGCGAAAGATAGATTTGTCCGTCCGTGATCGATATCAGATTGGTCGGAATGTATGCCGAAATGTTTTGTGCTTCGGTTTCGATGATGGGGAGAGCGGTTAACGATCCACCCCCGAGATCGTCGACAAGGTGCGTCGAGCGCTCTAATAGCCTAGAGTGAATATAGAAGATGTCGCCTGGGAAAGCTTCTCGACCGGGAGGACGGCGAAGCAGCAAAGAGAGTTCGCGATACGCTCTGGCGTGGTGAGTCAGATCGTCGTATACGATCAACACGTCACGGCCTGCCTCCATGAAATGTTCCGCGATGCTGGTGGCGGCGTAGGGTGCAATGAAAGCCAGTCCAGGCGGGTCATTTCCTTCGGTCACAACGACAGCAGTGTATTCCATCGCACCTTGTTCCCGCAGGTTCGCGACGACTTTGGCGACTGCCGACGCACGCTGGCCAATGGCACAGTAAACGCAAAGTACGTTCTGACCCCGCTGGTTCAGAATCGTATCGAGTGCTATTGCGGACTTGCCGGTCTGTCTGTCGCCCACGATCAGTTCGCGTTGTCCGCGTCCGATTGGGATCAGGGAGTCGACAACAAGCAATCCGGTTTGCAGTGGCTCGGTAACCGGAGCGCGATCCATGATTGGTCGCGCTGGGCGTTCGATCGGCAGTCGTTTGGTTGAGGCGATTGGGCCTTGGTCATCGAGCGGCCCGCCCAACGGGTTGATGACGCGACCGATCAAACCATCACCGACTGGCACGTCCATCACGCGTCCGGTGCGCTGGACTTCGTCGCCGGCTTGCAGATGCTCACACTTGCCAAGCAATACAACGCCAATTTCGTCTTCATCGACGTTGAACGCAATGCCATAGCGATCGCCAGGAAACTTCAAAAGTTCCTCAAAGCCGACGCTGGGCAAACCAGAAACTTTGGCAATACCGACTGAAACGCTGGTAATCGTGCCAATCTCGCGGAGTTCAAGTTGCGGTTTAAACGCATCTCTAACTCTAGCGAGTCTCGCGAATGCGTTGCCGTAGATCGTTTGCACGTGGCTGAGTTCGTTCATGATTGCGCTACGAAATTGTTCATTTTCGAATATTTCTCTTGGAATCTCTTAGAATAGGTACGTCGGGATAGGGTTCGGTCGATATGTGTGAGGTCTCATCATCTCTCAACTTGATCTGGCTCGATTTGATCCGGGAATTTCCTAGACCCAAAGGGTCATCAGATTCTCCCAGGCCTAAAGCCTGGGATAGGTAAATTGCTGGACCTTTGGCCCGATTCCTATGCTTAGTTACGTCCGAACGATTGTCGATCGAACTAAATTTCGTCATTGGTATCCTCCGCTCTTTTTTGCATGTTCGAGAGATACTCATTGACGCTCCAAGCCATTTTCTTGCCGTTGACAGATAGTTCGATACCGTTGATCAAGTCAGGCGTGGTCTCGAACTGGATTTTCACATCCGCAGCAAGCGTCTCATTTAACGCTGTTTGTATTTGTGTCCGCTGCTCTGGTGGCAACTCAAAGGCGCTCCGAACACGCGTCCGTTGCTTGGCGGCTTGTACGGACGCAACCAATTCCTTCTTTAAGTCGCCGTTTAGCGAACGCAAGTGTTGAACAAAAACGTCGCACATCCGCTCTTCTAGGCTCACCGAAGCAAGGTCTTGAAGCGTCTTTCGAGCCAGGGCAAAGACTTCTTGCTGAGTTCGACGGGCTATCTCGTCATTCAAGCTCTGCTGGTCGGCTTGTAACTCATCGCGCCGCTTGGCACTTAACGCGTCGGCGTCCTTTCGAGCTGCCTCCAAGAGTCGATCGCGCTCGGCCTGCGCGGCGTCGGTTGCTTTCTTAAGCAACGTGGTTCGCTCTTGATCGAAGGTTGCGTTCTTGTGTTCAAAGTCGTCGTGTTCTTTTTTTGCCTCGGCCTTCGTGGCGTCTGCTTTCGAGAGTTGATCGGCAATTCGCTTCTCTCTCGCATCGATCGCGTCGAGGATCGGCTTGTAGAGGAATCGCTTCAACAACCACACGAGAATGAGGAAGTTGACGACTTGTGCGACGACAGTGAACCAGTCAATTAGCATCGACTACTTTCCAACGCTTTGTGAGATAACATGGTTCCAAAACGGGTTCGCGAAAATCAAAATCATCGAGATCACTAGGCAATAGATGGCGACCGATTCAATCATCGCCAGACCCACGAACAAAGTGCGAGTGATGGTGCTGGACGCATCAGGTTGTTGCGCCAGTGCAGTGAGCGCGTTCGCGACGGCTTTCCCTTCGCCAAGTGCCGGAGCGATACTGCCGATAGCAATCGTGGCTCCGGCTGTGATGATCGAAACCATTGCGATAACAGTCATGCTGTCCATAGTTTTCCTTTCATGTTTCACGAGTCCGCGTGGCGGCTGCGATGTAAACTGTAGCGAGAATACTGAAAATGTAAGCTTGAACCATGCCCGTAAGCAGGCCAAGAATGTTCATAATTACGGGTGCGATGAACGGCACGATCGATAGCAAGATGCCAACGATCATCGTTCCGCTCATGATGTTGCCGAACAGACGAATCGCCAATGCGAACGTGCGCGAGATTTCGCTTATCATGTTGAACGGCAGCATGATGAAGGTTGGTTTCACGTAGCTCTTGAGGTAGCCGACCAGACCTTGCTCGGCGATGCCGTAATAGAGCACCGCGAAAAAGACGGAAACTGCCAGTGCCGATGTTGTCGAGAGCGATCCCGTGGGTGGTTCGTAGAATGGGAGAATCGCGCAGAGATTCGACACGGCGATGAACAGAAACAGCGTACCAATGAAGCCAACATATTTGTGGGGATTATGCAGACCTACTTCCTTGATTTGTTGCTGAATCGTCGTAACGATAATTTCCAGAAAGCCTTGCCAGCGAGAAATGTCGCCTTCGAGTTTGAGCTTGCGAGTGATGAGGATCGAACCGACAGTCATGACGAGCATCAGCACCCACGTTGTGACGATCGTACTGTTGAGCACGACAAAACCGTATTGCCAGAAGATGTTCTCGTCGGGACTAAGCCTCATTGTGAGTCTCCTTTGCCAGAGTCGCTTGCACTGTGGCTGGATGCTGCCCCAGCCACTTAACCACGACGAAGCGCGCCAGCAGGAATCCAACTACACATGCAACGAAGCGCGACCAATGGTGCTGTGACACAAGGTAGAAGCCAGCCATGACTGCTGTGGTTCGCAGCAAGAGACTCCCGACGAACCAGAGTGCCGCCCAATTGGAAGCCATTCCTTTCTGGATCGTCCACCACAGTCCACCGAAGAAGAAGACGCCAAGCAACGCGCCAACGAACACTGCGAAACTAGTACCAAGTAAGTCACTCATCGGAGTCCTCGAGGATTCTTCGAAACTCCGAAGCCACCCAACGCCAGGCACTCGAGCAGCCGATGATCAGGCCTAGTAGCATCAACATCAACGTCCATGAAAAGCGACTCGGATAGCTCTGGTCGACCCAGACTCCAATCGCCGCTCCGATCAGTGTCGGCACGATCACCGACCAGCCGATCAGTCCTGACATGCCGAGTCCGAACCAGACACTTCTCTTTCCGTCACGCTGTGCTATGCGTTTACGGGCGGCTTGCGCTCTTACTTGTCGACTGAATTCCGTTTCGTCACTTCCGGCGGCTGGCTTGCGTTCTTCAATCATGCTGCAACTCCTTCAAGCGATGCATGAACCCGCTCTCCATCTTCGCTAACACTTCACGCAAGTATTGTTCCTGTTCGTCGACTTGCAGGAACTCGCGTTTCACAGCTTCGTGAAGTTGATCGAGTTTTTCTCCACGGATCGCACTGCGCACCGAGACCATGACATCCATGCCAGACTTGACCAAAATGCCTTGGTCGACAGCTACGTAAACTTCACCGTCCGCATCGGCATCATAGGTGAGAATCCCCGGCGCGAGGGCAACTGTGCAATCGAGCCGATGTGGCAGTAATCCAACGAAGCCTTGCAGCGTGAGCGCGACGATTCGCTTTACGTCGCTCGCAACGAGGAAAACTTGATACGGCAGTAGGATTTTGAGGTTAATGACTGTGGCCTCCGCTGGCATCTATGGGTTCAGCCTTCATGGGCACGTTCGCCGCGTCTCTCTTGGCATTATCTTTCTTGGCTTCGTCGATCGAGCCGATCATGTAGAAAGCACTCTCTGGATAGTCCTTGAACTCGTCGTTGAGAATTCGTTCGCAACCGTCGATTGCGTCGCTCAGTCTGACTACTTTGCCTTTGATTCCAGTGAACTGTTCGGTCGTGAAAAACGGTTGCGTCAGAAATCGCTCCAGCCGTCGAGCGCGACCAACGACGTTGCGATCTTCTGGAGAAAGTTGCTCCAGCCCCAGCATGGCGATAATGTCTTTTAGTTCTTCAAAACGTGCCAAGGTCTTGCGGATGTCTTGAGCGAGTTGGTAATGCCGCTGACCGATAATGTTTGGCGTCGCCATCTTAGAGTTCGATTGCAACAAGTCGATCGCCGGATAGAGTCCTTCGCTGGCTCGCTTGCGAGACAACACGATCGAAGCGGACAGATGCGAGAAAGTGTGGACGGCAGCCGGGTCTGTGAGGTCGTCCGCCGGAACGTATACCGCTTGGATCGAGGTGATCGCTCCGGAGTCGGTGTTGGCAATGCGCTCTTCAAGCCCTGCCAGCTCGGTGCCCATCGTGGGTTGATATCCAAGACGTGATGGCATTTGACCCATCATACCGGAGACTTCCATGCCGGCTTGTATGAAACGGAAAATGTTGTCGATCAGCAGCAGCACATCGCGATGTTCGTCATCGCGAAAATATTCGGCCATAGTCAGCGCGGCCAGCCCGACTCGCAGACGAGCACCCGGCGGCTCGTTCATCTGCCCAAACAGCATGACCATCTGATCAAGCACACCCGCTGCTTGCATCTCATGGTATAGTTCTTGGCCTTCGCGGCAGCGTTCGCCGATACCGCAGAAGAGGCTCACTCCCTTCTGGCCGGAAACCATGTTGTGAATAATTTCGGTCAGCAGCACAGTTTTCCCAACGCCCGCGCCGCCGAACAATCCCGCTTTGCCGCCACGCTCGAGCGGTACCAATACGTCGATCAGTTTAATGCCGGTCTCGAAGACTTCGGTCTTCGTCGAACGACTGGCCAATGGCGGTGGCTCGCGATGAATCGTTCGCCACTGCACATCGGTAGGTTCCGGTTGACGGTCGATGGCATTTCCGAAGACGTCGAACATCCGCGAAAGTATTCCCTTGCCGACCGGCACTTTCAACGGCCCGCCAGTATCCGTTACCGCCATGCCTCGCGCGAGGCCTTGAGTTGGATTTAACGCGATGCATCGAACATGACTCTCGTCGAGCTGCATTAGCACTTCGATGGCGATGTCTGCCTCAGTCCCCGTGCGCAGCAGCGAATAGATCGGCGGCAATCTGTCACTGAATCGCACATCAACGACGCTTCCCCGTATCGACGTGACTACGCCGTGATTCGATTCGTCCGTTTGGCTGTTGATGATTGCACCGTTCCTTTATTGCATTGTCGCACGAGTGGAGTACTCAGCTTATCGAGAGAATCACCAAAGCAGTCTGGTTGAATCCACCAGGCTCGTTGGGACGACGACGTTGGCAATCGTTCCGTGACATTTTCCTCTTCTTTCTCATCGCGGCTCCTTATACGCCAGTAGACGAAGTGCATTCACGATGACCAAAAGCGTTGAACCTTCGTGCAGAACGACAGCCAAACCGAGTTGCAGTCCAAGTACGGTGGCGGGAACAAGAAAGGCGACCATTCCCAGACTGAACCACAGGTTCTGCCGAATGATGCGACTTGTCTGACGACTTAGGCCGACAACGAACGGAAGATGATTTAAGTCATCCGCCATCAACGCCACGTCGGCCGTCTCCAGTGCCACGTCAGAACCAGCCGCTCCCATTGCGATTCCGACAGTCGCATTGGCCATTGCCGGAGCGTCATTCACTCCGTCGCCGACCATCGCCACGCCCTCCTCTTTGCTGAGCTTCCTGACGGCCGCGACTTTGTCTTCGGGCATCAAGTCTCCCCAGGCTTCGTCGAGACCAACTTCCTTCGCAACGCCATCCGCGACCTGCTGATTGTCGCCCGAAAGCATGATCATGCGACGAACGCCGAGTTCTCTCAGCCGAGTAATGACGTCTTTGGCGGCTTCTCGCGGTGTGTCCATCAAACCCAGCACGCCAAGATAATCGTCGCCGCGTCGGACGACCATCGTCGTGCGTCCGCCAGCTTTCAGCTTGTCGACCGAGTCTCGCAGTACATCCGGCAGCGGCGGGCCTTCGACTTCGCCGAACAAGTTTTCTTTGCCGATGTAAACCAACTGACCGTCAACAGTAGCTTTGACTCCTCGACCCGTAATGCTCTGTACGTCGTAAGCCCGCAACACCGCATCGCTTGTCAGGCGTTCGTTCCCACCGCGCACCACGGCGGCAGCAAGTGGATGATCGCTGAGAATCTCAACGGCAATCGCCACACGCAGCAGTTCGTCTTCCGCGACTCCGTCTGAAGCAACCACATCCGTCAGTCGTGGCTTGCCTTCTGTCAGCGTGCCGGTCTTATCAAACGCTATCGCCCCAATTGTTCCCAGGTTCTCCAGCGGTCCTCCACCTTTGATCAGCACTCCACCGCGTGCCGCGCGAGCGACACCGCTTAAAACAGCGCTCGGGGTTGAGATCGCCAAGGCGCAGGGACTCGCCGCCACCAGCACCGCCATCGCGCGATAAAACGATGCGCTAAACGGCTCGTCGACAACGGCCCACGCAGACAACAGCAGGACGACAAACGCCAGCACCGTGGGAACGAAGTAGTATTCGAACTTGTCGGCGAACCTTTGCGTCGGAGACTTCTGCGTTTCGGCCTCATTCACCATTTGAACTACGCGGGCGAGCGTGGATTCACTAGCAAGTTTCGTGACCTGAACCTCCAGTGCGCCGCTGCCATTGATGGTGCCCGCGTAGGCGCGGTGTTGCGGATCAAGCCCATCGGGATTCACTGCTGCCTGCTGAAGATCATCGACGGCTCGCTTGTCCGCAGGCACGCTTTCGCCGGTGATCGGAGCTTGATTGACGCTCCCTTCTCCCTTGATCACGAACCCGTCCGCCGGAAGTCGCTCGTTTGGTTTTACGATCACAACGTCCCCAACCTGGAGCTGTTCTACCGGCACTTCGTCGGTGCTGCCATCGCGACGAACCAGCGCGGTTTGAGGTGCGAGTTCTGCCAGTGCTTCAATCGCCCGTTTGGCTCGGCCCATTGCGAAATGTTCGAGCGCGTGTCCCAAGCTGAATAAAAACAGCAGAAGAGCGCCCTCGGCCCATTTGTCGAGCGAGGCAGCCCCAATGGCGGCTACCAGCATCAGGAAATCGATATCAAACCGACCCGTACGGATATCCTTGATCGCATCGCGGAACATGAAAATTCCGCCGAACAAATACGCGACAATGTAAAGGCTCCAGGGCAACCACGGCGTGACGCTGGTCAACACTGACAACAGCCAGCCGATGAGCAGCAGCCCGCCACAGAAGGCTGCGAAGACGAGTTCCGTCCGTTCGCCAAACAAGCCGCCACACGCGTGTTCGTGTTCTTTTCCGGCAGGCTTGCTTTCCGCGTCCGAGGGTTCCGCCTGCGTCCGCTTCTGCTGCACTTCGAGGATTCGCACACCGAGTTTTCGCACTGCTGCTCGGATCGCATCTTCGTCGGCTACCTGACGATCAAACTCGATACGCAGCACGCCAGCAGCAGATGTCGCGGCCTCCAACACCCCCGCGATTTGCTTCGCTCCCGATTCAAACGTCCGCGCCTGATGAGCGTACATTGGTTCCGTATCGAGCAACAAATGCCCGAACCGTTGTTCCAGTTCCACTCCGGCTCGACGCGCCAGATCTCGAACTTCGCCAATTGAAAGTCGGTTTGGATCGTAGTGTATGCAGATCTGGCCTGGCTCGTCGCCGTTCACGTCTGCAAGGTGCGCCGCCTCAATGCCTTCCTTTGCACTCAGCAAGTTACCAAGCCGCTGCACACAGGCATCATGTGCGTCCGGCACGGCAGGCAGCAACAGAGCGATTTCAATCCGTGTCTTCTCACTCATTGTTTTGGCCAAGTGCAGTGAGCAATGTGGCCATCTCGGCATCGAGCGATGCTTTGCTCTCGGCAAGCGTGCCATCCAGATCGAAAACGACGAGCTTCTTCATTTGGTAGTGCCGTTAGAGCTGTTTGCGGATCGATTTCAATTCTCTGCGACGTTTTGCGGTGGTCTTGGGATAGGCCATTTCAAGTTCGTTGAACGTATCGAGAAGAACCTGTGAAACAATCAGCCGGGCATTCTTCTTGCTGTCGGCGGGGACGACATACCAAGGTGCTGTTGCACTACTCGTCGCGCTCAGGCACTCTTCATACGCCTGCTGGTAAAGCGGCCAGCTTTTCCTCTCGCGAACGTCCGCGAAACTGAATTTCCAGTTTTTCTCCGGTTCATCAATGCGATCCAAAAAGCGCCTTCGTTGTTCGTCCTTCGACAAGTGGAGAAAGAACTTGATGATCCGCGTGCCGTTACGATGGAGATGCTTCTCCAAGTCCATGATGGAACGATAACGGTCTAACCAAATAGTCTTCGCGTCCGGCAACTGGTGCGGAAGCCTTTGGCTGTCGAGAATCTCTGGATGCACACGGACGACGAGCACTTCCTCGTAGTAGGAACGATTGAAGATGCCGATTCGCCCTCGCTCCGGCAGATGTCGCGTCGTGCGCCAAAGAAAATCGTGCTCCAACTCCTCTGAACTTGGCTGTTGGAAGCTGAAAATCTGGCAGCCTTGCGGGTTGACTCCGGACATGACGTGTCGGATAGCGCCATCCTTGCCGGCAGAGTCCATCCCCTGGAAAATCAGCAGCAAAGCATAGCGGTTGGACGCGTAGTGCAGCCGCTGCAACGAACTTGTCTCGTCCACATATTCTTCCAAGAGCTTGTGATACCGCTTCTTCGACTTGTAAAACGGCTTCACTCGCGTCGGCCACTCTTTCAGCTTCACGCTTTCTCCCTGTGGCACACGGAACTCCTCAATGTTGATGTCGGTTTTCATACCCCAGTCCTTTCTTTAGCGTCAGAGTTCCCAAAAGCGATCGTGCGCTTATTTTCTTTTGATTTACTTTTGCCAAAGTACGTGACCGATTTCTAGAGGAACCGCGACGCCCTCACAGTGTGGTATAACCCGCGGTGTGTAGTCGCCAACGGGGCGTGTCGTGTTTACTGTCGCATGATACGTGCGGCGGCCATCGTCTGATGGTGGTTCGCCACATGTCATTTCCTCTCGTATTGGATCGCCGCCGTTGACTCCGTCCGCATAGAGTTGCACTCGTAATTCGCGCGGGTCGAAATTATTCATCATTACGTCAACTTCGAACTTGTGTTGGTCTGAGTTGGTTTCGACCCGCAACTCTCCGAAGCGTAACGTCGCCCACTTCTGCTCCAAATGGTGTCGCCAATCAACCATTTTCCCGCCCATGGCACCCTTGTCGGCCGTGCGCTGGCGGTAGGCGGCGGCAGCCGGCAGGTAGCGATCTTCGGTGTATTCGCACACCGCTCGGCTGGCGGAGAAATGCGGGGTCAACTGCGCCATGCTGTCGCGCATCCGCCTGACCCAGGCGGTGGGAATGCCCTGATCGTCACGAGTGTAAAACTCCGGGATCACTTCCTGTTCGAGCAGTTCGTAGAGCGCCTCGGCTTCGACAGCATCCCAGGCCGGGTCGTCGCCATGTTCCTGGCCATCCCCTAACGCCCAGCCCACTTCAGGCGCGTACGCTTCCGCCCACCATCCATCCAATTCCGAGAGATTGATGCCGCCATTGACAAGTACCTTCATCCCGCTCGTGCCACTCGCCTCCCAAGGTCGCCGTGGCGTGTTGATCCAGACATCGACGCCTTGCACGAGATGTTCCGTTAGCAGCATGTCGTAGTCGCAAAGGAAGATGACGTGCGACCTAGTTGCTGGTTGACGAATGAATTGGATCCATTCGCGGATCAGAGCCTTCCCGGCTTGGTCCTGTGGATGGGCCTTGCCGGCCATGATCAGTTGCACCGGGCGCTCGGAATTCGCCAACAGTCTAAGCAACCGCGCGCGGTCGTGCAGCAGCAGATTCGGCCGCTTGTACGTGGCGAAGCGGCGTGCAAATCCCAATGTCAACGCATTCGGATCAAAAAGTTGCTTCGCCGCGTCAACCGCCTCGGGCGGCTCGCCGGACGCGGCCAGTTGCCGAGAGACCCGCTCGCGCGCATATTCGACTAGCGATAAGCTGGCGGAGTTGCGAAATTGCCACAGCTTGGCGTCGGAGACATTGCGAATGTCCCGCTCCAGGGTATCCGTCGTCCCCAGCCAACGGTCCTTCCCACAGGCTTCGGTCCACAGATCATCGGCCGGCGCCGAGTCCCAGGTCGGCATGTGGACTCCGTTGGTCACGTGCCCGACGGGCACTTCGTCCTCTGGCCAGTGTGGAAACAGCGGCTCAAACAAGCGCCGGCTGACTTTCCCATGCAAGCGGCTGACGCCATTCACCGCGCCGCTGCCGCGGATGGCCAAATAAGCCATATTAAAAGTCTCCGACGAATCGTCTGCGTCCTGGCGGCCCAGGGCCAGCAGGTCGCGGACGGTAATGCCAAGCGTGTCCTGTGCGTACCGCCCCAAGTATTGCTCGATGAGAGCCGGAGCGAAACGGTCGAAGCCTGCGGCCACCGCCGTGTGGGTCGTGAAAAGATTCCCCGCTCGCGTGACGGCCAATGCGACATCAAAGGACTGTCCGGTATCGTGCATGAAACTGCGGGCGCGTTCCAGCACAGCAAAGGCTGCGTGACCTTCATTCAAATGACAGACTTCCGGCTGGATGCCCAACGCAACAAGCATTCGCCAGCCACCGATCCCGAGCAGCATTTCCTGCTTCAGCCGCAGCTCGGGCCCACCGCCGTACAGCTCGCTCGTAATGCCACGATGAGCGGGGAAATTTGCGGCGTCATTGCTGTCCAGCAGGTACAGCTTGACTCGGCCGACCTGAACCTGCCAGGCGCGCAGCCAGACCGAGTAACCCGGTAAGGCAATCTCCAGCCGCAGCCACTCGCCGTTCGCTTCGCGCACGGGAGTGATCGGTAACTGTCCGGGGTCGTTATACGGGTAGAGGGCCTGTTGCGCTCCGTCCTTATCGATGAGCTGACGAAAATAGCCTTGCTGGTAAAGTAAGCCCACACCTACGACCGGCACACCCAGGTCGCTGGCGGCTTTCATTTGATCTCCGGCAACGTTGCCCAGCCCGCCGGAGTATATCGGCAACGCATCACTCAACATGAATTCCATGCTGAAGTAAGCGACACAACTCAGCGAAGAGCCTGGATGGGTTTGCTGAAACCAGGCGGGCGCCTCGACAGCCTGCCGCCTGGTCCGCACCAAGCCGTCCACCTGTTTGCGAAACGTAGGATCGGACAACACTCGATTGATCTGGTCGCGCGAGACCGTCTGCAGGACAACCCAGGGGTTGTGTGTGATCTCCCACAATTTCGGATCAAGCTGCCTCCAGGCTTCGTCGGTCGCGTGATTCCACGACCAACGCAGGTCCAGCGCCAGCTCGGCCAGAGAATCAAATCCCTCGATTTCCGTGGGCAGAAGATTGTAAATCGGGTGACTAACCCGGCTTTTATTGTTCATTCGTTCTTCACCCAACTGTTTTCACGAGCATAACCGGAGATTCCCTGCATCAATCGCAACAAACCGTAGCAGAGCCAACTTACGAACCGTAAACCCGCGGGCTGTAGTTTCCAACTGGCGGTCAAGATCTGGCAGCCATCCGTTTCCACGGTCCTTTTCAGGCTTTGCGACAGGGTAGCGCCAAATGCTTGGTCATCAACGACCAAATTCGCTTCAAGTGAAAGAAGCAGGCTGAACGGATCGATATTCGAAGACCCCACCGTTGCCCAATGCCCGTCGATCACGGCCACTTTGGCGTGGAGGAAGCTCTTGCGGTATTCATAGACTTCAATTCCTGCATCAAGGAAATTGCCATAAAGCGCCCGCGTTGCGTAATGTTGCAGAATATATTCCACCTTCCCTTGCAGCAGCAAAACAACTCGCACTCCGCGTGCGGCTGCATCGATCAGTGCATGACGAAAATCAAGCCCCGGCACAAAGTAGGCATTCGCCAAAATGATCTCGGACTTCGACTGCCTGATCGCCTGCAGATACGCAGCTTCGATGTCCCGGCGATGATGAAAATTGTCTCTCATCAGGAATGCCGCCCTCGTAGATCCGCCGATGAACGTCGAAACCGGCGGTTGTTCGTCGTGGACCATCCCCTTGCGCAATGAACCCCATGCCACCCACGACCACAAGCGCTGCGCGGAAAGGCGGATCACATCCACCACTGGCCCTTCTACCGCGACTGCGTAGTCATAGCGAGATGACATGTCGCCCTCGCTTCTCTTGTCGTCAATAATGTTGATCCCCCCGATGAAAGCGATCTCCCGGTCTACCACCACGATTTTTCGGTGCATTCGGCGCAGGCGTTGACGCTGAAACGTCCATGGAGATATTTTGGGCCGGAAGATAAATGTCTTGACACCATCCGTCCTAAGCCGGTCGAGCATGCTCTGTGGTAGGTCCTTGGATCCGAAGCCATCGATCAGCACATACACCTTTATGCCGCGCGTCGCCGCCCGTTTCAGCGCGTCCGCAATCCGCTGTCCGGTCGCGTCATTTGCAAAAATATATGTTTCAAGATAAATGTCATGCCGAGCTCGGTCGAACGCCGTTTCGATGGCAGGGAAATAGGCCTCTCCATTGTGTAACAGGGTGACCTGATTGCCTGGAATAATGTCAAACAAACTCCCGGACAAGGTCGCTTGAAACAAATTTAGGCCATGTCGATCTTGCTGTGGCATCACAGTGATCCTGGTTCTTCCGTCATCATCCGATATCCGTGAGAGGCTGTTGGTACTTGCGTGCATCAGCTTGAATTCCCTTCGTTACGCCACGCTTCCTTGCCCTCTCTGGCTGTCTGCTGATGCAGTACCGAAACCTCGCGACCTTGGCCCCGCTTCGGCTCCACCACCAAAGCCTTGTCGACAATCGTCTGCGCTTCTTCCAAAATGCATCGCAAATGATCCGCTCCCTGTAAGCTCTCCGCGTAAATCTTATAGATATCCTCGGTCCCAGACGGGCGAGCCGCGAACCAACCGTTCTCGGCGATGACTTTTAAGCCGCCGATGGGAGAACCGTTGCCCGGTGCGTGCGTGAGGACATTCACGATCTTTTCCCCCGCCAGTTCGGTGAGTTTGACTCTCTCGGGCGAAAGCCTCGCCAACTGAGCCTTTTGCTCTGGGGTGGCCGGCGCCTCAACACGGTCATAAACAGGCTCACCCAACTCACGCGTGAGTTCCTGGTAAATCTCGCCAGGATCGCGACCCATCCGGGCCGTGATTTCGGCTGCGAGTAATGCCGAAATGATTCCATCTTTGTCCGTCGTCCAGACACCGCCGTCCAGTTTGAGAAAAGACGCTCCCGCGCTTTCTTCTCCGCCAAAGCCCAATGAACTATCGAGCAAGCCGTCCACGAACCACTTGAAGCCTACCGGTACCTCGTAGAGCTTCCGCCCAAGCTTCGCAGCGACGCGATCAATCATCTGGCTACTCACTACTGTCTTGCCGATCGCCGCATCCTTGTTCCATTTCGGCCGGTGTTGGAAGAGATAGAAAATGGCGACCGACAGATAGTGATTGGGTGGCAGCAAGCCTGCGCTGCGGGTCACAATTCCGTGCCGATCATGATCGGTATCGCAGGCGAAGGCGACATCAAATCTGTCCTTCAGGCCGATCAACCGCTCCATCGCATAGGGCGACGAGGGGTCCATGCGGATCTGTCCGTCCCAATCGACGGTCATGAAACGGAAAGTCGGATCGACTTCCTTGTTGACGATCGTTAGGTTCAGTCCGTATCGCTCGGCAATCGGTTCCCAGTAGTGAATACCAGCGCCGCCGAGCGGATCGACTCCCAAGCTGATCTTCGCGCCGCGAAGGATTTCCATATCGAGCGTGTTGGCGAGATCAGCAATGTACGCATTGAGATAGTCGTGCCGGTGGGTGGTCGAGGCCCGCAGAGCTTGCTCATACGGAACTCTGTTAACGCCCCGCAGGCCACTCTCTAGAAATTCGTTCGCCCTCGACTCGATCCAGTTCGTCGCGGCTTGTTCCGCTGGTCCGCCATGGGGTGGATTGTATTTGAAACCGCCGTCATGGGGCGGATTGTGTGACGGCGTGATCACAATCCCGTCGGCGAGCCCCGTTTTCCGCCCACGGTTGTAAGTCAGAATCGCGTGGGAAACGGCCGGGGTCGGGGTGTATTCATCCCTCTCCGCGATCATGACTTCTACGCCGCCTGCCGCTAGCACCTCCAGCGCGGTGGCCACAGCTGGTGCCGAAAGTGCATGCGTATCCATTCCGAGGAACAGTGGACCGTCGATCTTCTTCTGTTTCCGGTACAGGCAAATGGCCTGACTGATGGCCAAGATATGCTGCTCGTTAAACGCCTTGTCGAATGCCGAACCGCGGTGCCCGGAGGTACCGAAGGCGACCCGTTGCGCCGGCATCAAGGCGTCAGGCGTCTCGGTGTAATAGGCCGTGATCAGTCTGGGCACGTTCACCAGCATCGAGGCCTCGGCCAGCTTTCCCGCAAACGGACTCGCTTTCATCAATGTTCCTCCTCGTTATTCAACCGGCGTTCCTGAGCGTCTCACTCCTGGACTCGATACACTCCAATAGCTCGTTCCAGGACTTGACGAACGATTTGGCCCCTTCTTGCTGGAGTCGGGTGGCAATCGCATCAATGTCAATGTCAGCCTTGATGAACCTGGCTATCACTTCGTCGCACCTGCGGGCATGCATGGGTAACATCTCGTCGACCTTCCCATGGTCGGCGAAGGCGTTCAACGTGGCTTCCGGAATCGTGTTTACCGTGAAGGGTGACGCGAGGGCGCGAACATAAAGGATGTCTGAGGCTGCGGGGTCCTTGGTTCCGGTGCTGGCCCAAAGCAATCGCTGGCGGCGGGCTCCGGCGTTAAATATTCGCTGCCAAGGTGGCGAATCGGCCAACGATCGGTACGTTTGGTAAGTCTGTCCTGCAACCGCGATTCCCAGTTGGTTGCGCAGCGCCTCCGGTGCCTCATCCTTCACCGCGACGTCCCAACGGCTGATAAACATGGAAGCCACGGAGCCGACATCGGGATTCAACCCGGTGGCAATCCGGCGCTCGATGCCGCGCAGGTACGCACCGGCCGCCGCGGAATATTGTGAACGAGAGAATAGAAGTGTCACGTTGATCGGCACACCCGCGAAGATCGCCTCTTCGATAGCGGGAAGCCCCTCCTTGGTACCCGGTATCTTGATGAAGAGGTTGGGCCGTTGTGCCCGGGCGTGAAGTTCCTTCGCTGCGGCGAGTGTGCCGGCCGTGTTGTTGGCCAGTAAAGGCGAGACCTCCAGCGACACCCAACCGTCCACGCCGTTGGTCAGCTCGTGGATCGGCCGAAACAGATCGGCGGCCTGTCTGAGATCCTCCAGCGCCAACTCAAAGAACAGCGCCTCGCCCGACTTACCTGCCTTCAATTTCTGGCGGATGGCGTCGTCGTAATCGTGACTGTTCTTGATGGCGTGGTAGAAGATTGTGGGGTTCGAGGTGAGCCCCGTAATCGAGAACTCTTGGATGTAACGGCGAAGTGTGCCGCTGGTCAGCAGACTGCGGGTGATGTTGTCGAGCCACAGGCTTTGGCCCAAGTCGTGCAATTTCTCGGTTGCCCTGATCGCTGTCTTCATGGTTTTCCCCTCTGATAAGATTGGAGTCGCGAGTCTTCTCCAATCGATTGAGACGCTCATTCGGAAGTCCTTTCCATCGCGGCCGTGTATTCGCCGCGACGTGCTGAACGGTTGCAACGAGCTCGCTGAAGCAATGTTTGCTGCGCACCGTTGACGTTGGCGTCGTCACCGCGCCAAATGTCCAAAGCCGGTTGCTGAATGGCCCGCGCGAACGAAAATGTCAGCCCCCAAGGCGATCGTGACTTCCATCGAATGTTGATGGCATTCAAACGGGCTGATGCAAGTTCGGCAGACTGGCCGCCTGACAGGAACGCTATTCCAGGCACTGCGGCGGGGACGGTTCGCAACAGACAATTCACGGTCAGATCGGCGACTTCTTCCACACTTGGTTGATCCGGACAGGACAATCCCGACAGCACCATGTTGGGCTTGAGAATCATCCCTTCCAACGCGACACGTTGCTCGCAAAGCTGCTCGAAAACAATTCGCAGGACTTCTTCCGTTACACCCGCGCAGCGTTCAATAGTGTGCGTTCCATCCATGATGACTTCCGGCTCGACAATGGGAACTATACCAGACTCCTGGCACAAGGCGGCATAGCGTGCAAGCGCGTGAGCGTTGGCTTCGATGCAACCTCGACTGGGAAGAGAATCGTCGATGGCGATGACCGCCCGCCACTTGGCAAACCGAGCTCCCATTTGGGAGTATCCAGTCAAACGCTCGCGCAAGCCGTCGAGACCTTCTGTGATCTTCTCACCCGGATGACCGGCCATGTCCTTGGCACCCGTGTCCACCTTGATACCAGGAATGATTCTCGCATCGGTGAGAACTCTGACAAAGGGAGTGCCATCTTTTTTCTGCTGGCGAATCGTCTCGTCGTAAAGGATCGTACCGCTGATGCACTCGCCGAGCCCAGGCGTCGTAATGATCATTTCGCGATACGCCCGACGCCGCTCCTCGGTTTCTGCAATGCCCAACTTTGCGAACCGTTTGTTGCAAGTCGGATTGCTTTCATCCATCGCCAGCAAGCCCTTATCGTTGGCGACCAACGCGCTGGCGGTGTCGATCAGCTTTTGCAAGTCCATTATGCTTGTTCCAACCAAGTACGAGCCTGTGTGGACTTTTCGTGATCGAAGTATTGAATTTTCGCTCTGGTGAATGGCTTGCAAAACGTTGCCATGCCATGTTGCCATTTCGTTTCCCCGACCATGGCAATTCGTTCGATGTCGACGAAGTGTTTGATGGCGAACGTAGTGTCTGCCCATAGCGCCCCTACATCCCCTACATCCCAACCGTGGAAGCCTGTCATATCGAAGCGGACTCGCAGTTTGCCATGCAGACCGACAAGCCGTTCGAATTCTGGCACGAAATGATCATAGTCCGCACTTGTCAGTTTGCCGCTGACATGCACGTTAAGCAGCTTGCCACCGTCTTCCTCATTGAATTGAATGGGCATTGACTCTTATTCCCGTCTAGTTAATCGTTGCGGTTGTGGGATTCACTTCAATACCAGTGCTTTGAAGGTCGCAAATTAGGCTACGCATTGGTTGAATTCGCGGATTCGTTTAACAATTGGTATGTTGAGACGTGTGGTGTGCCTTTGAAACGGGTTCGAGGAGTTGGTGGTTTCTTCGGGCCGCGTGTGTTTT